>JADFGN010000257.1 GCA_022567695.1 Candidatus Poribacteria bacterium | reverse complement strand
AAGGAACCAGATCAAAATGCAAGAGTGCCAGCCGCGATAGCTGACGCTCAGAGAGCATGCGGTCTAAAATCACCAGGTCTTCTCCCGGGTCCGAAGGGATGGGGGTGATTATGCCAAAGGTTCTTAAAATTTCAGACACGAGGCCCCGACGTGGCGCAGTCTTTCCCTGCTCTAAATCCACGATGCCGAGGTCGTTTAGAAAGTCGTCGCGGAGGTGGTCAATCAACTCGCGCCATTTGGGATTCCCGTAGACCACGAGGTTTACGGACTCGTTCCGTTCCAGGTACCGGCGAATATCGTCGCGGACCCTCAGCCAGTCGAGTGCGTTGACGCCGAGGTCTGCTTCGCACGTCTTCATCAATAAATCCCATTGATCTGCTTTTTCGGCCCCACGCAAGCTCACATAAAGTGGGTTTGCTGTCTTTATCCGATCGGGAAGTTCGCATTCAATCCGCTTAATCGGAATGACCGAACCTTTCTCAAACCAAAGCGGTTGGTTGATCGCTCGGAGCATTTCGTGGCGGCAGTAGTCGCTTTTGAGATATTGGGGGGAGAACACGAGGAGGTTTACGTCCGCTGCATCTTGGGCCTCGTCCATCTGTTGTACAACCGCCCCGCCCGCTTGAAAACGTTCGTGGTCAATAGACACCTCCACCCCGCCCGCTTTCAGACACGGCACCAGCCGATTCAACACCCAGTCACCCTGTGCGTGACAGTAACTGATAAAGACCTTCTTGCTCATTCTTTTCTCCTTTAAAACAGCCCGCTCATCCAACTTTCCTAATTTCCTTTTGGACCGACTATAACGGAATGAATTGCACACGATCTCGGTATTCCTCGGCTGACGAAGCGTACCAGATTGTGTAGAGTTCATCGATAATGCGCCCTATGGTAACATTGGGACGGATACACAAAATACCGGGCACATGCTGACCAGCGGCAAGATGGTCGGCAAAATGTGCTGGCATTGTGTTTCTATTCTCGGTAACCAGAATGTAATTATTCTGTTCGAGCCAAACCAGAATCTCTGGGTCTAATGTGCCTTTTGGCGGCGCATCCTCTTCACCGACTCTCAACACATCAATCTGAGAGTCAAGGCGACGCAATTGCCGTTGAATTGCGGAACTCACATGCTCATCCAGTAAAAAACGAATCATTCGGCCGCCCTCGGCATCGAAGAGAGTTTGCCTTCACGAAGGGCTTTTCGATAGGGCTCAAGCCGCTTACGCAATTGCACGACGAACTCTGGAGGATTCTGCTCTTGCTCTTGCCACGCTTCCTCTTGTATCTGTGTGACCCGTTTCATGTAAGCATCCACTTCTTCTCTGTTTGCCAAATAATAGGTGATAGTCGCGTGGATTTTCTCAAGGGTGAGCGTTGGATAGCGCAGGAGGATTTCCTCGGGACTTGCGCCCTCTTGATAATCACGTAACACGTGTTCAATGCCGATACGGTGTCCTTTGATTCGGATGGCGTTTTCGTTGATAAAGTCGAAGTAGCTTTCTAGTTCCATTTGGTTAACCCCTATGAAGTCGTTGTAACATCACGATTTACTTCCCTAATTTCCTTCAAGCTCAGAGACATCAACAATCCAGCCCCTCGTCTTCGCGGGCTTGTATTTTCCATCTCGCAAGTAGGAGGAGGTATGCCATAAACACAGACGCTTTCCGTTGGGAAGCCACTTGATGGACGCCAAGTTGATAGTCGTGCGGGCAATCGCTAGACGCTTCTTGGTCTGGAGATCGTACACCCACACCTTCCATTGCAGCCCCATGCAGTCCTCGCGTTCGGCATAAGCCAACTGCTTCCCTTGTGGCGACCACGATGGAGAGGTATGTTTGAGGATGCTTGCCTGATCGGGCGAACTCAAATCGACGAAGTGGAGCTGTTTATCGAGGACGGGGTCGGGTCGTGGATTTCCGACAAGCACGTAAGCAAGCTGCGAACCATCAGGCGACCACTCAATCTGTTTCACCTTCTGAGCCTGTGTTCGGATTTCTACCAATTTTGCGCCGTTCGTATCATGGATTCGAATCCGTGAATGTGCTGATTTGTAATGCTGATGGTCGAGTCCGATCGCGATCCGTTGCCCATCCGGCGACCATGAGGGTGGGTCTAGATAACTGAAAGAACTCCTCCGTCCTTGGATAGGAATGCGTGCAATCGGTGTCAAGCCAGACTTGTCGCTATTGATTCGATAAGTGATGTCAACCCCTTCCTCCCATCGTCTGAACGCGATCTGATTGGCGACCGGCGACCATGCCGGCGCATCGCCTTTTACCAATTTGATGAGGCGTGCCGCTTGCCGATCAAATATCCACACGAAGCTGTCACTTTCTTCGTAGGCTTCAAAGGCAATCAGACTGCTGTTAAGTGACCACGACAGATGCGGATTGTAAAATCGTCCTTGGCAGAGCTTCCGAAACCGCTTTGCGCGGCTATCCGTAATCCAGAGTTCACGCGCTTCCCAATACCTTCCGGATAGGTCTGTCCTTTTCAAGAATGCGATTAACTGCCCGTCGGGTGACCAGTGAGGAAACTCCGCCCCCTCGATCAACTCCAGCGTCCGGGGCGTTGAGCAGATTGCTCTGTTAAATTGGATCTCCTCGGTTCCTTCAAATAAGCCAATCGCAAACCTATCCATCCACCCGATTTCTCCATTCGGGAGTTCAACCTGATACCATCCCGCCACCTGATTAACAATCAATAATTCAACACCATCGTTGAGCCGCAACTTCACGTCAGACGCCCGATCGTTATTCATGTAAACAGGCGCTTCGTCGTGGACCACAGTACCGACTGATTGGTTTTTGCTCTCGTTTAGTGGAAGCGCTTGGCTCTCTTCAGATGCTTCTAAAACAGTAGAAGCATCTTGGACTGGAGGTGTTTCAACGGGCTGATTGTCAAAGGCATAAACGTAGCCATCATACGATGTCACGTAAAGCATTCCATCTGCAATTGCAGGCGTGGCATCGACAAACCCCTTTGTTTCAAAGGACCAAATTTCCGCTTTTGATTCAACATCTAAGGCATGAATTTGATTATCGCGTGCACCGATGTAGGCGACACGGTTGGCTATTGCGGGATAACTATACGTGTAAGGCGTGTGACTCCGCCAGAGATCGACCTGATGTTGGGGCGCAACTGGGCGTAACTCCCCTTGAGTACAAACATAGTCTACACCGTTAATCTGGGTTCGCCCTTCGAGTTGCGCCTCCACTACCCCTGTTGTTGCATTGAGGATATGAATCTTCTTAGTAAACGCGCCGATGTAAACCTTCCCATTGAAAATAATCGGCGGAGAATCCATCCATGTTTGCGATTGAAACCGCCAGATTAATTTACCTGTTTCAGCATCAAGGGCGTATAATCGATTATCTCTGGCACTAAAGTAGACCCGATTATTCCAAACGGATGCCGGATAACGGATGGCATCATCTGCCTTGAAAGTCCATTTGATTCCCCACTTTTTCGCATCAAGGGCATATAGCTTGTGATCGCTCGAACCAACATAAACAACGCCGTTGGCAACGACAGGACCTGCTTTAATTGGCCCGCCCGTTTTAAACTTCCAACTCAGCTTGAGGGGTGGTTTCAAATGCTGGTCAGGGCTTTGACCTGAGAAATACATGTCATACATAAACATTGGCCAATCCGTAGAGCGAGGCAAAGTCGCAGCTGGGGGTCGAGCTCGTTGGGTAGATGTTTCAGCTTTTGAAGTGGGTTGTTGCTTCCGAGAGTCTTGGGATTGGCAGGCACACAACATCCAGCAAGCCAGTAAAAGAAGGACAAAGGTTCGATTCATCAAGATCCTCACTGTTTATGTGGTTCATCTTCCCGTTTTGGAGGCGGGTAAATTATTTGCGATTTGTGATTCAGAAGTATAGCATTCCTCAAAAGTAGGCGTCAATTAAAATACAGATGTTTGAGGCACGCCTCGCTTCATCTATTGCGCTTCTCGCGGTTTCAGATCGTCGCTTGCAACCGTCCACAACTGGCGGTAAACTTCAAGCGGGATTTCCTGACGTGTTCGCCAACTTTCCTTTGTAAAAACCGAATCATCAAACTCAGCAGAAATCAGTGCTTCTTTGAAAAGCGGAGCGGTTGCGACAGGAACTCCAAGTGGTGAGAAAATTGCGCTATCACCATAGCCCAAGGAATTCTCATCTCCACCGATGACGTTTGCTCTTACCACAACCATCTGTAGCAATACCGACAGCCCAACGTGGTTATTTCGCACAAGGGTACGATGCTCGTCCATACGGCCGTAGGCAATACTGTTATAATGTGGGCTGAAAAGAAGTCGCGCGCCTTTCCACCGCATGGTCAGCGCGGGTTCGATAAAGGATGAATCGTGGCAGATGATAACGCCAAATTGAACGCCTTTGGCTTCAAATACAGGGAGTTCGTAGTCCGAAGCGAAAGCTTTCTTGTCACTCCCGGTTAGCATTGTTTTCCGATATTTTCCCAGTATTTCTCCCTGATACAGGATGAGCGCAGTATTGAAAGCTTCCTCCGATACTTGCTCTGAAATTCCAACGATAACTACCATATCGTACTCTCGGGTATAGTCGATTAACTCCCTCACCCGTGGATGGTCTAATGGAACCATCAAATCGGCTTTATAATTCGACAGATAACCTTCTGGGAAGCACAGGAAGTCGTTCTCATCTTTCCCCGCTCTGTCGATTATTCCAAACACATTTACCAAATTCACATCGAAATTATCAGTACACCTGCCCTGATAAGCTGCTATCTTCACCATGTTTGCCTCCAATCTTTGAGGTTTAAATCATCAATTCGCCATGGGCAGATCGCCGAATCCAGCCATGCAGCCTTCCCCTAATCAGTTTCCGCAATCGTGTAACTGAAAAACTGTTCACCTTTAGAGTGCGTTTTACAAACCCACTCCCCTTGAGGATTGATGACCCCTGATGGGGATGAACAGCGAATATCAACAGGCTGACAGTTGTCCACCGTCACAATCCAGACGCCCCCCGCTCTCGCACGCATTCGGAGATTCGATTCATGATACTGCCACGCCACATCAGACCACTCGCTGTCACTCCGTCCACCGTTGACCGCGTGGAAAATAATCTTCGAATCCATCTCAGCGAGTTTCTGCGTCAGGTGTGAATCGGGAATCGGTGTACAACCCGGATTTGCCCACAGGTCATTGCAAATCAAGCCACCAATGCGAACCTCGTTGAAATCAAAAGTCAAAAGCGGGCTGATGGCGTAGTGATCAATCTCTCCTTGTGGTGGGTCTGTCAAACTCCCACAGGTGAGCGTCTTGCTGTGGAATCCGAGATACCCCCCATCCGACTTGTAAAATCGAATCTGATTGTAGCATTTCCCATCCTCCGATTCCACAAAACAGGTGCCTAGCGCAAGCCCTAATTTCGCCTCTCGGGCTCGCTGCAACGCACAATCAAGGGCGGCTTTGGTTGCTTCTTGATCAAATTGATGCGTGTATCCACTCAGGGAACCCTCCGGCGTGAGCAGAATATCCGCCGCTTCACCAATCGCGTAATCGATCGCCCGATTGATTGTTGCAAGGTTTGACTGTATATCTCTTGTAACGGGGATTTGCGCACCCGCAACACGAATTTCCATATTATTACCCTCCAAGTATTTACAGAAGATGATAGCAGGTTTCGCCGAAAAAATCCACACAGAATTTGAAGCGTCATCCAAATTCAATTGACAAATTTTCATGCGTATTGTAGACTATCCGCCGTTGAAGCGGAGAGTCGCGTCATGGACAGAGTTAGTCGAAGGCACGACATTAACAAAGAGCATTCTGCTACCGATTCCAGTTGTAAATCACGATTTTACGGAGGATAAAATGGCTGCAGTAACTATTAAAGATGTCCAAACGATTATGACACAGCCAGCCGGGTCACGCTTGATCATTGTCAAAATCATAACATCAGAGCCGGGGCTATACGGTTTAGGTTGCGCGACATTCACACAACGTTTTCACGCGGTTTACAATGCAATCGAGAAGCATTTAAAACCATTCCTGATTGGTCGAGATGTATCCCGAATTGAGGAGATCTGGCAGATGGGCATGGTTCATAGTTACTGGCGCAACGGGCCTGTTTTAAGCAATGCGGTGTCCGGTGTGGATGGGGCCCTCTGGGATATTAAAGGGAAACAGGCGGGGATGCCTGTTTATCAACTCTTGGGTGGAAAGTGTCGTGAAGGTGCGGCGGTTTACGGTCATGCGGGAGGCAGTAGCCCGGAAGAGGTCGCAGAGAACGTCCGAAAATTTATGGAAGCGGGGTATCACTACATACGTATCCAAATCGGGGGCTATGGGGGATTGGTAAGTCAGCTTGCAAAACCTGACGGATCTCCGGACGGTGCGTACTTCCACCCACGAGAGTATACACGGAGTACGTTGCAGATGATCGAGCATGTTCGGTCAGAAATCGGGGACGAAGTCGAACTTCTGCATGATATTCACGAGCGTTTGAGGCCCATCGAAGCGGTACAGTTTGCTAAAGATGTCGAGCGTTTCAAGCTTTTCTTTTTGGAAGATCCATTGGCACCAGAGGATATTGAATGGTTTCATCATATCCGTCAACAGTGCTGCACACCGATTGCGATGGGGGAATTGTTCAACAACCCGCGTGAATGGCAGCCTTTGATTGCAAGTAAGCTGATCGATTTCATTCGGATGCACGTCAGCCAGATGGGTGGACTCACACCGGCGCGAAATGTTGCGGCATTCGCTAATATGCACGGCATTCGTACCGCATGGCACGGCCCCGGCGATACGTCCCCTGTGGGACATGCCGCAAATTTGCATCTCGATCTGTGGGCGCCGAATTTCGGGATTCAGGAATGGTGTCGATTCTCTGAGCTTGTGTACGAAGTCTTCCCCGGAACACCCGAAGTGCGCAATGGATACATGTATCCGAATGACAAACCGGGTTTGGGAATTGATGTCAATGAAAAACTTGCGGCAAAGTATCCGTGTCGGGATGAAGTCGAGATGTGGACACAAACCCGATTGCCGGATGGAGGCCCAACCCGTCCGTAGCAATTCGATTCACAAGAGTGTAATGAATCCGGCTTGTTGGAGGTGTTGGTCGGCAGTTAGAGCTTCGGTCAAACCACGCTCCTGCATCATAACAAAACTGATGCAGCCCACAATTCCCCAATCCTTATCAGACCGAGTCGTGTACATCTGCCAGCCATTCTCGTAAAGTTCTTCGGTGAGCCGGACAACTTCTATCCGTGCTGATGCATCAATCCGTGCTTTAAGCTGTACGGCGAGGTGTCGACGCCGAACTCGTGACATGCCATTACCGACTTCCAGCATGATGCCAGTGTGTGTGATAAAATCCCATCCGGTTGAAAATCGGTCATTGTAAATTTGCGTTGTAGTGGCATGCAAATTATCAGAGCGGTTGATGAGCGCAATCCAACCAGATGTGTCCACAAACAGCTTATTCATCGCTCTCCTTCGGGCAGGTTGATTTGCTGAAGTGGGCGAAAAACGCCATTTTCATAAATCGCTTCGATTTGTTCGGTCATCGGAATCTCCTCGTTTTCAAAGAAGTTAGCAAATAAGAATACTACGACGATTCGCCCTCTTTGTCAAGAAATATCGGCGTACCCCATTCACATTGCGAGTTTCGGATTGCCGGAGATTACGCACGGCTGGTTTCCGGGGTGGGGAGGAACACATCGCTTGCTCAATCTCATCGGCGAAGCAAAAGCGAAGGAGCTTGTATTTTTGGGTGAACGGATCGATGCCCAAACCGCCTTGAATTTGGGCTTGGTAAATCGTGTCGTTCCGAAGCAAGATTTGATGAAGGAAATAACACAGATTGCTGAATCACTCGCGAAAAAGAGCCCTGTTGCCCTTCGGGCTGCCAAAGCTGCGTTGACTCGACATCCGATGCCGGAGAATGGATTTGAGATTTCTTACGAATCGTTGGCGTTATCCGCCTGCTTTACAACACCGGAAGTCAAGAGTGGGCTGGAAGCGTTTTTGAATCGGAAACGTGAGAAAAAATGAATGGGCTCAATAAACATATTGGGAGGAGTCAGATGATTCAAATTCCTGAGCATTTTCAGAAAGATCTCGATTTAGCCGTTAAAATTCTTAAAGAGGTGGGTTGTCGGGAAATTTTCATTTTTGGCCCGCTTGCCAATGGAGAAGCAACCGAGGCTTCAGAGCTCGATTTAGCCATCAGGGGATGCCCGCCCCGTCTCTTCTTTAATACGTGGGGAGAGCTTCTTCGTCGATTGGAGCATTTGACTAATCTTGTCGATTTGGATGACGATGATCCCTTTGTCAAGTACATTAAAAAAAGAGGAGAATTGAAGCGTGTCGCTTGAGAATATGCGATCTCAAATCCGGTTTGAGATCGAATCAATCGATCGGTTGCTCTTTGAATCTTACGCGGCACTTTTAACACAAGTTCAAATCAAGGAGCCAAATTTGGTCGAGATAACGACATTGGCAAGTGTCCTCCACTCTTTTTACAATGGTATCGAAAATATCTGCTTATCTATCGCAAAAGAGCTTGATAAAGAAGTACCTGCCGAGGCAGACTGGCATAGAAGGCTATTAGATCAGATAACAAAAGAGACAACAAATAGAAAACCGCTCATTTCAGTCGAGATGGTAAGTCAATTGGATGGCTATTTAAGTTTCAGACACTTTTTTCGACACGCATATTGTGACCGACTGAAGTGGAGTAAGATGGAAGAACCTGTTCTCCTCGTTGTCGATGTGTGGAATCAATTCAAGGCGAAAATTGACACCTTCTTGGCATCCCTACCAGACTCATAGCATTTTGTAGTTTAGGAGAAACTGCATGGCAAAACCGGTTATAACAGCAGAAGAAGCTGCACAGATGGTACAAGCTGGCGATACACTCGTCATCGGTGGGAGCGGCGCGGGACACGCCATTCCTGAAAAACTGATGCAGGCATTGGGGGGACGATTTAAGTCATCGCTTCAACCGCGAGATCTCACGGTCGTGCATATCAGCGGCATGGGCGATCAAGCCCAGCGGGGTTTAGGACATCTCGCCGATGAGCGTTTGATCAAGCGAGACATCGGTGGACATTGGGGGATGTCACCAGCGATGGCGAAACTTGCTATCGACGATAAAATCGAGGCGTACAATTTCCCGCAGGGCGCGTTATCCTGCCTCATGCGAAGTATTGCCGCCGCTGCACCGGGCTACATCACGCATGTCGGCTTGTATACGTTTGTAGACCCTCGCATCGAGGGCGGCAAACTGAACGCAAGGACGCAGGAAGATTTAGTGGAAGTGGTTACGCTGCGCGGAAAGGAATATCTTTTCTATCACAGCTTCCCTGTGAATGTTGCCTTCGTGCGCGGTACGACTGCGGACCCCGATGGCAACATCTCGATGGAAGAGGAAGTGGCATATTTCGAGATGCTATCAGTGGCGCAAGCCGCGAGAAACTCCGGCGGAAAAGTTGTCGCACAGGTCAAGCGAATGGTTGGGGAACGTGGCCTCGATCCGCGCATGGTGAAAATTCCCGGCATTTTTGTCGATGCCATTGTTTTGGATGCGGAGCAGACGCAGACATACCAAATCGATTATGACCCGGCTTTGTGTGGCGATGTTCGCGAAGGTGAACTCAGTATGGGCAGGCTTTCCCTCGATGAGCGCAAAATCATTGCAAAGCGTGCGGCAATGGAATTACGACCAAACGCTGTTGTTAATCTAGGGTTCGGGATGCCTTTTGGAGTGGGAATGATCGCTGAAGAAAGCGGGATTCGAGATCGGATTACCTTGAGTATTGAGCAGGGGAGTCTCGGCGGTATTCCGGCGGGCGGATTGGATTCAGGAGTAATGTATTACCCGATGGCGATCTTAGATCAGCCGTATCAGTTCGACTCATATCAAGGCGGCGGAATTGACATCGCGTTTCTTTCGCACGCACAAGTAGACCAACACGGCAATGTGAACGTCAGCAAGTTCGGCAGCCGCATCCCTGGTTGTGGCGGATTTATCGACATCTCGCAGAACGCAAAGAAGGTCGTTTTCTGCGGCACACTCTCCGTGAAGGCGGAAAGTGAAATTGGAGATGGAAGGCTTGCTATCGCCAAGGAAGGGGTTGCACCGAAATTTGTCGATCAGG
>JADFGN010000256.1 GCA_022567695.1 Candidatus Poribacteria bacterium | reverse complement strand
CCAGATGGCGTCATGTGGTTTGGGACATGGGAAGCCGGCATCAGTCGTTACGATGGTAGCACTTTCGTAAACTTTACCACAGAAGAAGGGTTAGCGGATAACGGCGTTATGGCTATCCACCAAGATGCGGATGGCATCATGTGGTTTGGAACCAACGGCGGTGGTGTTTCTCGATACGATGGAAAGGAATTTGTTAACTTCACTACCGAGAACGGGTTAGCAAGCAACGCAATTCGTGCAGTTTACTGTGACTTGGATGGACAGGTTTGGTTTGGCACATACGGGGCAGGTATTTCCCGTTACGATGGACAGAAGTTCGTCAACCTTACCACTGACAATGGCTTGGTGAGTAACTATGTCACCGACATCTATCGAGATTCACGCGGAATGATATGGTTTGCCACTTATGATGGCGGTGTCTCCCGTTATGATGGAAAGACGTTTGTCAACTTCACCACAAAAAACGGGCTGGCAAGTAACGATGTTGCTTCGATTCACGAAACTCCCGACGGCGTTATGTGGTTTGGAACGAGAAACGGTGGCGTGTCCATATATGATGGCACGACATGGTCATCACTGGATACACGCGATGGGCTGACTGGTGACACGGTTTCCGCGATTTATCAAGATCTGGACGGATTAATCTGGCTCGGAACCGAGGGCGGTGTAACCCGCTACCAGCAGAGCACCGTCTCACCAAAGGTACAAATAGTCTCGGTTCAGACCACCGAATTTGACGCTGCCCCGACCGAAGTTCCGTCTATCACGTCTGGAACCCGCGTCACCATCAAATATCATGCTCTCGATTTCAAAACCCCGTTGGAGAAACGGCAATATCAATATCGCATCAAGGAAGTCGATAACGGTTGGCGTCAGCCCACCAAGGCAACGGCATTTGATTACACCTTCAAGAAATCCGGAACATATACTTTCGCCGTGCGAGCGATTGACCAAGACCTCAACTACTCCGAACCTGCGAGCGTGACGTTGAAGGTTGTCCCGCCGTGGTATCTCAACGGATGGATTTCTTTCCCTTCAGCAGGGGGTGTCCTGGCGTTGTTGGTCTCATCGGTTGTGTTTGGCGGTCGTTACTACGCCCAACGCCGCCAGATGCTCGAACAAGAGCGCCACAACCGCCTCGTCCTCGAAGCCAAAAACGCCGAACTGACCGAAGCGAAAGACGCCGCCGAAGCCGCAACGCACGTCAAGAGTGCGTTTCTGGCCAACATGAGTCATGAGATTCGCACGCCTCTGAGCGGGGTTGTCGGCTTTACAGAGCTCACGCTGGATACGGAGCTGGCACCCAATCAGCGGGGTTACCTCGAAACGGTTAAGGCATCTGCCGATGCGCTGTTGATTCTAATCAACGATATCCTCGACTTGTCCAAGATTGAAGCCGGAAAACTGGAACTAGATCCCATCGATTTTCACCTACGCGACACACTCGGTAACACGATGCACACGCTAGGGCTTCGGGCGGATCAGAAAGGATTGGAACTCGCACTCCACGTCCGATCCGATGTCCCCGACGCACTGGTGGGCGATTCGGGTCGCCTACGACAAATCATCGTCAACCTCGTCGGCAATGCGGTGAAATTCACCGAGCAGGGAGAGATTGTCGTCCGGGTTGAAATCGAGTCGGAGACAGAGAACGACGCTTTGCTGCATTTTGCCGTCACAGATACGGGCATCGGCATACCGCCTGACCGGCAAGCGGAGATCTTCAGAGATTTTGAGCAGGTCGATGCCTCGACAACGAGCAAATATGGGGGCACCGGACTCGGGTTGTCAATCTCAAAGCAATTGGCTGAGCGATTGGGTGGAGAAATGTGGGTAGAAAGCGAAGTCGGCGTTGGCAGTACATTTCACTTCACCGCACATTTGGGGCGACAAGACACCTTGGGGGACCGGGGAAGTTCTGAAGTGCCAGAACGCGTACAAGGATTGCGGTGCATCGCTGTTGACGACAACGCGACGCACCAGGGCATCCTTGAAGAGATGATGACCAACTGGCAGATGAAACCCACGGTAATAGAGGACGCACAAAGTGCCTTATCCGCGATGAAGCAGGCAAACGAGGAAAGCGATTCCTTCTCTTTGGCGATAATCGACATCAACATGCCAGAGACAGACGGAATAACGCTGGTCGAATGGATGAGATCAGACCCGCAACTGCGTGAAACTCCTGTTGTCATACTGACTTCCGCCAGCCATGAACACGATCTAATACGCTATCAGCAGTTGGGCATCGTAGGGCAAGCGATAAAACCCATCAAGCCGTCTGCCCTCTTAGAAGCTATCATCAATGCGTTGGACCCATCGGCAGCACGTCATGTGTCCTCGCGAAGTCTTGCAGAATCGACGGGTGCCGCTTTCAATAAATCCTTACATATTCTTGTGGCCGAGGATAATGCCGTCAACCAACAGATGTTAACCATTCGGCTCAAGCAGTGGGGACACACCTTCGTGGTTGCCAACAATGGAAAAGAGGCACTTGCGGCGTTGGAAAAGGAATCGTTCGATGTCTTGTTGACAGATATACAAATGCCAGAGATGGACGGCTATCAGGCAACTCGCACAATCCGCGAGAAGGAGAAAACCACCGGCAAACACCTCCCAATAATTGCCCTGACTGCCAGCGTGATGCAAGCAGACATCTCCCGCTGTTTGGAGGCTGGCACAGATAGCTATGTATCGAAGCCAATCCAAACCGCCGAACTTATTGAAGCTATCAAGAAGATCGTCCCCGAGTCCGCAGGGACTCAAATGACGACAACCACAGAGCCGCCCCCTGAGCCCGTGGTACGCATGGAGGCATTGCCCGTCTTTGACAGGGCAGAATTCCTCGATGGCATCGGTGGCGACATGGCACTGGCACAAAACTTGGTCAGATTATTCCTTGACCGAGATGCTCCCAGACTTCTCGCCGAACTCCAAGAGGCAATTTCACGTCGTGATGCCAATGCCATTGCAAGTGCGGCACATGGTCTGAAGGGATTGGTCGGTGAGTTCTGTGCGAAGCCGACTTTTGATGCGGCCCTTAAGCTAGAAACGATGGGTCGAGAGAGTGACTTATCTCACTTAGATGAAGCATCTACCGTTTTTGACGCAGAAATCGAGAAACTGAAGACGACGCTTATCGCTTTTGTGGAAGAGATTTCTGTTGAAAATCCGTCCTGAGCCATTAGATGAATTCTCGTGGAGGTTTATCATGAAGGATTTCGGAGATCGAAAGCCGCGTATTCTTGTTGCAGAAGATGTCATGGTCGTTTCATTAAAAATAGAAACCGCACTAGAAAAACAGGGATTCGACGTTGACACGGCTGAAGATGGTGAACAATGTCTTGAGAAGGTCAAATCGTTTCAACCTGATTTAATTATTCTGGATCTCATGATGCCCAAAATTCACGGCATCGATGCTTTGAGAACGCTCAAGTCCAATCCAGAGACCGCTCGCATTGGTGTCATTGTTTGTACGTCTCAAAGTTTCACAACCGAACAGCGAACCGCCGAAGAATTGGGCGCTTTTGATTTTATTGCCAAACCGGTCCAAATCGAGGAGTTGCTCAGTAAGGTTGAGCGATTCTTTTCACCGAGCGATATTGATGAACAGCAGATTTCCACACAACAAAGGGCGGGTGAATTGGTCGAGGAGTTTCACCCCACCTTAGATACGACCCGCAACCGTTTCCGTCTCTGGGGAACACGCGGGTCGATTCCCATCTCAGGCGCACAATACGCGCGGCACGGCGGCAACACCTCTTGCATGGCAGTTCATGCCGGGGATGAACTGTTCATCTTTGACGCCGGGTCTGGCCTCCGCAACTTCGGTTTGGAACTGATGAAAGATGGACCTCGGAAGATTCACCTTCTGATTACCCATACCCACTGGGATCATATCCAAGGCTTTCCCTTTTTCACGCCCGCCTATGTTCCCGGCTTCGACATCACGATTTACGGGGCTCAAGGATTCGGCAAATCCTTGAAGTCCATCTTCCAAGGACAACTCGACATGGATTACTTCCCCGTTCAGATGACGGATATGAACGCGAACCTCGAATTCCAAACGCTCACGGATACCCCTGTCGAAATTGGCGGTTACACAATTGAATGGAAATACGCCCATCATCCCGGCGCAACGCTGGCATATAAAATCGATATTGATGGGAAGAAAATCTGCTGGATGCCTGATGATGAATTCCTCAAAGGCTATCTCGGTTCACCTGACGGTATATCGATTGACAGTGAGATTGTTGTGGACTACCTGCCGCTGATTGAATTTCTGTCCGATGTCGATATTTTAATCACCGAAGCGCAATACACCAACGAGGAATACCCTGCTAAAATCGGTTGGGGACACACCTCCGTCTCTAATGCGTGTGTACTGATGAAAATTGCGAATATCAAGAATTGGATTGTCACTCACCATGACCCTATGCATGACGATACCTTCCTTGAGGACAAGTTGAATCTGACGCGACAATTGATGGAGCGGATTGGTCATTCCATTGAGGTCTCACACGGGTATGATGGGCTGATTAAGTATCTCTGAGAATTGAATGGTTCCGCTATCGAAACTCATTTTTGGCTCACGAATGAATTTCCACGATTTCCTTGACATATCCCAATTGTGGCTAACCGTACTACAGATGAAAAAGAGCGGAAACGCCTGTATATGCTGCTCAAACAAGATAGATGGGTAGAGGATAGCTACCTTCGACCTTGCTAGAACGTACTGAGAGATTCAAAAGTCGGTTGGGACTGCTCAACCAGGACTCCAGTTGCAGTGATGAATAATTTCTGTTATTCCCACTATCAACGGAGAGCGAATTACTCGATAACTTTGGATAAGTTTGAAGGAACAGTCTGTCAGATTCTCTAATCCTCGCTGATGCTTAACATCAACGCGACTTCTTCACGAGTTATGCCTAGTTGTTGGGCAATCTGTGCCTGATCTGTCCCTTCGGCATTCATTTTACGCACAACTGCTTTCACCGATCGATCATCTTCAACTACGGCTTCGTCGATATTTGGTTCAGCCAGCCTCGGATCTTTAGCAGGATTGGTGCTATATTGTGCCATCAAAGTCCCAACCGCCGAGCTAATCTGCTCAAGTGCTTTTCTCATATCTTCAGGCGAGGGGCCTGATTGAACTGAAGCGATGCTTGCGGCAGATTCAGTTTGTATGTCGTCAAACTGCGGTGATACTTGGGTTGCGTACGATTCTTGCGATTGTGGCGAGGAATCATCGTGTACAGGAGTATCAATGGATGGGAGGTCTGAAATTCCCGAATTTGCATTCTGTAAAATTGTATCGAAATCCTGAGAGTTGACATCAGTTTGATGAATGGTAAGTTCTTTTAATTGCAGCTGACTTTTACGTAAGCGTACCCATAACATGATAAGGCCTGTTGCAAGGAGCAAATCAATAGGAATCTGCGCATAACTCCAAACCTCTTGGGCTTTAACAAACCATCCTTTCCAGCCTAAAACTGCTATTATTGAAGATTGGTCGACGTGCCCCACCACTATCGTGTCCTTAAGTTCAGCTACCGAGCTAATAATTATTTCCTCGTCATTCGGCTCCGTCTCAGCGTCTTCTGTCTGAGAAAAAATCGATAACGGATTCATTATCGGTAAATTGTTTGCTTCCGGCTGGCTTGCTGGTGAATCCGGCTGTGTGTCTTGAGAATCTTTCGGTACAGTCGCTAAAGTAGAAACTAGCAGCGAATTCGCAAGAGAACCATCGAATTTCGTCTGCTCCTCAAAGTCCCAGTCATCTTCTTTCGCTTGACTTTTTTTGTGAGCGCCCTCGACCGTACTCATTTTGACAGCTTTACCCGCTGATTTTTCACTTCTCTGCGGTTTCTTCTCTTCTTCACCCGATGGCACTGCTACAATTTCGATAACGAGTTGGGGACGGTTGGCGGAATTGTATCGCCAAAAGGGCGTTCTCGGTTCTGCTCCCTGCCGCAGGAAAAGAAAAAGGGATAAATCCGTCGTATTGTTTTCGTTCAGTGGAAATTGGCGACTCTCGAGAAATGGATCCGAGGGGTCAACAGGAGGAAGCGTAAAATCTGATCGGGTCGTATTCAAGAACTTCAATTGGACAGATATTGAGCTGGTGGTTTGTTGATACTCAATCTTTTTGTCAAATTCGAACACGACCTGCGTTTTATGCTCTTTCTCCTTAAAATCGATGTGCATCGCTACGAGTTGAGCGGACGCCGCATGGCCCTGCTCAGCGAAAAGCGAAACGCAAGGTAACAGCACAAGGTGCAGAATTAAAATTCCTCTACCTCTAATTTTTCGCCGTTGCGCTCTTCGTCTAATTCGTCGTTGTTGATATCCTCTGGCTGCAAAGCGTCCCAACCGATTTCCCCTCCTTGTTCAAAAAGCGTGACATTTTCGAGATGTTCCTTCAACTCAAGTGTCGTCCAATTAATTGTTATCATAATGCCAGGGCAGATTTCCTTGATTGCATCAATTCGTCCCGGTTTAGACCTTGTGTTAATCGCTTTGCGCAAAGTCTTGTCTCGGTTGGTGTATTTCATAAGTTCACGCGAGAGATGCTTAAGATGTAGCTGCATAAGCGGGAGGTTTTCGATACGCTTCGCCATTCTCGGAGAGATATCATCAGGAGCCAAACGCTTTAGATATTGGATATTTTTCTGAATTCCATCATGTTTCTGCTCGATTTGGGTCATCTGATCAACGATTCTTTTATGTTCCGATCGCAATAGTGGCTGAATGCCCACTTGAAGCTTCATTCGTGTATACAAGGAAGAACCAATTCTCGCTGCACGGATTGCCTGTCCAGCTTTCGCAACGCCTCCGGCTAAAACACCCTTTTCATCTTTGACGATGATTTTATTCCCAGCAGAGAGTTGACTGTGCATAGCACTCATTCCGATAACCAAGTTTCTCCCACTCACCAAAGTGCTATTTTCAACAAACTCAACTTGGATATCGCGTCCAGCATCAAGATATCCTGGTCCTGAGACTCCACCTTTGATAATGATGTCCCCATGTGCACGGATGGTAGCGGTATCGACGATACCGTGAACCTCTACGCTACTATTGGAAGAAATCTCAGATTTTTCGGGCACATCTCCCTTTATAATTAACTTTCCTCGAAAGTGGACAGGCCCCACCGTTGGATCGAAACTACCTTCAATAACCTCTATCGGATCTTTACGAACTTCTGCACTCATCTTAAGTACCTGGCGTAGGACCTGCGCTGCGGGGTCTAATGTGCTAAAATTTATGTTCCCGACTTAGAATTCTTGAACTTTAGCGATCTTGAAGTTTCTTTATTTGCGCCCGTAACCTTAGAACAGCACTTGAATGGATTTGGCAAACCCGTGATTCGCTAACTCCTAAAACAAGACCGACTTCCTTCATAGTGAGCTCATCATTATAGTACAGCCCAATGACAAGTTTCTCCTGCTTGGGTAACCCCTCAATAGCGTCCGCTAACAGGTCTCGGGTTTCCTCATAGGTGAGCGTATCCTCAACACTGACGTGGTTTGGATCAGCAATATAATCGTGGGCAACGTTTTGACCCTCCTCATCCTGAAAAAGCTCTTCGAGAGTTAGCATTGACGTACAACTGACGTCCGTCAGCATTGCATTCAACTCGTCAATTGAAACGCCCATTTCTTCGGCAATAGCCATTTCAGTCGGAGTTTCTCCCAACTGCTGTTCCAATCGAGTATATGCCCTTTCCAGAGCACTCGCCTTTTCTCGAACAGAGCGGGGGACCCAGTCTAAAGCCCGAATCTCATCTAACATTGATCCCCGTATCCTATAGCCCGCGTAGGTTTTGAAAGACGCTCCCTTGGTAGGTGAAAATTTCTCAATAGCATCAAGCAAGCCCATAATACCTACGCTTGCTAAATCATCCGCGTCATGTGAAGGTGAAGCGTACATATACAAACGCCGTGCCGTAGATTTGACAAGTGGAAGACACTGCTGAATGAGCGCCTCTTTTGCCTGTAAATCGCCATCGAATTTATAGGCTCTCCATAGCCTCTCCATCCTCTATATCCTCTTCGTCGTCGTCGTCTTCGATAAATGCTAGTTTGGGTTGCGCAACGAGATGAATGATCCACCCCGCGACGTAACCTAAAATACCGAATAGTAGAAAACTAATCATGCTACGCTTAAAAATAACAGGCGGTGTGTTACCTCCGAGGAAGCTGATAATCATCGTCAAGCATCCCGCCCAAATGCTCAAGATGTAGCTCAATTTAAGACTGACCTGATTTTTTCGCATTATCTTCTACCCATCCCCTTGCTCGCTTGCCTGCTCATTTTCTTCATGCTTCATGTTTCGTTGCTGTCTGGACAACCGATCGTGTTTAAAGATGTGTTTGACGATTCTGCTTCGATCAGGCTCTTGAATCAACAAGAATTCAATGCCACAGCCAGATTCATCTATATGCGAAACCTTGCCTATGGCTAAAACCGGCTCAAGTTCGGTGGGGATGTCAATTTCAAGCTCTAAGATTGAGCCAATTGACAATGAATGCGTCGGCGGAATTCTAAGCCCGCCTCCGCTGATATTAAGTGTTTGGGTGTATCCTCGCATGGGCTGGTCGATCCGTGCGCCCATTTCCTCGCGTGGCACGACAGTATACCGAATCCATACGCTCATATCAAGACGCAGATATTGCCGTGTCCATTCATAGAATGATTCTGGGCGAGGGAAGATCACGGATTGAGTTGAACCATTGGATCGAATCGCTCCGACCTCCGTATCAAAGGCATACGTTTTCCCCGCCATTGAAAAGGCAACGCGACATTTCGTACCGATCTGAATACCGGCTTTTTCATCAGCATCGGAAAGGGAAAGGAGAACGGAAATTGAATCCTGATCGGTATCTTCAATGCGGCCTGAATATCGCCGCGTGTGGGTATCGGACAAGATTTCAATCTGAATCTTCAGCCCTTGTTTGAGATTGGTTTCGAGCATTTTTCTCACCATCCTTGCGAACGGATTGATGATGTGTGACGGGCAAACACTCGGTGTCACCCGACAACCGGGGTTTACGGGTCATCCATACCAGGCGTTTCAATCTTCGATTTCTTTGTCATCACGACTCTGATTTGATTGGAACTCCTCCACGTTGGAGAAAAAGTCTGTGCTTTGTTCTCGACGTTCCATGGCAGTGATAAACTTCTTTGCTAACGCCTTCAGACATTTCGCACTACGTGATTCTGGATATTCTAGGATGAGCGGCGCGCCTTCTCTCAAAAACGCATTTCTGAATCTGGCGTCATTGGGAATATAACCGACAAGGGAAATCCCGCTCAAGTTTAAATACCTTTTAGCGACGGCTTGTAGAATGTCGGCAGTCTCACGCGCTTGCGCCATGCTTTTGACCATATTAACAAGAAGATTAAATCGCCCTTTTCTTTTATTTGAAATCACTTTAATCAAGGCGTAGGCATTGAGGTACGCCTGCGGATCCGGAGTAGTCACAACAAGGATCTCGTCTGATGCAAGCACGAAACTTAAAACATTATCGCCAATCCCAGCCGGCGTATCGATAATCAGGATGTCTAGCATATTCGCAAGGCGTCCAAGCTCGCCAATAAGTTGCTTACGACTGGCGGCGGGTAGATTTGCAAGCGCGCTAATTCCTGAGCTCGCAGGAATCACAGAAATTCCGAGTGGCCCCTTAACAATAATATCTTCGATATTCTTTTCCCCTGCTAATACGTGTTTGAGGGTATAGCGTGGATTAAGTCGAAACAGCACATCTATATTTGCTAGCCCCAAGTCCGCATCAAATATCCCGACCCGTTTGCCGAACTGCGTCATTGCCAGTGCTAAGTTCGCTGCAATATTGGTTTTGCCAACTCCGCCCTTCCCACCTGTCACGGCAATTGTGTATAATGTTGCGGGAGATGATAACATTTCATCATTTTGTTCCGTGCTTTCCTCTTGTTGTATCAGATGGGAAATGGTAGCGGAATTTTGCATCATCTGCCTCAAATTAGAAGCTTGATCTCTTCTTTGCAAGGGGGAGTTCTCCATAAGATAATGCGTGTTGCGTAAAATGTAACGACTCAACAAGGCGCATAAATCACGCTTTTGTATCCTACCTACGCTTCTGGTTTTGATTTCCGAAATCCTCGGAGTATCAATGTT
>JADFGN010000255.1 GCA_022567695.1 Candidatus Poribacteria bacterium | reverse complement strand
TCGGGTCGTGACCGTCTTAACGGGTATTCCATCGTATCGGCAGACGCCCCATCCACTCGCCGTGCTATGCAAATCCTTCATCCCCAGCCACAACACCCCGTTTCTGTCTTCAAAAATCGTGTGGACGTTGTTTGAAGGGAGACCATCGGCGGTAGTGAATGTTCGAAACTGTTGGCCGTCGTATCGGCAGAGACCGGCTTCGTACAACCCAAACCAGATGACCCCGTTTCTGTCTTGGGCGATTGATGTAACATCGGTCCCGCCCAATCCATCGGTCATATCAATCGTCTCCCAATGACCCACCTGTGATGTAAGCGGCTTTGTGCTGTGTGCCTTTAAGCTGAATTCCCCTTGATGCGTCTCTTCGTGCACATCGCTGTAGGTGGCGAGGATCTTGAGTGTGCCCTTGACCGCTTCGGGAACGGTCCATTCGATTGTTTTTTCCGTTTCGCTTTGCAGCGTGGCAACCGTGTGGCCGGTTTCATCTTGGATCTCAATCTCCACCGGTAGCGGCGGTGGCGTCCAGACCGTGTCTTTTGGCACGACCGGATGCACCGTTATCTCAAGCGCATCTTTCAATTCATCGGGCTTGAGTCGTCGCACATCCAATTGCAGTCCTTCGAGCGACCTGTGCGCCGGACCGGTGAAGGTCGCCTGCTGTGTCTTGCCTAACGGATCGGTGTACGTGGCTGAAATCTTGAGCACTCCCCCAACCGCATCGGGGACGTTGTATTCAACTGCTTTTTCCGTTTCGCTTTGGAGCGTGGCAAGCGTGTGGCCGGCTTCATCTTGGATCTCAATCTCCACCGGCGACGATGACAGCGGAAAGATGGTACTTTCGGGGACGCGCTGCGCGGTTATCTTAAGCACATCGGTCAGTGTACTCGATTTCTCTCTTTGCACCGAAAGCTCGAACTTCAGAGACTCAAGATAGGCCTGATGAAAATCGGCACGAGTGAGTAGCTCATCACGAGCGGGCAACTCACCGGCAATACGTGTCGCATCATCAACGAATTGCCCATCATGCCCGTTTCCGGTCACATCAATCACTGTGTCGTCTTTGCCTTCAAAACGCCAGTATCCCACCAAGCCCGGTTCATCGCCACTAAGCGCAACAAACATCGTCTCATTAATTTCGCTTTCGGTGCGAGCGTTATTCCAAATTCGTACCTCGTCAATGTAGCCCAAGGCATAGCTTGGCCAGTAGCTATTAGCACCGATTTCGACGGGGGCTTGTGAGCTGGGACCGGGATTGGGCATCTCGTTATCCTCGATGACTAACACGCCGTTGAGATAAACCCGAAGTTGCTGTTTGGGGCTATTGACGACAGCCGCCACGTGATACCACCGGTTCAATGCCAATGCGAAAGGCGAAGAACGGGAATAACTACGATCTCCGATCTCTGACTTAAACCCAATCTTTCCACCTCCGAGAAAGACTCCCCACTCTTTGTCGGCGGTATTGAGGTTTTTGCCAACAACGGGGAAAGAGGTTTGCTTCGCCATGAACCAGGCTTCGATGGTTAAAACGACGTTTTCCCCACCTTCGAATTCGGGGGCACTTTCAATACGGACGTACTCCCCACTCACATCAAGGGAGAGGACGTGGTTTTGCGCATGGGCAGCGCAGGCCACCGCGCAGAAAAAAATCATCAATTTCCAACCGCGTGCAAAAGATGTTTTCATAACACATCTCCATTTCGTGGAACCGAATCACTGTGACAGAGAATAAGGTTAGACCAATCGCGCAACGCGCCGCGAAAATGCTACGGCGGAAAGGGGCGATTCGATTTTGGCATAGTGTTGAGATTTTGTCAAGCCGAATCACACCTCACAACATCGGCTATTTTTGCTTGAGCACCACGGGGGAGAAATAATTGATGCGCCGCTGCCACCGGAGAAGAAACTGAACTTGAAAGGAACGTTTCAGGGAATCGGGGGACGTCCCATCAAGTGGCAGGAAATCGAGGCTCGCTACGGACGACAACTCGACTTGCGAGCAAACATCGAAGAGTTTGAGGGAGACCTCGCCGTTGCATACGCGCTGACGTTTACTCGCAAGAAGCGCAGGAAGCCACTTTGCTCGTGGGAAGTGATGACGAAGTGGCCGTGTGGGTCGATGGGATGGAAGTGCATCGTCACAACATCGCTCGCGGTGCTTATCCAGACCGAGACGCGATACCATGTTATTTAAAAGCCGACTGGAGCGAGGTACTGTGCAAAAACGGCCAAAGCGGTGCCGGTGGATGGGCACTGTATCTGCGTGCAAACGATACGACCCCATCCTGGTCTCCTAATTAAGCTGAAGTTTCGTCTCCATAAATCGGCTATCTCAATTCAGTCTGTGTGCGAAAAACCACGTTTCTCAAGCCCTTTAATTGGCAGCGTTATGGTAAACAACGTACCCTCTCCGGGTCTGCTTTCGACGTTAATGTTTCCATTGTGCTCCTTAATGATAGTGTAGCTTATCGGCAACCCCAATCCCGTACCTACCCCGACCCCCTTTGTAGTGAATCCTGGATTGAAAATTCGGTCAATGTGTTCGGACGGGATTCCGATTCCTGTGTCCGCAATTTGTAGGTGAATCTCATGCTCATTGACAAAGGTTCGAATCCGGATTATCCCCTTATCTGTGATCGACTCGATTGCATTTAGCAACATATTCATGAAGACCTGGTTGAGCTGGCTAGGATAACATTCAATGGGGGGAATGTTGCCGTATTCCTTGATGACCCTGACCTTGTTGTTCAGTTCATGTTCTAGTAAAGTCAGGGTACTGTCAAGTCCTTCGTGTAGGTCCGCTTTTTGAAATTCGGCCTCATCAAGGCGAGCGAAGTTCCTCAAACTCGCAATCGTAGTTGCCGTACGCTCGCTGGCTGTGGAGATGAGTCGAAGGTTGGCCTTGAGCAGTTTCAATCCCTGCTGCAACGTCCGATTTTCCTTGAGGTCATCGGCGTCTAACGCCTCCGTGATTTTATCAATGCACCGATTTGAAACATCAGCAGCGCTGTTCATCGCACTAATTGGGTTGTTCAGTTCATGTACCACACCGGCCACCAGACTTCCCAGAGCCGCCATCTTTTCAGCATGGATCAATTGGGCCTGTTTCTCGTGCAGTTCATTGGTGCGCTCTTCCACTTTTTTTTCCAGGCGAATGATCTGTTGTTTGATATCCTGCGTCTGTCTTTTCCCCAAGATCTGAAACATGCTGCTAACAACCTCCCATGACGTTGTCAGCACCTGATAAAAGTTACTACGGTTGAGTTGTAGCATAAGTGTATCAGTTTTTGCCTGGATGGTAGCATTCCGCATGGAATCGTTCAACAACGCTAATTCACCCACACATTCGCCCGGACCTCTTGTCGCAATTTCGACGCCGTGTGATTGGACTTCCAGTTCACCTTCAACAATCAGGTATAGTGTATCTCCAACCTCTCCTTCCGTAAAGAGAATCGTCCCCGCAGGAAGCCGGAATGATTTCATCTTGTCATGTATTAATGCAAGTATCTCGTCGGGAACATGGGCAAAAAGTTCTGTGTTCTTGAGCATGTTAAGCCGGTCTTTCAATTTGAACATCATATCCTCTCCAATTCGGTTCAGAAATCATTAGCAAGAAACCACTTTTCTTCCCTAATCTCATCATATTCGGTGAGTGGTTATGTCCAATCCGCTTATTTTGTAATGACAAACTCCAACCGACGATGTGCTTCCCGCAAGGCGGTTTCAACGCTTTCAGGTGTTTCGCCGCGTGCAAAAATAAATCCGAGATAACGGCCTCCTTCCGGCAACGGAAGAACCTCCTGCCCAAGCGAAATCGTGATGGTTACTTCCTCTATTTTATCGACTGCTTCCGCTCTTGCCTTGCCCCTCACCTCACGTAAAATTCCGGCACAAGGGATCGGAATCATCATGACGCCAGCGGCTTGTCCTTCGCGTTCTAACGAATCTACGTCTCGTCCAATGGCATGTCGGATGACGAGTTCCTCTAACGATATCCCCGTTCCGAAGCGCAAAGTGCGTGCACATAATCCACCGATCGATCTCGCGGCGATTTCAATTAGCCAGACGCCTTGGTCATTGATCCGAAGTTCCGCGTGCACAGGACCTTCTCGCAAACTGAGTGCTTCCGCAGCCTTCGCCACAACAGAAGCAATTTCCTCTTGGCGTTCGATTGTTAGACGAGACGGAGTTATGTAGAGCGTTTCCTCGAAGAACGGACCGTGCAACGGATCTGGCTTGTCAAAAATGGCGAGTACTCTGAGTTTACCCTCCGAAAGAATTCCCTCAAGCGCAACTTCAGCCCCCGGAATAAAGCCCTCAACAAGGATGTGCTGATGTACTGTTTCGCGACCTTCTACATTTTCTTTTTGTCGCAAAATAGCGACAACCCGATGAAATGCCGTCACAAACTGTTCTGAATCGTTAGCACGAATAACGCCACGACTGGCAGAAAGGGAAAGCGGTTTGATGACACACGGGAAACTGACTTGAGCGGCGATTTCCGCAGGATTCGCGTTAATAGAGAAAAGTGCAAATTGTGGAGAAAGGAGGCCTGCTTCAGCAAGAATCTTTCGTAACTGGTGCTTGTTCCGCGTTGCGTAAGCAGATTCGACAGCGTTATGTGGCAAGCCCAATCCCTTTGCCGCCATTGTTGCAAGGACTGTGGTGTCGTCGTCCACTCCCACGACAGCGTCAATTGGATAATCTTTGGCAAACGCGACAATCTTCTGTGTCGCTTCCGCCGGATGATCGAAATTCAGTGCAAGCGATTTACGCGGCGAGAGTCCCCCCAGCGTCTGCGGCTGATCTGACCCGATTACAACTTCGACCTTTAACTGTTCGGCTGCGGCTAAAAAATCGGTCGCGCGGTATGTCCTTGTGGGCAAAAGGAGAAGGATGCGTGGTGAGCGATCTACGAGGCTTTTTTTCATGAAATGGCGACTCCGTATTTTCAATTAAGAAAATTACGACTTTGTCAGATTGGAAATTGGGATTGAAAATGGCGGCATGTCAACCTTGAGAAGGTTTGAAACCTTCTCAAGGTTACGCTGCCATTAACAGACCTTGCGGAAATGTAGCAAAATCAAGCTATTATACTTCATTAGAAAAGCCCAGTCAATCATGATCGAATCATTGCATTTTCACCCAAAAGGGCAAATGCAGGATTCACCGGCATCTTGCCTCTTTACGTCATGACCGACTGAATTTTGACTAATCCATCCGCCGTTTTTTTTCGTCATTGTTATATTATGATGTAAATACGCGAATTTTTTCGCAAGGAGGATTTTGTGATTTACCCGTTAAGTTCTGAGCAGAGACTTTATTCTTGTTTGATACTGATTTACCTGTTGTTTTCTATTACAATGATTGCACATTCTGAATCTTCGGAATACCGAATCGAGGCATATCGGACTTTTCATAGTATCGAGATCGATGGCGAACTCAGCGAGCCCGATTGGCAGAACGCAAAAACAATCAATCGACTTGTGCAAATTGAACCGGATGAAGGCAAACCGGCAACATTCCCAACAGAGGTACGCATCCTTTATGATGATCAGAATATCTATTTCGGTTTCACCTGTTTTGATTCGGACCTGTCCAAACTCGTTGCGAACGAAATGCGGCGTGACGCGCGAAGATTGCATGAAAACGACAATGTTTTTGTGCTTTTGGATACCTACAACGACCAGCGTAGCGGATTTTTCTTCCGGGCCAATGCATTGGGAGCGATACAAGACAGCGCGATAACAAACAGTGGAGATAGCTTGAACAGGGACTGGGATGCGGTTGTGGCATGTCGAAGTAAAATCAATGATACCCATTGGATAGCAGAAATCGCCGTTCCTTTCAGTCAACTTCGTTTCAATAAGAATGATGATATGGCTTGGGGGATGAATGTGGGACGGACGATTCCCCGATTCCAAGAGGAAGCAACGTGGGTGCCGGTATCCAAAGCGTATGGCGGGATGGCAAAGTACCGCACTGCAAATCTCGGCAGTCTTGTCGGCTTAAAGGGGATCTCTCCTTCCCGCCATTTGGAACTGTTGCCGTATATCCTGCCCGGTGTAACCCAAACAGATGAGGATGGACAGACGGATACCCACAGAGAGTTCGACTATGGCTTGGATATGAAATACGGCATTACTTCTAATATCACTGCAGACCTCACTCTATGGACCGATTTCGCGCAAGTTGAAGCCGATCAGGAGCGGGTTAACCTAACTCGGTTCAGCCTGTTTTTCCCGGAGAAGCGTACCTTTTTCTTAGAAGGTGCGGGGATGTTCGACTTTGGCGCGGCACGCTCAAGTTTCCGTCGACCACCACCTTTGCTACTATTTTATAGCCGTCGCATTGGGATTGAAGAAGGATTTGCGGTTCCAATTATCACCGGTGGAAAAGTCTCAGGTAAAGTTGGCCCTTACAGTGTCGGTCTCTTAAACGTGGTGACGGATAAGTTTCGCAATGAGGCTGAAGATGAGGATGACGTTGTTGATGTTTCACGTACAAACTACTCTGTGCTGCGTCTCAAGCGGGATATTTTTCAAGGGTCTAGCATCGGACTGATCGCCATAAATAAGCAGGACTCTGATACATATAACCGTGCCGGCGGATTTGATTTTGCATATCGCCCAAATGAAAACATGGACGTGCGCGGGTTGTGGGCTCGTACGTCTGAAGAAGGCGTGTCGGGGCAAACCAACGCGCTGTATCTCGGTAGCAATTGGCGGAGCAATGACTTTCGGGTGAGGGGATCATTTCTGGATATCGGTGAAAATTTTAATCCCGAAGTTGGATTTGTTCGGCGCAAGGGTCTTCGCCAATTTCGCGGCGAAGTGCGTTACACACCGTATCCCAAACGATTTGGAATCCGCCGGATCTGGATTGGACCCGAATTTGACTTTGTCCTCGACCAAGACAATGAACTTGAAACCCGGAATATCTCGATGATCAACTGGTTTGAATTTGACAGGGGTGGGTGGATTAGCCTTTTTGCCCGACGAACCTTTGAACGCCTCGACGAAAAGTTTGAAATCCGGGACGACATTATTATTCCGGTAGGCGAATACCATTTCAGTTCCTTTAGGACTTCAATTTCTACCGGCGACAGTAAGAAGATTAGTGGACGATTGGGAGTGAATTTTGGAGACTTCTTCAATGGAGATAGATGGGGTTTTGAGATCGATACCAGTTTTAAACCGAACGGCCGTTTTAGCATCGAACCGCAGTATGAGTTTAATCGAGTCAAACTTCCTGATGGCTCGTTCAACGTGAACATTTTTGGTGCCCGCGTGAACTATTCATTTTCCACACTGCTTTTCGCGAAGTTGTTTGCGCAGTGGAATAGCGGCCGTGATGTGGTCTCTACCAATTTTTTGGTGAACTACATCTATCGTCCCGGCAGCAATTTCTTCTTTGTTTTCAATCAGACGTATGATACTGAAGGCAGCAACGTTAATCTCATTGACTCAACAGTCATTGGGAAAATGACATACTGGTGGAATCCATAAAACGTAAAACGTGAAACGTGTCAGTTGATTCCGATATCCTGCATCTTGCATCCTGCATCTTGGGCCTTTCCCCAGATATGGCATAAAATGTGCTAATATCCTAAATTGTTTCTTGCATACTACGCATCACGTTTTATTGCTGTGGAGGGATGGAGATGAAACGACCAACGATCCTTTTTTCCAATCTAGTAATCGCTATCCTTATCTGCGGGATATGTCAAAGCAGCAAGGCGGAATTATCTCCTCAATTCTTATTTGGACACCCCGGCCCTGTTCTCGCAATCGCTTTCAGTTTCGATGGAAAGTGGCTTGCCTCTGGTGGTAGTAGCACTCACGAAATCCGAGTTCAAGACCTGTCAACAGATAATGTTATCCATACACTTGTCGGGCATACAGGTCGAATCACGGACTTGGCATTTGGTAGCAATGGACAGCTTATTTCAAGTTCTGAAGACAGGACGGTACGGCTGTGGGATGTGGAGACACGAAGCGAAATCCGACAATTCAACGACGGGGTCGGTCAACAGACAAAATCGGTTGATGTGAGTCCTGATGGAGAGTTCTTGATTTTTGGTTCAAGCGATCGGACGCTTAAGTTATGGGAAGTCAATAGCGGAACATTGTTGAGAACGTTTGAGGGACACCAAGACATTGTATTGTCAGTTGCGTTCAGCCCAGATGGTCAGATTATCGCTTCTGGTTCGGCTGACCACACTGTGCGTTTGTGGAATGTTTCAGATGGTTCACTCATCAAGACATTTGTTGGACACACCGATCGGATCTGGGCGATTGCGTTTCACCCAAGCGGTACACAGCTTGCTTCAGGGGCATGGGACGGCACCGTTCGTATATGGAACGTTGATGAAAGCGCAGAGCAGATAGATGTACCATTCGCAGTTTATGACCGCCAAGTGTTGTCGGTAGAATTTAGTCCAGACGCTCGCCTGTTAGCAATTGGGTTAGTCAATTCCGAAAGTGACAATACGATCAAATTGTGGGATGTGGTAGCGCAACGGGAACTTCGATCTTTTGATACAAAATCGAAGCATGATCTGGCATTTGGTCCAAATCGGTCATGGCTTGCGACAGCAGGAACAACTGACGGAGCAATTACCATCTGGCATTCAAACCCCTCCCTCCCTCAACTTCTTGAGCCGGAATCAGGCATCGTTATTGAAGTGCCAGAAGCCATCCTGAAATGGGAAGCGATTGAAAACTCGGTCTACTATGACGTTGAAATCGCCCAAGACTCAGATTTTGTACAGAATCCACAGCTTATCACCCTGACGGAAAACCAACTGACCTTCCCAATCGAGGACGATATCCCGCAATATTGGTGGCGGGTTCGCACAGGAGGCTTCGGACAAGTTAGTGAATGGTCTGATGTGAATACGTTTCTCACCCCGTTTGAACCGCCTCCGACTTGTGCTGTCAGAATTTTGCCGCCGAGACGGAGGGTCAACTTAGGTGACGAATTCGGCGTTCAAATTGCCATTGAGTCCGTTTCCGACCTCGCGGGATTCCAATTCAATCTCCACTGGACAAACCCGGAGGTACTCTCCTTCGTCACAGTGACTCAGTTTGCAAAAATCTTCGATCTGGAACAGCAACTTCCCAACGCAGATGAACGCTTCTTTCAGGTAGACCAGGAGAACGGATTTTTCCGAAATGTTGTTGCTACCATATTTGGACAAGGAGGCGTCAGCGGGGGCGGTGTTTTGCTGGCGGTGCTATTCAAGGCGGAAACTATCGGCTCAAGCGACATCGAACTACAGGAAGTCCTGCTTGTCAACTCTAGTGGAACAAAGACAATTCGCTGTAACGTTTTCAATGCCCGAGTCACTGTCGAAAATCCGGCGCGACCGTGGGATGTCAACCGGGATGGTGTTGTGGATATACTTGACCTCAGGAAGGTCGCGCAATTTTTCGGCGAAAGGATTACCACAGTTATTGAGGATAATCCAGATATTAACGGGGATGGCATCGTCGATCTCTTCGACATTACGAGCGTCGGCTCTCACTTCGGCGAAATCTACGATATTGGCGAGTCTGCACCCGCAGCCCCGTCATTGATCATCGCCGATCTGCAATTGATAAAACCGCGGCTGGAGCAAATTTATACCGACCTGCTGTCTGTGCCTGATAATTCTCCCGCCTTTGCTCGCACTCGAGAAATCCTGCATCAACTCTTGTTGTCATTCATACCTCAGCAGGATGTGCTGCTTCAGAACTATCCCAATCCGTTCAATCCTGAGACATGGTTGCCTTTCCAGCTTGCTTCAGTCGCTAATGTGACCATCGACATCCACGATGTCCATGGCGTGCTTGTCCGTCGGCTATCGTTGGGCAACCTTCCACCCGGCAGCTACATGAACCGGACAAATGCCGCCTATTGGAATGGAATGAACGCCCACGGTGAGCCTGTCGCTAGCGGCGTGTATTTTTACACCATTTCGACAGGGTCATTCCGAGCCACTAAGAAAATGACAGTCAGTAAATAGTAGCCGAATTTGCAAAAATGCGCGAGGCTCTTCCTTTTATCTATCGTCTCCGGACTCGACGATCCCACCCGAAGGGTTCGGTTCTGAACCGTTGGAGACAATCTATGGGATTTGTATCTGAACAGGAACTTTACTGCTTTATGCTACGTGGGTACCACGTTTTCGAGGAAGGCATCTCACATCAA
>JADFGN010000254.1 GCA_022567695.1 Candidatus Poribacteria bacterium | reverse complement strand
TCTGCCATGCAAGTTCGCGCGTGCTCGGCTCAAACTGCGCGGAAATATCTTCGCCAAGTGAGCGTCCGTCAGCATCGGTGCGTGAAACGGCGAGGGTTGAAGTTCCTTCCTGCCAGTTGGAAAAGTAATCTTTGGGTTTGAAAGGGAAGTGGATAAGGTCGTTATGCCGGTCTATGGCCCCCGCTTCCACTTTGACAATGACAATATTTAGGTTTTGATTCATAGATTGGACTTGTCCTTTAAAATGATTCGAGCGGAGCACTACCAAATAGGGCTCCGCTTGTGAAAAGGTAAATGGACGATTCTTAGTTTCTCATTTTACCACAACGAACCAAGTCCGACCATCCCGTTTGACTTGCAACAAATTCGATCCTTCATTCCTCTTTACAACATCTTTGAATTCTTCAACATTTTGAACAAGAATGTGATCAACTTCAAGGATTAGATCGCCTCTCTGCAATTTTTGATTGCCTTCTCCTGCCTTGGCAGCAGGGCTCCCCGGTGCTACACCGGCAATCAGTACACCTTCCTTGGGCATGTAGCCGAATGCCTCCGCGAGCTCTTCCGTTAGGTTTTGTAAACTCAGTCCTCTCCAATCTGGCTGTTGCCTCCCACGGGGTAAGTCAGATCGCTTCGCTACACCTTCATCTGGGCGTTTACCAAGCATGACAGAGATGTCTTGCTTTTCACCATCGCGCATGAAAGTGAGAGTCAAGGATGAATCGGGCTTGTGCATCGCGATAACATAGCGCAGGTGATTCGTATTCTTAATGGCTTTGCCATCAATTGCGATAATCACGTCGCCCCGCTGTAGCCCTGCTTCTGAGGCGGGGGTGTCTTCAAGAATACGGTTAATCAACACGCCCATCGGCTTGTCCAGATTGAGTCCTTCGGCTAAATCAGCATCTACTTCTTGAATTCCAACGCCGAGCCAGCCACGAACGACCTCGCCGTGTTCGATGAGTTGCTCTGCGACATACTGAACGATGTTAATCGGGATGACGAAAGAACGTCCCTCTTCCGATCGGGCAACGTTCATTCCAATGACTTCACCTTTTGTGTTGGCCGTCGCGCTGCCGCCAAATCCAAAACGCAGGTCTGTGTCAATCTCAATCCAGTTCTCATAACTGAACTTTCCTCGATTGCGTCCAACGCCAGCGATCATGCCAGAGAATACGGCCTGTTCGCCTCCAGACATGTGTCCAATACTAACCACTAATTCACCGATGGCGACCTCATCCGAATCGCCGAGTTTCGCGCCTGAGAGTGCATCGGTATCGACTTTAATGACGGAGATTCCGGTCCCTTCATCAGAACCCACCACTTCCGCTTTAAGGCGAACTCCATCTTTTAATATAACATAGATTTCGTCGCTATCTTCGACCAAATGGGTAATGGTTGCAATATGTCCTTGATTATCGATTAAAATACCAGATCCAAAGTCAGCGCGCTCCGGACGGCGGAGGGGCATGTTGGGTAAAACACGCCGCCTTTGTTTGCCTTCCGGTACATTGAAAAAGAAATCATCGAAAAAGAAATCACGTCGGTTTTCCTCCCGATCGGCGTCTGCCCGAAACCGACGCTGAGTTTGGATGGCAACGACGGTTTCGCCAACTTCCTGTGCAATTTTGACAAACGCTTTACTGAGTTCTTGCAGTATGTGCTGTTCATCTTCTGCTCCGATAGCTTGGGTTTGCTGCATTCCAAAGACCAAAGCAAAAATGAATACAGCGACGAGTGTTTTGAACTGATGCGTTCTCATTGGTATAATACCCTCCTAAACGTTTATGAGGATGACACACGCGGAATTAGAAGGAGTTCCATCAAATTGCCTGCTAAGAAGCCTTAGGACCTACGCAGTTGATATACTTCCGTCAGTGATATCGCGTGTTGCGTAGTAAAGTTGTAATACGCCGTACGAAATACGACATGTTTTTTATGAAGCACGTAAATTCTAAGCCTCATGAAAAAAATTGCGTTTTCCTATGAAAAAAGACTTGACATGGTTTTTGAAATGTGTGAGAATATAGTCACTTTTGGAGTTAAGTGATTTTACTGTGGGCAATAAAAATTAGCCCATTCTTTTTGGTTTGTGTATGTGAAATATTTCACAAACCAACTGAACCTTTATCATATTTTCGGTTGAGCAAATAATTTATTCAAAAAATGTTAAGAGCCTACCTCCCTATACTCCTGCTAGTGGTTGTTGCAACGGGTTTCGCAGTTGTCAATCTCGCACTAACTCACCTCCTCGGTCCTAAAAAACCAACCCGATCCAAACTCTCCGTCTACGAATCTGGCGTTCAACCTATTGGAGACGCGCGGCAACGGTTCACCATTAAATTTGATTTGATTGCCATGCTTTTTATCATCTTTGATATTGAAGTTGTGTTTCTCTATCCGTGGGCGATGGTTTTTAAGAAATTCTTGCAAAGCGAGAGTGGCTTGTTTATATTGTTTGAAATGCTGATTTTCATTGGCATTCTTTTTTTAGGTTACATTTACGCATGGAAGAAAGGTGGTCTAACATGGGATTAGAGAGTAAACCCGGAGATAATTTCCTCACCACCACTGTGAATAAAGTTGTCAATTGGGGAAGAAGAAATTCACTTTGGCCAATGCCTTTTGGCACAGCCTGTTGTGCCATTGAAATGATGGCGACGTTAGCGGCGAAATTTGACTTATCCCGGTTTGGTGCTGAAGCAATTCGCTTTTCGCCACGCCAATCAGACCTGTTAATTGTCGCTGGGCGAATTTCCCTTAAGATGATGCCAGTCCTGAAGAAGATCTATGATCAGATGCCAGAACCTAAATGGGTTATTTCTATGGGCGCATGTGCCTCCTGCGGCGGTGTTTTCGATACTTACACGCTGATACAAGGAGTTGATCAGTTTATTCCCGTTGATGTTTATGTTCCCGGTTGTCCTCCGCGTCCCGAAGATTTGATTGATGCAGTGATGCAGATTCAAGGTACAATCGACAGAGGAGAACCTCCCAAAGGATGGGGTGTTGGTGAAATTTCTGCTGTTGCTGGATAAAACCTTGCCAAAGGATAACTTTTATGAGCGAAGAAACAGATGTGAATGCCGAGGGTTCCCCACCTCTTGTCTTTCAAAAGGTTCAAGAAAAATTCAGGGATGCCATCCTTGACGTTTCTGATGCGAAAGGCGAATTGACTATCGTCGTACGCAAGGATTCTGCATACGAACTCTTAGAATATTTGAAGACCGATTCAGAGCTTTCTTACGATGCACTCGTTGATGTAACCGCAGTCGATTATGCGTCGATGGAAGATATTCTGATGAAGTATGACTATGCCCAGTTTATGGTAGTTTATCACCTGATATCTATTGAAAGCAAGAATCGCTTGCGTGTTAAAACGCCGGTGCATGATAAAGAGCCTACTATTCGGTCAGTCACGCCTTTGTGGAAAGGGGCAAACTGGCTTGAACGTGAAACGTATGACATGTTCGGCATTACTTTTGAGAACCATCCGAACCTCCAAAGAATTTTGATGCCAGATGATTTTAAAGGACATCCGCTCCGTAAAGATTACCCGTTGCGAGGTCATGGTGAACGCGAGAGCTTTAACTTTGAACGCCAAAATGCTTAACTAAATTTCTCTATTAAAGTATATATTTCAAACCACGGGACCCGCATAATTACTGATTTCTTGCGGAAACTTATTCCCGAAAATTAGTTAAAACATCGGTGTGAGGGGAGACGCAAGAAATGCAACAGGATACAACGCGAGTTGGTGGTGAACCAATGATATTGAATTTTGGTCCACAGCACCCGGCGACACATGGCACACTCCGGATTGTTTTGGAACTTGATGGTGAAACCGTCTTAAAAGCAACACCTCACCTTGGTTATTTACACACCGGTTTTGAAAAGCTCGGTGAACACTTGGATTATAATCAGTTCATCGTTGTCACCGATCGAATGAACTACCTTTCACCGCTTTCCAATAATTTCGGCTACGTGCTAGCCGTTGAAAAATTGCTCGGCATTCGGGTAACCAAGCGTTGTGAGTACATTCGTGTCATCCTTGCAGAACTCTCTCGTATCGCCGATCACCTTGTCTGGCTGGGGACAGGAGCCCTAGACCTCGGTGCATTTACAGTATTTCTATACAGCTTTAGAGAGCGTGAAAAGCTGTACAATATTTTTCAAAACATGACCGGCCAACGTCTGACAACCAGTTATACCCGTGTCGGTGGTGTTCTACGGGATTTGTATGATGGCTTTGAGGATGAGGTAAAGAAATTTATCAAAGAGTTTCCCGACGCCCTGAAAGAACTCCACACATTGCTCACCCGAAACCGAATCTGGATGGATCGGACGAAGGGGGTTGGAGTCATCTCGGCTGAAGATGCAATCAGTTACAGTTTAACCGGCCCTTGTCTTCGTGCATCGGGAGTTGAACACGATCTGCGGACAGCAGAACCCTACTCGTCCTATGAAGAATTTGACTTTGATGTTCCTGTTGCCTCCCATGGTGATGCTTACGATCGCTACCTTGTACGGATGGAGGAGATGGTTCAGAGTCAACGAATCGTTCTGCAAGTTCTCGACAATTTGCCGAGTGGACCGGTGAACATAGAGGATAATAAAATCATCCTTCCTGATAAAAAGGATGCTCATGGGCACATTGAAGGGTTGATTCATCACTTCAAGATTATTATGACTGGACACGGTGTTCAACCGCCGGTCGGCGAAATTTACTGTGCAACCGAATCCCCCAATGGTGAACTTGGATTTTACATCGTAAGTGATGGTAGTGGTACCGCTTACCGTATTCGCATCCGTCCCCCCAGCTTTTTACACTTCCAAGCCCTACCTCACATGCTTGAGGGAGGCATGTTATCAGACACTGTTGCCGTGTTGGGCAGCTTGAATATTGTCGCCGGAGAGCTAGATCGCTGAGGAACCGTAGCGCAAGATGAGGAGTCACATACGACTAAAACCTTCATAAGGAAACAAGCCGATGTCTGATGAACTGATTCAATTGGAAACGCCATTCAAGTTTTTAGCCGAAAATAAACAGGAGTTTGATAAGGTGGTCCAGCGGTATCCTGTCAAGGAGGCAGCGATGCTGCCAACGCTCCATCTTGCACAACGCCAAGCAGGCTATATCAGCCCAGCGGTGATGATATACGTCGCCGAGTTGCTTGAGGTTCCTGTGATGAAAGTCAAAGATGTCGTCACATTTTATCCGATGTTCTTTGAAGAACCTGTCGGCAAATACGTGATTCGCGTTTGTTATACGCTACCATGCGCGTTGAGAGATTGCAAGGTTGTGTTGGAACATATCAAACAGAAACTCAATACAGATGTCGCTTCGGAAACAGATCTCGCGAAAGGGACAACCTCCGATGGTAAATTCACGCTTATGAAAGTGGAGTGCCTGGCATCCTGCGATGTTGCCCCCGTGATAATGGTCAACGATGACTTATACAAAAACCTCACTCCCGAAAAGGTAGATGAAATCTTGGATAATTTGGAGTAAAGGCGGAAATGATTCATGGTTCAAGAAAGACGGATTCTTTACGAACACCTCGATGTTCCAAATATTAACACCTTTGACGTGTTTCGTCAATACCGCGGCTATAAGCGTTTTGAGAAAGCCATCAAGGAATATAAGCCGGAAGATATTGTCGACATGGTGATGAAAGCCGGCCTGAAAGGGCGAGGGGGCGCTGGATTTTCGACGGGTCTGAAATGGAGTTTTGTGCCCAGAGACATTGAACCCCGGTATCTCTGTTGCAACGCTGATGAGAGTGAGCCCGGAACCTTCAGTAATCGGTATGTTTTAGAAAAAAATCCGCATTTGCTGATTGAAGGTATTTTGATCTGTTGTTACGCGATGGGTATTCATACGGCATATATCTATATTCGTGGTGAATTCACGCTCGGTAAGCGGATGTTAGATCAGGCCATTGAAGAAGCGCATCAGCAGGGCTATCTGGGCAAGAATATCTTGGATACAGGTTTCGATCTGGAGATTTATTCTCATGCAGGAGCGGGTGCGTATATTTGTGGCGAAGAAACCGGTTTGATTGAATCCCTCGAAGGGAAGCGTGGACAACCGCGTAATAGGCCGCCATTTCCGGCGGTAGAAGGTGTGTTTCGCAAACCGACTGTCGTACAAAATGTCGAAACGTTGTGTAACCTGCCTTTCATCATTGATCATGGGGTTGAATGGTACACCAGCATGGGGCCAACCTACGGGGATACGCGCTTCGATCCGCCCAAAGCCGATCCCAACACTGGCACTAAACTTTACTGTATCAGTGGGGATGTAAACAAGCCAGGAGTTTATGAGCTTGAACTTGGCTTGACTTGCGAAGAGTTAATTGAAGTGGCGGGCGGGGTTAAAGGCGGACGCGTGAAAGCCGTGATTCCCGGTGGAAGTTCAGCACCAATCTTGACGCACTATGAGTTGGATACGCGCCTAGACTTCACCTCATTAACGCTGGCAAAATCCATGCTTGGCTCCGGCGGGATTATTGTGATGAATGAGACGCGGAATATCGTCGATTGCCTTCTCAATATCATGAAGTTCTACGCCCATGAATCGTGTGGGCAATGTACGCCGTGTCGTTGGGGGACACCTTGGGTACGGGATATTGTTCAGCGAATTGCGGATGGTAATGGGCGGCAAACAAAAATCACACGCCCAAAGTTTGGTATCGCGGAAAACGGTCGATGGGGTGATACCGGCGAAACGGAAGAGATTTATGAAGAACTCGATTTACTAGAAAGTGTCGCCAACAACATTGCGAACGTGGATACGATGACATGGAATACGATTTGTGTCTTTGGGATTGCGGTTTCGTGGCCCGCTGTGAGCTATATGCGGAAATACCGTCCAGAGTTTGAAGCCTGTATCCGTGAAGGCAAACTGTCGACCCTCTCAGTTGAAGAAGCAACCGTTCCACCTGAAGAAAATTACGCATATCAACAGCGCATAATCCCTAGAGAGCTTGAAGTCAACAAAGCGTAAAACGGAAAGGAACCCAAGTCGTCATGGCATTCATTAAACTGAATGAGCTCGAGCTTGAAGTTGAAGACGGAATTGATGTGGTCGAAGCGGCAAGACAAGCCGGAATCGAAGTTCCACATTACTGTTACCATCCCGGGTTGAGCCGTCCGGCAAACTGCCGCATGTGTCTTGTCGAGCCTCATGTTTTCTTCCCGCCTGCCGGTAAAATTGTGCCAGATCGCCAGCTTGCTACGGCGTGTACGACTTTCCTCCGCACAGTTCCGCCAGATCGAAAGCTTGATGGAAAATATGACTTTATCGTGCAAACAGATTCACCACGTGTGAAAAAGGCACGGGAAGATATCCTTGAGTTCCTACTTATCCACCACCCGCTTGATTGTCCCGTCTGCGATCAGGCTGGAGAGTGCGACCTCCAAGATTTCAGCTATAGGCACGGACATGATAAGAGTAGATACCTGGAGGTCAAAAACGTCCCTCCCAAGAAAGACCTTGGCCCCGATATTTTACTCTATTCGACCCGCTGTATTGTTTGCACTCGCTGTATCCGGTTCTGCGATGAGGTTGCAGGTACGGGCGAACTTGGTCTGATTAACCGGGGTTCAAAAGATGAGATTGATATTCCGCGTGCACATGATGGGACTCCCATTCAGTTACTCGATAACAAACTCGCAGGTAATGTCGTCGATATCTGTCCAGTTGGCGCGTTGACCAGTAAAGACTTCCTTTTCAAATCTCGTCCGTGGTTCATGAAGAAAGCCAACAGCATTTGTCCCGGTTGTAGCGTCGGGTGTAATATTACGGTTGAATACAAGGAAGATGGCGTTTACCGCCTAAAACCTCGTTTCCACGCCGATGTCAACCAATACTGGATGTGCGACGATGGTCGCCTCGGTTATCACTATGTCAATAGCGAAGACCGGCTTCAACTTCCGATGAAGCGGGTGGGGGATGAACTCGTTTATACATCATGGGCAGACGCGCTAGATATCATCAGCGAAAAATTATCCTCGGCAGAAGCAGAATCAATCACCATTGTCGGTTCCGCGCAAGGAACAAACGAGGAAAACTATTTGCTGGGTAAGCTAGCCCGGGAAGTGCTGAAAACCGATCGGGTTGGCCTGTTTGGCCGCAAACCCGGGGAGGAACATAAATTCCCTCAGTTCACAATAGAAGCCGATAAAAATCCCAACACGCGCGGTGCGCGAAATATGTTAAACGGGAGCAGCCCAGTTCTAGAAGGCGAAAAACTCTGGGAAAATCTATCTGATGCAAAGGTTGTGTATCTCGTTAATGGTGCGCCGGAACGTCCGCTTGATGAAGATGAGAAAACCGCTCTAGAAAACGTTGAATTCCTTGTGGTTCAAGACATCTTGCTCTCTGACGTCGCTCAGTTGGCAGACGTCGTGCTGCCGGGGACCACTTTTGCGGAAAAAGATGGTGCTTTCACGAACTCCAAGGGTTGGGTACAACGCATCCATAAAACCATCGATCCCCCCGGTGAAGCCCATGTTGATTGGGAAATCATCCAGCAGGTGGCAAAGCGATTGGGCAGCGATATGGATTATCGCTTCGCCGGAGAGATTGCGGTAGAAATTTCGCAAAATGTCGCAGGCTATCAAAACGCAACGCATCAGGAGATCGGAGATGGTGGCGTGAAACTTCAGGAGGGAAATGATGAGTGAAGTTGAAGCCATGACAATCAAGAAGCAAGTTACCCAAGAACTCAACAGCTTAAATGAAGCCGAACTTAAAGAGGTCGCCAAATATGTGGCGTTTCTGAAATTTCAGTCTCGGTTCAAACCGGTGCCCGCGTTCGATGAGACACAATTAGCTGCGCTCTATGCCGAATTTGCTGACGAGGATCGCCAGTTCGCTGAAGAAGGGATTTCAGATTATGTGAAGGGATTAAAAAAAGAGGATGCACTATGACTGTCAAGCGTGGGGAAATCTGGTTGGCAAATCTGAATCCCACACGTGGTTCGGAACAAGCAGGAATTCGCCCTGTGCTCATCTTCCAAAATGATGTGGTGAGCAAATTTACCACAACTGTGTTGGCTATTCCATTGACGACGAACTTACGTCGCGCTTCTCTGCCTTCGTGCGTCCAAATCTCCAAAGGCGAAGGTGGGCTGGCAAGTGATTCTGTTGGGCTTTGTCATCAACTGCGAGTATTGGATAAGACACGGCTACAACGAAAGCTTGGAATGGTAAGTCAAGGTATACTTTCGGAGATTGAGAGTTGTGCATTGTTTACAATGGGTATGGTCTGAAACACAACCCAGAAAAACAAGCGGAATTTAAGGCATTATATGATGATCACTTAAAGTGTCACTTGAATGCTGAGGCTCCTGACGAGTAATGTCCCATTAATCCGTATTTTCCTGCTGAGGGGGGGGGTAGGGCCGCCCAGGGGGGACCGAACTTGCAATATATACGCCCCCACAATCTTTGACTGTAAAAGGGTTTTAAGTGAGGTCTACCTCGACGCAGGTGTGGGCATGTCGTTTGAGTGGTGAAAGCCGTAGGGCTTAAACCAGAGAGTTATTTACCAGAGAGATGAGCGTCACGAGCGTGCAATCGATAATAATCATTCCCTCCACCGGTACGATACTCTGTGTCCGTCCCGAATGAGGTTGTGTGGCCGCATGCACGACAAATCCAGAAAATAGGATTATCATCTACTTTGTAGGCTGTGTACTTACCCTCGCTATTTTCAAAGACACTTACCTCAGCTTGGCTATATACTGCATCCGCAACCAAGTTATTTGGCGGCGCAGCCATGTCTTCAAAAAACTCTCTCAGGATCCGTTCTATCGCATCCGGTATCATTCCGGACCAGTTCCGACTTATCTTCATCTCATTCGAGGCCTGTGAATCACCCTCATCGTTATTAATTTTCATTGATCCATTCCCCCATCACAGTACGAGCTTAACCACCCTCTGGAGGACCAACAACTTTATTCCCCATCTTCCTCCAGGCACCCCGTTCGATTGGGCTGACTCAGACTGCGGGACAATTAATGTAGCCAGCTGCTTTTTGCTATCCCCCTGTTTCCCCCTTACATTCAGCCGGTTCAGCCACTTCCTTCATGATGGCACAAAAACAGGGTATATCAGGCTTCATAGACGAGCTCCGCGGGCGACGGGTCTTCCATATGGCAGCGTTCTATAGTTGCTCGCTTACACGCGCTAAACAGTCGGCAAACCGG
>JADFGN010000732.1 GCA_022567695.1 Candidatus Poribacteria bacterium | reverse complement strand
TGGGGGCTGACTTAGAAGTCATGGAACGCGACTCAAAGCGCATGCGAGGTGGCAAGCCTTTCGTATTTACGAACTTACGACAGGGCAAAGGGGTTGAAAAGATTGTCTCGTGGATTCAGCGCGAATTGCTCTTTGAAGACGGCATTCACGTTGATCGATAGACTGATGCTGATTTTCGGAGAGTGCTTTAACGGTAGGGCGGTAATCTTGCTAGCCAAGGTGCGACTGAAGGATTTCCGTAACCATTCAGGGGGGTAGTGCTGTAGTGACGACTTCAGTCGTTCCGGCCAGCTATGAACAAAGTTGTTACTACGAGCTAAGAATGTCTATGGTGGCTGAACGGTTACGAATTTCCGTAGCTATCAACTGACTCCGCGACATGCGGTAAAGAAGCCTTCATTTGATGCTGAAAAACCGTACTGCTGTTCCACCTCCCGAATTGAAATTTCGGTGGTAAAAAGCTGGTCGAGGGTGTCAGGGAACTCCACGCCAGTTGTTGCGTCTCGAAGCAGGATAATGTTGTAACCTCGCCCCGCCATCGCACGGATGCCGTAGTCGCGTCCTAAGACGCACCAATTGGTGGCAAAGCCAGCATAGATGAGGTGTAAGATACCTCGTGCCTTCATCAGTTCATGCAACTGTTGACCTGTGGCAATCACAAAGTCATCGTCCTCAACTTTGACGCTGGGTGAAATTGAGAGTTGAGAAGCCAGCTTATCCCAATGCACACCAATCCCCGGCGGTTGACTACGTGGTCCCCGGTAAATGTCATACTCACCTGCACGTCCTCGAAATTCTGCTGGAGGCCATTCGGGCGGCGTATTCGGTTGAGGTGGCGTATGCCGCTTCAATTGGGAAAATTGTTGTGCGACTGGCGGAGATGGTGCGTGAACGATCGTCAGTCCAGTTTCGCGGGCGGTATTCAAAACGGGAATAATCGCATTGATGGTAATTTTCTTCGCGCGTTCAATCCAACTTTCAATGAAATGAACGTTCCAAACATCGACCAATATGAGTGCTGTCTGATCGATAGGCAATGGCATATCGATTTCGCGACGGATGAAACTCTCTTCGCGGCAGGGCAGGTCTGCGGGCGTGCTATCCTGAAAATATCGAACTCGCAAATTTAACATGGTCATATCATTCTCACCTATCTTCCGTTCTCAAGCCAACTGATAGTCGTAGATGCGATAGCGTTTATAAACTTTCGCACCCATGTTTTCAAGGGCACGATTCATCAGCGCGTTATCTTCCAGAATCCACGATAGTTCTGCCCGCCGATAGCCGTTTTTAACACCCGCCCGATAAACCTCGTAATAAAGCAACGCATCAATTCCGCTCCGTCGATGCCCCTCTTTAATCCCAAACGTCAAAATGCGAACCGAGTCAATTTTCTTTATGTATGCTTGCCACAGAATTTTGAGGAGTCCGAATGGAAACAGACTGCCGTTAGCATGTTTAAGGGCTTGATAAAAATCGGGAAGCGCGAGGATAAAAGCGACGGGTTCACCTTCCACTTCGGCAAATAGCAATAGCTCCGGATCGACGATCTGTATGAGTTCCGCTGCCATGTGGTCAATCTCACCATCGGTCATTGGAACGAATCCCCAATTTTTCTCCCACGCTGAATTGTAGATATCTTTTACCCGCTGAATCTCTTGATTCATCTGTTTCTTGACGAGCGAGCGTATCGTAATCTGTTGTCGCTTTTTAATCCTTTCAACGATTCGCTCAAGGCGGTCTGGGAGTGGCACCTCATCAGTGATTTCATAGGCGAGCAAATCCTTCGCTTTCCTAAAACCAAATTCCTCAAACAGATCACAATAATAGAGCGGATTGTACGGCATCATAATGGCAGGGGGTGAATCGAATCCATCAATCAGCAAGCCACACTCGTCGTTTGTTGAATAGCTCATTGGTCCGCGCATTACTTCAAGCTGGCGAGTTCTTAACCAATCTGCTGCGTGATTAAAGAGGGCTTCTGCAACTTCTTTATCTTGAGTGCATTCAAAGAAACCGAAGAATCCTAC
>JADFGN010000253.1 GCA_022567695.1 Candidatus Poribacteria bacterium | reverse complement strand
CTTGTATACTTGCTTGCCTCTCTTCCTTACCTATCTTTCCCTGGTTTTCAATTCGATTGTGCGAATGTATTCGTCTTCCCAAACCAGATGGATCTGGATGGAGCTTTCAGGCAGAAATTCTAACATCCGGTCCGCCCATTCAATGACACAGATTCCATCCCCCTCCAGATACTCTTCCAAACCGAGGTCTAAAATTTCGTCGGCATGTTGTAGCCGATAAAGATCGATATGATAGAGCGGGATTTTACCCGCGTACTCATTGATCAATATGTAAGAGGGGCTGTTGACAATCTGATCAGAGGCGATACCTACACCGCGGGCAATGCCCTGTGTTAGGCAGGTTTTTCCCGCCCCGAGGTCACCGATCAGCGCAATAACATCACCCGGCTTCAGTTTGCGTCCGATCTGTTCACCGATAGCTTGAGTTTCCTCTGGGCTGTGTGTTTTGAATATTTGGTTCATAGTTGTCGTAAATATGTTGCCGGCTTGTGCGAAAGTAATATTAATCCAAGTAATCCATCTCTGGCAGAAGATTCCAGCGAAATTTATCCTCCGGTTGAGTATGACGCCCCCAACCGCTCAGAATCTTCAAATCCGCACGCTTGGCTGCCATCTTCTCCGCAACGAGATCAGGATTCCAGCCGTCCATTACCTTCTCGATCAACGCCTCCCGTATCTCCTGACACGTTGCATCCGTTGCCCGATCGTGGCGTTCATGCGGATCATCCTTTAAGTTGAAAAGCTGCGGAGATTGCCCATGATAGTAATTCAGCTTCCAATCGCCGTGCCGTACCATCCGGTGAAAGCATCCCTCATCCGTACAATATTCAGAGAAGGCAATATCTTCCCATTCCGCATTCTTAACCCGCAAAAGGGGCAAGGTGCTTCGGCCGTGAGAATTCGGCAAGGCTGGCGCGTTGAGTGCATCTAGCATCGTTGCGTTTAGGTCTAGCGAACTGATGACGCGATTGCATCGAACGCCTCCCGGTAAAATGCCGGGCCACGAAAGAATCGCGGGTACTTTCACCGAGTCTTCGTAAAACGTCTGCTTCCACCAGAGTCCATGTTCACCGACCTGCTCACCGTGATCGGAGGAGTAGAGGATCAGCGTATTCTCAGCCAAACCGTTTTCTCGAAGCGCGGTCAAGATCTCGCCGATCATCGCATCCATCCGCGTGACCAATGCCCAGTAAGCGGTGCGTGCCCGAAGCACCTCCGCTTTGGCAACGTCAATGATACCACACTTTTCGCGCCACCACCGAAAATAGGGGTGCAGGTCTTCGGAGAATGGTTCAGGATTTTTGGGCATGGTCATCCTCCCACGATAAAGCTCATAATCCTCTTGACGTGCGACGAAAGGTTGGTGAGGCAACATGAATCCGACGGAGATGGAAAACAGTTCGTTCAATAATCCTGCCCGTTTCTGGACACCGAGTCGGTTCAAGTAATCCACTGTCACGGCGGTCACATCTTCGTCGTGAACCTGATAGGCACTTTGACCCGGCCCCGACTTCTCTAGGCTGACACGAGCGGGGCCCGCGGTTCCCGAAAGCATCCCATGGTCGACCCCTCTCCCGCCCGGATGATTCGGCCCGTGATCCCCGATCAAACGCTCGGCATAGCCGTGCAACTGATCGGGACCGAGTGCGTGCATCCGCCCGATCAGGACAGGACGATAACCCGCCGCTCCCATCGCATGTGCGAAGGTCGGAATTCCTGAATTCAGGCAGTGGCTGTTCGTCCACACCTCGTTTTCGTAAGGGTATCGCCCGCTCAACATGGACATCCGCGAGGGCACACAGATTGGCGAAGGGCAGTAGACGTTTTCAAACACAACCCCTTCCTCCGCTAATCGGTCTAAATTTGGCGTCTGCACCAGCGAATCGCCGTAACAACCTGTGATATTAGGATTGTGTTGATCGGAGTGAATATACAACAAATTGGGGCGTTGTGTAACGTTTGCTTGTGTGTTCATGGGGTGCCGATTCCTATAAAACTTGAGTATGATATACTCATTGTTCACATTGTTGATTATCCAAGTCCAAGCTGTTTGCGGATTTCTTTACAGAGACTCTCCTTGATCTCGGAGTGACGAGGAACCGATGTCTTCCTACCGTTTTTTGGATTTGCATATATATCATGTTTTGTGCCATGACGCTTGAGATAACAGCCAGCACGAGTCAGTTCCCGAATTAGACTGCGCCTTTTCACACTTCGACTCCAATCTCTTTCGACCGAGCGTCGGCATAGGGCAAAACCTCCTCGTCGTCAAGCATCAATCGATAAGCATCGCGGATGTTTTCTTCTAGCTCTTCCAAAGATTCTCCCTGGCTAAGTACACCCGGCACTTCCTTGAGTCTTCCAACGTACCAACCATCATCTAGCCAATATTCGAGTGTAAAATACCTTAACATCACTTTATCCTCCTAACTATAACATTCTTGAGCTTTTCAATTTGGGAACTAAATCCTTCGCACGCAGTAAACGGTAACCGTGGAGGAATCCTCCGCTAATAAAAGAACAGTATAACCATATTCCTCGTATGTGAATCCATGATGACGGATCAGATCGAAAAAGCCATCGGCATTGGTTCGGTTTGGTTCAGAGAAAATCGCTCTCCCGTCGGGAGTCAGATATTTTTCGATCAACGCGAGGATGGGTTGCCAGTTCCTTTCTTCATAAATCACGTCTGAAGCAAGGATTCGTGAGAATTGACGTTTCAGGCACGGCGCATGCCAATCCATCTGAACAAAAGCAGCACTTTGCTCACAGCCATTTTGCAGAACGTTGTATTGAGCAAATCGCAACGCATCCCTTTCATAGTCGGTGAAAAATACCCTTCCACCATTCTGACACGCTACGATGCCGGCGAGCCCGAAACCACAACCAATCTCCAAGATCTGCTGTCCTGCTAACGTTTCCATTTCATCCAGATAGTGTGCCAGCCCAATCGCTGAAGGCCAAAGATAGGTCCAATAAGGCAGGTGCAGGACCCCATCGCTATCTTCCCTGCTCAACTCGTCAAGAAATTCATCCCCATCCTCGACAATGGTCATGGCGATCTGCCGGGAAGTAAGTGGGATGATTTCCTTCTTGAGTGGGTAGCGATGTTTGAGATGTTGATATAAGTTTTCAACGCGCATTAGGATGATTACACGAGTTTTTCAGTCATCAGAAAATTGCAGAAAATCTTTTATGTTGAGACTAAAAAAGCCTTCGGACAGAGACTCTATCCAAAGGCCCTCATGGTAAACAATGATTCACTCTATTTGGAGTGTTATTTGTCGAAATTTGCCCGGTCCAACCAACCTTCGAGTCGAATCTTTTCGGACTGTTTCCAAGCTGTTAAATAGAGGGCAGCTGTAAAGCGCGCAGATTCACGAGCACGTTCTGTCGCGAAATCGACGACTTTAGGTACACGTGTCCATTCCCCACCGCGGGTAGACGGCAAACTATCGGCGAGTTCATAAACCTGCTCGACCATAGCGTGTACCGTTTTAACCTGCTTCAAAATGTCATCCATCAAGTCGTCGAGAGGTGCTATCTCTTGATTCCGAGCGAGTTCGTTCGGATCGAGCGCAAAGAACTCAATGAGGGCATCGACTTTCTCATGGATACCTCTATTAAGAGTCGATCCATCCGCTTGCCTGCGGCCGTTGAAATGAACCGTTAGGTGTAAAGGTTGGCACATATCCTGTGCATAATGCGCGATAAATCCTGCGTAAACAAAGCATTTCTGCTGAATAAACGGACTGTCTGGCCACTTGCGATGTTCCGCAAAGGCGACGGCAAGTCGCTCCGTCCACTCTGCAAGGGCGTAGGGGACGAATCCTACCGTTTCTGGCTTGATGCCGAGTTCAGCACATAACTGGACAAATTCATATCGGCTCTTCGGAAGAGGACTTCCTCGCAAAAGTTCCAAATCGAGATAGTGTTCTGGATGTTCTGCTCCTCGAACGTAGGGCGTGCCTCGATTTTTTGATATATCCGGGTCAAATGCGCAGTGGGCAATCATTCCCTCTCCCGCCCGGAAAAACGCTGGCATTTCTTCGGGGAGAGCTTTTACAGCAGCTTGTGTTAAGATTCCGTGGCCATTGCTCCACCACCCCCAAACTGGGGTTCCAATCACTAATAAAATTGCACCTACGGCAAACAAGAAGCGTTTCATTATTCTTTTGACTCCTTCACAGAAATAGTATATTCTGTAGAGTTTTAGTCTGGGTACGGCACTCCAGACTAAGCGATTTTTTACAAAAACTTTAGTTTGTTTCAGATTCAGCTAATTTGATAATCCCCTTAAAAAATTGGCCAATCATCATCCTAGAGGCACTGCCGATAATCCGCTGCCCCACACGGGCAAGTTTCCCGCCGACTATCAATTCACCGCCAAGGGTAATCTCCGTTTGATTCGGCTGAATTTCCTCCAAGATTAAATCACAGATCCCCTTGAGAAATCCGATTTTACTTTTCCCCTCAATAATCAGGCGATACGATGAAGGTGGTTGCTTATCTTCCATTTTGATCGACCCTGTATATACCCCTTTGATTGAAGCGATTCCGATTTTGATCGTTGCCTCATACGCATCATCGCCGAGCGGTTTGAGTTCCTCGCAGCCGGGGATGCACTGCTGTAGGAGTTCGGGATTCGTAAAATATTCCCAAACCCTTTCACGGGGGGCAGGGATTGTGTGATTGCTTTTGATTTCCATTTTTGGATTTCCTTGTGTGATTATGAATTGTTGATTTCCTGACTAGATTATAAACCCAGCCTTTGCCTAGCCCCTTCTTCAGACATGGATTATAATTCCTCTAGCCCGTCCGATTTTTGATCGCACGCTCTCTTTCTCGATTGTCCGTAATTCAGCCTGAATCATCCGGTTGGCAGCCATTTGAGCATCCTACTTTGCAAATGATGGTTGCTCTATTTCTGTTCGATGTGGCGACCGCTTTGGCTGTGGAGGGTCGAGACTTGCGAGTTTGCGCTTGGCTTGTTGGAGAAATTCTAACGCCTCTGAGAACTTAAAGATCCACTGTTTTCCCATCGGATGTGGATAAATCTCAAGCATAGACTTACTCTCCTCTTGAGAGATTTCAGCCCACATCACTTTATCGTACCATAGTTCAGCGACAAGGTTCTTTCTATCAGGCACGCTAGTTATCTTAATTTCCATCCGGATTGCGGGATCGGCTTCCATTTGAGCGACCTGCTTTACAAATAATGACGGCTCTATTTCTTGCATTAGCAATGGCTCGCCAAGACTTGCCATCCTGCGTTCAGCTCGTTGGAGAAATTCTAACGCTTCCTCAAATTGAAACGTCCACGGTTTTCCCGTTAGACTTGGATAAATTTCAAGTATGAGCTCGTTCAGCTCTTGAGAGATTTCACACCATTGCACCTTATCGTACCACAGTTCAGCAACAAGGTTTTCTCTATCAGGTAGGCTAGCTATCTTAATTTCCATCTTCATCATCTTCCCAAAAATATCGGTGTTAGGCATTCGGACTGAACACCTAACACCAATCTTCGATATTTTAAGAAGCCACTTGCTCAATCGCCCGACGGGTATAGACTTTTGCGAGATTCGCCCGATATGCTGCGTTGGCGTGGATGTCGTCCAAAATATCAGCAACGCCATCAACCGCTTTTTCAGCTGCCGCTGCGATGTTTTCGGCGGTGAGAGATTTACCTGTCAGTTCAGCTTCAACCCCCGTTGCGCGGTAAACCACATCAGAGACGCCAGTAATCCCGACAGCAATATTCTGGCAGGTATCGCCGGATTTCGTCAAGATGGCAGCTACACCAGTAAGTGCAAAACCGGAGGCCACTTGATACAGCTTGAGATATGTGCCTTTCGTATTTGCGTTCTGGATAGGAACGTGAATCTGGGTGACAATCTCTTCTGGTTCAACGACTGTCGTAAATAGACCTTCAAAAAAATTGGTTGCCTTGACGGTTCGCTCACCGTTGGGACCAGCAATTTGGATATCCGCGTCAAGTGCCAGAATGGTAGCGGGCCAATCAGCCGCAGGGTCTGCATGCACGAGGCTACCACCGATGGTACCTTTGTTGCGTACCTGCACATCGCCGATTGCCGCAGCCGTCTGAGATACAATTGGCACTTTGCCTTGAACCAAATCTGAACTCTCTAGGTCGTGGTGAGTTGCCAACGCACCAATAATCAACTTTCCGTCAGATTCGGAAATCTTTTTCAATGCATTGATTCGCTGAATATCAATAACCACGGCGGGTTCAGCCAATCGCAGTTTCATCGTTGGAATCAAGCTGTGTCCACCCGCGAGGATTTTCGCGTCATCACCATGCTCTTTTAAGAGTGCTAAAGCCTCATTGACTGAGGTCGGTGCAAAGTATTCAAAGCTTGCCGGAATCATGAATTTATTTCCTCCTTCGCTCTAAGTTAGTGTTCTGACATGTAGGTAATTTAGGATTTTACCATCCACCGTCATCAGCGGGATGTCAAAGACCCTTGCTGTGGCAACGATAATCTGATCGGCAGGATCGCGATGAAAATTACCTGGTAGCTTCGTTGACTCGATCGCAATCTGCGGCGTTAACTCGATTAACTGTATGCCTGGATATGCCAATGCGCTAGACATCCATTCCTCGACCGGGCAGATCAATTGTAATCGTCCGTACTCGACAAGTTTAGCGACTTCCCAGCATGAGATAACATTCACACCAAGTCCGGTAGACTCGTGGTTTTGAAGAATCTCCCGTTGATGGTTCGTAAGCCGCTGATTCTGATCGATCCACCAAATCCAGATGTGCGTATCAAGTAGAATCATTTGACGTAAAATCCTGCCAATCCGTTTGTGCAACTGGTTCGGTTGGATCGCTATACTTTAGTACCTTACCTGCGAGTGGATAGCGATCCGTTTTGTTCGCTCGCGTGCCACAAGACAGGATAATGACTTCAACAACTTCACCCTCTTGAAACGGCAGGGCCGATAGCTCTAACTTACCGTTTTGCGATATGACTTTTTCGACTCGATAGGCTTGCATAAATGTCTCCGATGACGGTAAACCAAGCAGGATACAGGATTCACTCCGCTACGCGGATCTGGCACTCTCGCCTAGAGGAAATTTTGCTTCTCTAAATATTTACTATCTTGAATCTCGCATCCTGCATCAGTGCTCAATAATTGGCTAGAATGCAACATTGAACTTTACTTCGCATCTTGGATTGCACCCCACACACGGTTCGGCGTTAGTGGCATATCAATATGAGTGATACCTAGTGGTGACAGGGCATCTACCACAGCATTGACCATGCACGGCGTTGAAGCAATCGTTCCAGCTTCACCAACACCTTTGACGCCTAGCGGGTTCACCGGAGAAGGCGTTATCGTGTGATCTGATTCAAAGCTTGGTAACTGCGTTGCTTTGGGAACGGCATAGTCCATAAGTGAACCTGTCAAAAGTTGACCATTTTCATCATAAACTGTATTTTCATACAGTGCCTGTCCTAGCCCTTGTGCGATTCCACCATGTACCTGTCCAGCGACCACTAAGGGATTGATTATATTCCCAATATCATCGACAGCGACATATCTCTGAATGTCGATTTCGCCGGTGTCGATGTCTACTTCGACGACCGCGATGTGAGCACCGAATGGGAAGGTAAAGTTCTTCGGTTCAAAGAAGTGGATGGCTTCCAACCCAGGATCGGTGTCCGGGGGCAGATTCACGGCTGCATACGCCTCCATCGACACGGTTGCGAAATCAACTGCTTGAGCAGGGGATCCTTCCACAGAAATTTTCCCGTCCTCAAAAATGAGATCGTCGGGATTGGCTTCTAGCAGATGCGCCGCGATCTTGGCAACTTTTTCTTTTACCTGACGCGCGGCGATAAGCATTGCTGTCCCACCGACAGCAGTTCCACGACTGCCGAAGGTTCCGACGCCTTGAGGTTGACGTCCTGTGTCGCCATGTACGATTATAATGTCGTCGATATCGATCCCAAATTCATCGGAGATGATTTGGGCAAAGGTCGTTTCTTGACCTTGTCCGTGTGGCGAAATACCTGTCAAAACCGTTACCTTGCCAGTCCGTTCGATGCGGACGGTACTGCTTTCCCAGCCACCGCCAGGTACCGCTGCTGAAGGTCCAAAGGCGCAGATTTCTGCATAGGTGGAAATACCAATTCCCATGTATCTTCCCTGCTGACGAAGTTCTGCCTGTTGCTTTCGCAGTTCGTCATAGTTGACAATCTCCAACGCCTTGTTGAAGCTCCCCTGGTAATTACCGCTGTCGTACGTCACGCCTGTTGCCATTGTCAGCGGGAATTCCTCTGGTTGCGGGAAGTTTTTGAACCGGATATCTCTCGCATCCATTCCCAGCTTTTGCGCTGCTATATCTACCATGCGCTCAATGACATAGGTCGCCTCTGGACGCCCTGCACCACGGTAGGCATCCGTTGCCATCTTGTTTGTCAAAACGCCGGTCATTTCTACTTTGACATTTGGAATTTTATAGCAACCCAAAATCATGAGGTTCGTCAACGTCGGGATGAGCGGGGTCAGCAATTGATAAGACGCCCCGAGATCTGCGAGGATTCTAGCTCGAAGCCCCGTGATCGTTCCGTCGTTTTTGACGGCAAGGTCAACGTAGGCGATCTGATCGCGTCCATGAATCGTTGTCGTGAAGTTCTCGCTCCGTGTTTCTATCCATTTCACAGGTCTGCATAACTGGATTGCGAAATACGCGACAATCACTTCTTCGGGATAGACGTTAAGTTTGCTTCCAAAGGCCCCGCCAACTTCGGGGGTGATGACGCGAACTCTATGTTCGGGAACGCCTACAATTAGAGACAACTGGGTTTTGAGAATATGTGGGACCTGCGTTGATGACCAGACAGTTAGTGTCTTATCTCCTGGAAGGTATTGTGCCAAGACGCCACGTGTCTCCATCGCGTTGGGAACCAGGCGTTGATTCACGAGGCGCTGAGAAACGACATGATCGGCTTCAGCAAATGCCTTATCCACATCTCCCGCTTCTAACGGCATTTCAAAACCAATGTTATTTCCAAATTCCTCGTGGATAGCAGGCGAATCCGGTTCAACTGCCCTATCCGGATCTACGACAACGGGTAACTCTTCGTATTCAACATCGATTAAATCCAGTGCATCCCGTGCGGTGTATGGGTCGGTTGCCACAACAGCAGCGATTGGTTCACCGACAAAACGTACCCGCCCGATAGCTAAGGCATGGTGTTCCGGCACGTTGAGCCCTGGAATTTCCGCTCCACAAGGTATAAGTCCGACCTTCCCTTGGAGTTCTTCACCCGTAATCACCTCAAGAACGCCGGGCAGATTTTTCGCTTCCTCTGTGTTAATGCTTTTGATTTCTGCATGTCCGTAATCACTTCGCACGAACGTACAATAAAGCGTATCCACAAGTTTGATGTCATCAACATAATGGGCCAACCCTTGAATTAACCTCGGATCTTCGCGCCGCTTAATCGGGGCACCGACCATCCGACTTGGTCCTGCCATTGTTGTCATGATCAGATTTCCTCCTCTATATTAGGCCGATTATCCTTGCATTTTCTCGGCAGCATATTTCACTGCATCAACGATGTGATGATACCCGGTACAACGACAGAGATTCCCTTCCAATCCATGCCGAATCTCCGCTTCCGTTGGGTTAGGATTTTGCTGGAGTAGTTCATGCGCAGCCATAATCATCCCCGGCGTGCAGAAACCACATTGTAACCCGTGACATTCCCAAAACCCTTCTTGGATCGGATGTAGGTCGCCATTCTGGGCTAACCCTTCGATGGTCATAATTTCTGCGCCATCTGCCTGAACTGCGAGCATCGTACACGTCTTGACCGCCTGCCCATCGACGATGGCCGTGCAAGCTCCGCACAAGCTAGTTTCACAACCTATATGTGTACCTGTCAAACTGACAACATCGCGGATGTAGTAAACCAACAGTAGTCGGGGTTCGACTTCGTGGGTATACTCCTTTCCGTTAATTGTCGTATGAATTTCTCGTGTACTCAAATGATTACCCTCCCTTATGATTTGCCCTGATAGGGGCAGGAGAAAGCCTTATTCTTTCTGAGCATCAGAAGTTGAGGGCATTATATCAGAATCGATTTTTTACTGCAACAAAAAAGGAAGACTTGACAGTTCGAACACTCCATCATATAGTAGAGCATGTTGAGCTTTGCGAAATCCCGGCCTATCGGGGCCCGCAGCCTGC
>JADFGN010000252.1 GCA_022567695.1 Candidatus Poribacteria bacterium | reverse complement strand
GGATCTTCCAATAACAGCAAGTAGGCAAAGACTTTTAGCGTGCCATCGGACATTTGCTGGGCGTAAAAAGGATCATCGAACCCTTTGTCATTAAAACGGAGAAGCAAACGTTTGTCCGGGCTCTTTTCGGTATCGATCCTGTCAATTCCGGGGATTTTCTCAGCAATGCGATTGAGGATACTCTTAAAACGTTTAGGATGTTCACGCTCCATGAACTGAACGACATTGCCGAGATTGTCTCCGTGGATATTCAAATGTCTTTGTGGGCCGGCCAGGGGCAGGCTGCGGGCGGCATCTGGTGTAAAGTAACTCAAATACCATCCTTCGATGAACTGTCGAAAGGCTGATATCCGAGGATGTTGTTTCAGGGCACCAAGGGTTGCAATACCTAGCTTACGCATGTCTTGCAGTTCAATAATCTCTGTTTCGCGGCTTTCTTCTTTTTGCGACGTTGCTTCCATTTTTTCAATTAGCCCGAACAAGTCAAATTCCTCCTTGCCTTCATCAATCTGCTGCCCCTGTTCCTCCCCTTTCCATACGACTCCTTTGCCTTCATTCAATAAAAGAAATGAGAAAGGCCAGCCGTATCTTTGTCCTTTGCGCCGCTGGCGAAGACGTTCCAGTTTTACGTAGGGGCGACCGGTTTCATCTGCATCAATTGCAAGTTCATAGGTAATCGGCCGGGCATTTCCATCTTGCTTGTAATAAACTTGGAATTCAATCGGGTCATTCCTTCCCTGAGAACGAATACGATCAAATCCTCCCCGCCCTCTGGTATCACAGGCTTCTTCAACACCCAATTTCAGGCAATCAGCAAGGAAGCCAAAAGCATCGAACAGAGAACTCTTGCCGACACCGTTTTTCCCGATAACAGCAGTCATAGGCGTTAGTGGCTTAGCTTGTTGCATGTTCCATAGTTTTCCGAGTGTCACGTCTTTCAACACACGGTAATTTTTAATCCTGAATCCTTCTATTTTTGCCATGGTTATTCTTCTCCTTTTCTGGTCAACGCCTGGTTGGGTAAGAATTACAAAAAAACACAGCTCCCAAGCCTGCCTCCCTAACGACCGTATTTAGGCAGAAAAAATTCCACTCTAAAATTTTAGGGTGGAATTTTCCCGTTGAACGACCAGAAAAATCTAACAAAATAAAATCTGATATTTCCAATTTTATAATCTCATAAAATACCTGTCAAGCCGCGAAGATTTCTATGGATTTTTCAGTCAAGCAATCCTTTTAATCTCTGGCTGCGCACCGGATGTCTCAGTTTATTTAGGGCTTTGGCTTCAATTTGGCGTATCCGTTCACGGGTGACGTGGAATTCCGTTCCAACTTCCTCCAGTGTGCGTGGACAACCATCCCCAATGCCAAACCTCCGGCGAATCACCTTTTCCTCACGTTCGGTCAAAGTCTCTAGCACATCTTCGACACGCTCTCTGAGCATCGTCAATGCCGCTTCCCCCACGGGGGATTTTGAATTCTTATCCTCGACAAAATCCCCAAGCTGGCTATCATCCTCTTCACCGACAGGAGTTTCGAGGGAAATCGGGTCTTGCGCAACCCGCAGAATCTGTCTCACCTTTTCTTCAGGCATATTCATGACTTCGCCGATTTCTTCGGGAAGTGGTTCACGTCCTTTTTCTTGAACCAGATTGCGCGAAACACGGATAAGCTTATTAATGGTCTCAATCATGTGGACAGGGATGCGTATGGTGCGGCCTTGATCGGCGATGGCACGTGTAATGCCCTGTCGAATCCACCATGTGGCGTAAGTGCTAAATTTGTATCCCCGCTGATAATCAAATTTATCCACAGCTTTCATCAAACCGATGTTTCCCTCTTGGATTAGATCGAGGAACATTAAGCCTGGCGTGCGATTCCTATACTTTTTGGCGATACTGACAACCAACCGCAAATTAGATTCGACGATGGTCATCTTCGACTCTTGGGCACTCATCTCGCCTTCATAAATCTGGCGTGTAATCTGTTTCAAACGCTCACGAGGAATGCCAATATCATATTCTAATCGGCTGATTGCCCGTCTTGCGCGAACAATCTCGCAATTATGCTGTTTAAGGGATTCTGACAACAGAGTGGTATCAAGTGCTTTTCCGTTGCCCTGAACGTGTTCTTGGGCTAACTGGCAAATCTGATTCGCGGGCATATTGCTCGCTTTTTCAATTTTAGCGATGATTTTTTCCCATGATTCGATGTTGCTTGCAATATCCTTAATCTTCCACGAAATCTTACTAATCTCCTCTGGATTGAATTTCAATTGTATGAGGGTATTGATAAGTTTCTCACGATCCTTCTCCAGCTTCTGCCGAACCGCCTCTGATTCATCACGGGAAAGTGCTTCATGCTTCAGCTTCCGCTCTTGAAGGCGAATCTCTAACTCCACGTTTTTCATATAGTCCATCAACAGTTTAACAGTATTGAGTGACTGGCTTTCTTTATCTTTGGTTGATGAACTTGAAGTCTTCATGTCAATAATATCGGCAGCTCTCTTTTTGCCGTTTAAGACTTTATTGAGAAGTTTCCTAATCTCTGCGATTGCGAGCGGAGTTTCAAATATGGCCTCTTGGACTTGCCAATGTCCCTTTTCGATCTGCTTGGATAAAGTAACCTCCTGCTGTTTAGATAATAAGGAGACGCGTCCCATTTCTCGCAAGTACACCTTGACGGGATCATCACACTTTTCTGTTTTACCCGGGTTCAGATCGAAAAACTCATTCTCAAACCCGGTATCACCGCTGATTCTATTATCATAATGATTATCGGTGCGATCTGTACCGCTAAGATCTATTTTGGTATCTCTAAGATCCATTGTGGTTAAATCTCCCTCATCGAAGTGCCCCGCCTCATCAGGCAGGTTAAATGCTTCCAAGTTCATTTGGAGCAACTCATCAAGATCCCCCGGTAAAGTTTCCGGGTGATCGTCGTATTCAAAATAGCTTTGTTCTTTGCTCAAATCCATCAAGCCGTTGTCCATCTTACTCGGATTTGTCCTTATTCCTAAATGAATTGACAGTCAAAAGACGGGTTGAATAGAGTCGAAACCCGTCCAGTACATTGGAGGCTATGCCTGATTTGTCCGACTTGTGCCACTCGCTAATAAATTAAGGGGCAAATTGCCTCCTTCGATTTGAAAGTTCAACAAGTTCTGCAAGCATGTCAATACTGTTATGACCCTGTGTGAGAACGGCAGAACGTACTGTCCGCTCAAGATCCCACAATAAAAATTGTTTAAGCTTTTTCAAACAACCATCCACGCGTGCCTTCAGATTCGGAGGAACCGTTTTGCGCAGCGTCGCATTGGAGATAATTCCTCTAATTTTTTCATCAACGGAAGTATCAATAAGGTATTGTATATCAATACCGTTTTCAAACCGGCTTGCTTCCCAGAGCATCTGTGCCACTTTCGTAAGTTCAGGATGGGTAAAGTCCCGATGATCCAGATGTTCTTTAGCCTCAGAAATTAAATCTGGACACTGGATTAAGGCTTCGATCAATTGCCACTCAATTGATTCACGCGGAATTAAATTTTTCTTTTTGTCAGGAGAGACAGAATTTCGGGACGGGTGAACAGGACGGGCTGCTTTGATACCTAAATGCCGTAACTCGCTCCAGAGTACAGTTTTATCAATATCAAGCTCTCGAGCCGTATATTTAATATATTCGGTGAGTTCAACCTGACTTTTTACATTCGACAGGGTCAAGCTAATCTCTTTTACTGCTTGAGCTTTAACACCAACTTGGCGGAGCGCATCTTGCTGGACCGCTCGTTGGATCTGAAATTCAATTAGGTTTATCGCGGTGTTGAGAAGCGCTTTGAAGGCATCAACGCCCCGATTGCGGACAAATAAATCTGGATCCTCGCCAGGGGGCAGCAGGACAATACGCACACGCAGCCCTTCTTTCAAGAGTTGGTGCAATCCACGCAGGGTCGCTTGAAAACCGGCGGAATCGCCATCGTAAACGATGATCACCTCTGTGGCAAACCGCCTCAATAAACTGGCATGTGATTCGTTCAACGATGTCCCTAGTGACGCAACGACGTTTTCCACACCCGCCTGATACAACATGATGGCATCGAGATAACCTTCGACAAGTATAGACGTACCTGTCTTCTGGATTGCCAAACGGGCATTATGGAGATTGTAAAGGATCTTACTCTTATCGTAGAGGGGGGTTGTGGGTGAATTCAGATATTTGGGAAGGAGCTCGTTTGATAACGCTCGTCCTCCAAAGCCAACCGCGATACCTCGTTCGTCAAGAATTGGGAAGATAACTCTCCCTCGGAAGCGATCTGTAGGACCACGCTCTTCGTTTTTAATCAGTCCGACATCAACCAACTGTTGAATCGAAAAACCGGTTTGAGTTGCGGCTTTCACAAGGTCACGCCGCTCAGGCTTTGTATATCCCAGTTGAAAAAGCTGGATGACCTTATCTTTGATACCGCGATTCTTTAGGTATGCTAAAGCACGCCCACCGACCGTAGGAGTTAGGAGTTGCTTGTGGAAATACGCCATCGCAAAGCGATTCAGATCTTGGAGTTCGAGGCGCTTTCGACTCCGCTGCACCGATTTTTCATCTCGACCGGGTAGGGAGGCACCAATCCGCTCTGCCAACCACTCAATCGCTTCACGAAAGGATTTCCCCTCATGTTTTTGAAGAAAGGAAATCACGTTGCCGCCGGTATTGCAGCCGAAACAATTAAAGATCTGTTTTTCCGTGGAAACAGTGAAAGATGGTGTTTTCTCACTGTGGAAGGGACAGAGGGCTTTGTAATCTTTTCCGGCAGGCTTCAGCGGAATTCCAAGCTCCGATATCACCTCGACAATATCGTTTCCATCCCGGATATCGTCAATAACTTCGCGTGGAATAATATGGTTGGGAGACGAATTCATCACAGATTACCAGTTTCATTAATAAAGTGAAATAGACTTTCTTAGCCTTGATTCGTATCGAGCAGGTAGTCACTCATACCGGTTTATTCACGACCTTCAGCAATGTCATTGGCGCGTGTCATCGCTTTCATTTCTACTGCAACTGCTGTCCATTCCTGATTCCATCTTGCTAAATCAAAGTCGGGGTCATCTGGGGCATTACGCAATGCGTCTGCCAGTGAACCACGTGGAGGACGGATGCTCTGGGGATTGGGGGGTGTAGCTTTTATTTTCGAGACAACTGTTTCCGGTGTCGGAAAAGCACTTTCCGCTTCGAGCACAGTCTCCAGGATATCAAGGGCAACTTCCTTCACAGAAAGGTGTTGTGCGTCTGCTTTACGCTGTAACCGAACTGCTATGTTGTCTGGTAAAGTAATCATAATACCCATAGCACGACCTCCATTTCAAAGAATTTCGGACACTGCCTATTCCTTCAACGTAACAACGGTTGCGCCTTCGGCACCTTCATTTCTTGCTGCCAACCTAAAACTTGCAACTAAAGGGTGATCTCCCAAAAAATCGTGGATGGCACTACGGAGGGCACCTGTGCCTTTCCCGTGAACAATTCGCACGGTTGATAACCCCGCTAGGAAAGTATCGTCTAGATACTTATCCGTTGTCTCCAATGCCTCGTTTACGGTTTTGCCAAGTAGATTCAATTCGGTTTGGACCGCCCGAACTTTGCTGTGTTGAATGTCTAAAATTGAAGGCGAAAGTTTGGGATTGTTTTCTTTCGGGTGAACCTGCTCAATATCACCGTACGCGAGCTGCATCTGCATGTTGCCCACCTGAATCTTGAGCGGTTTCTGGCTGGCCTTAGAGATTGATAAGATTTCCCCAAAGCGGTTCAAGCTTTTCACCCGGACTTTGTCACCGACTTTAACCTGCATAAGCCCTTTTGAAGGTTTCGATCCTTTTTTAGGCCGTTGCGATTGCTTCTCCAGTTTTTCTTTCGCATCTTCAATTTGCGTAAAAGCGGTGCGGATGCTCTCTTTCGAGGCTTGTTCTCGTCGAATTTCCGCTATCGTCCGATCGACCAAGCGACGCGCATTTTTCACCACATCAAAGGCTTCCCTTTCTGCCTGCCTTACCAGTTCCTTGCGCTCCGCTTTCAGTTGGTGAATCAGTGCTTCATGCTCCTTATATGTGGTTTCTGCTACGCGAATTTTCTCTTGAACAATTTTACGTTCAGCTTCGAGTTCCTGTTGAGATTGCTGCATACTAACAATCAGATCTTCAACCGCAACCTTCTGACTCCCCATCTGCGTTTTCGCAGCAACCAAAATTGAATCAGGCATCCCCAACCTCTCAGCAATCTGCATCGCATTGCTACTACCAGGCACACCGATCAGCAGGCGATAGGTCGGACGTAGAGTCAATCCATCGAATTCCATTGAAGCATTGTTCACGCCCTCTCGCGTGTGGGCATACGCTTTGAGCGCACCATAATGGGTTGTCACAATCGCGCGAACTTCTCGCTCAGTCAGCCAGTCCAGGATGGCCATGCCAAGCGCGGAACCTTCGGTCGGCTCCGTGCCTGCGCCGATTTCATCGAGAAGAACGAGGGAATTCTGATTTTGCGCTCGGCCAGACAGACGTTTTAAAATCTCGACAATCTTGGTGATGTGTGATGAAAAAGTGCTAAGATTTTGTTCGATGCTCTGCTCGTCACCGATATCTGCAAAAACATGATCAAATACCGCAATTTCGCTTCCGCTCTGCGCGGGAATGTGTAGCCCCGACTGTGCCATGAGCGTGAGCAAGCCAACAGTTTTGAGAACAACCGTTTTTCCGCCCGTGTTTGGACCTGTGATGACCAAAGCATGGAATGAATCCCCGATGTGCATATCGGTCGGAACAACATGCGTCGGAACATCGGGGGATGAGAGATTGTCTTTTTTTCGGTTTCTATGGTGCAGGCTGTCTTCAAGTATCGGATGCCGCGCTTGAATCAATTTAACAAATCCACGAGTGTTCAAACGCGGCTCAGTACAATTCAAGGCAATACTCAATTGTGCCTTAGCTCCGAGAATGTCTAGTTTGCCTAAGATTTCTAATGCGGTTTCAAGGTCAGTGGCATGTTGACGCACCTCATCTGTTAGCGACAGAAGGATGCGGCGAATCTCTTGTCTCTCCCCATCTACCAGTTGATGCAAATCGTTATTCAGTTCAACAACTCCAACAGGTTCAATAAAGACAGTTGCACCACTCGCAGATTGTCCCTGAATAACGCTGCTTGGAAAATGGCTTCTTGCATCTTGTTTGACTGGGATAACATAACGGTCATTGCGGGAAGTGATGACGTTTTCTTGAATGAATTTCTGATGGGTAGGAGAACGAAGGAGGGATTCTAATTTTGAGAGGAGGTTTTCACGGGTACTTATCAATCGCCGACGAATACTTCGCAAAGCGGGGCTTGCTCCATCACGAATGTCACCTTCCGGGCTAATACATTGGTCGATGGATTCAGCCAACTCAGGGGCAGTGGGGAGATTATCAACAATTGTGCAGAGTTTTGGGAAATTTGCTCTGTTCTGCCGCTTCATCCCCCGTCGGACGTTTTGGGCAACTTGTGCGACCCGTCCGACATAGAGCAATTCATCGGCTTCCAAAATGGCACCGGGCTTGGCAGCCTTGTAAAGAAGCGGAGCAATATCCCTTAACCCGTTCAGCGGAAAACCATTGGCGGTTTGATAGAGAAGCTTCGATTCGCTACACAATGCCTGTTGTCGTCGGACCTCATCAATCTGCCGCGAGGGAGCCAGTTTTTCAACCCGTGACCTCCCTAGCCGAGAACTGGTGTATTTTTTTAATAAGGCTTTCAGCTTATCATATTCTAGGACTTTTTCCGTGTGGGCAAACATGGTTTTTCTCACGCTATGGCAGGGGAGATTTGTCACGTCACACTTGAACAGGCTTGCACAGCCAAGATGTTCTTCGCGCAGTCCGCTCTGCTGTGAACTCATTTCTGGGCAGATTCGATCACGTTCCGATAAAGGATGGCTTTTTCATAAAGATTGCGACTCGGCGCAAAATCAAGCCCCACACTCTGATCATAATAGTACAGCGCCGTACTACGCCGCGCTTCTGATTCGTTTTGACGGGCCTTTCGAAGATTTATGAGAAACTCGTTCGCTTTCGTTTCAAAGTTACGAATCCGTTCGCGCAGTTCTTTGTTCAATCCGCCATGAATATCTCCATCCACTTTGTAGCGGTGGATTGTTTCCACATATGCAACAAAGGCGTCGTCAAAGCTTCCCTGATCTTCTAACGTTTGCGCGTTTGACACAACGAGAGGCTGTTGTGGAAACTCCGAAATCACCGTCTTGGCTTCCGGAATAAATTCAAGGCTTTTTTGCTGAATTGCCTTTTCCAAGTTTGCATTAAAGAGATCTACCAGATCTTTATAGAGCGGTAATGCCCCGTCGGGTTGACCTAACTTCTCGTAACAAAGGGCTTGGTTAAACTTCGCATTTGCCAGCACTAAGTCTCGAACGGCGGCAGGAATCTTGGAAGTTAGTGGATATTTGTCACTTTGGTACGACGCGATCGCTTCTTGATATTTGCCCTCTTGTGCGTAACAGTCACCTATCGCTTTTTGTGCGTACAGGACGAGAATCTCATCTTCTGGCTGGCTATCGATAACAGATTGAAATTGGATTCTTGCTTCATCATAGTTGCCCTGATAATAGAGGGTTTTCGCGTAGTTATACAGTGCCTTATCGGCAAAAGAGGTACCTGAATACTCACGAACAATTGTTTGGAAATCTGCCGCTATAGCCTGAAATTTGTCATTGCTGTCATTTGCCTTTTCAGCGTTTAAGCTATCCTGTTCTGCCTCTTGGTATTTTTCGATAACTTTAACGAGAGCGAAGGAGGCTTCGGCACGTTGATCTTGTTGATGCCGACGATAGGTCCAAGTTCCGAAAATGCCGACGATGACAACAGCTAGAGCAATGATAATTGTTTTGAAGTTTTCTTTGAGAAATTTAAAAGATTTGAGAACCGCTTCGATAAATTGGTCCTCTTTTATTTCTTCCTTTGTCAGGCGACTGCTTTGAGCCATTATTTTCCTCTTTTGTCAATTCAGACAAGTTGACAATCTATTCTATGGCTAGGATTCACTCAGAACACGGCTGCGGCGTTGAATTACCACAAGTCCCACATATAGGCATATCAGTTGTTGGAGCACTTGCAATGTCAGAGGAACCGATGCCAAAAACAGATAGCAACAGCCTTGTGTCACTGCCTTGACACTCCGGGCAGGTGGCAACGTCAGCCTCTAAGTTGGATGCAACGAGTTTTTCAAATGTGTGATTGCATTGCTTGCAACGGTATTCGTAAATCGGCATCTTATTTGTCCTTCCAATAAAAACAAAGCCCTTGTGGGGCTCACAACACTACTGATGCGTCGTTTGATATAAAGCGGGTGATGGGAATTGAACCCACGACCCTCAGCTTGGGAAGCTGACGCTCTACCGCTGAGCTACACCCGCGCTAAAAGTTGCTAAATTATACTGATTGATTTACAACGATGTCAAGTGGATTTTAGACAGTAAGTCTGACAGAAGTTGAGGTAAAATGTCTTCAAAATCAGAATGGAAAAGTAAAATAGCTTGACAATGTTTCAGATTAAAAATGTACAATAAACCAAAGCCTTGGGGGATGGTTCAGTGTTTCTGAATTCGATTGGCATTTTCCAGTCAAGAAAACCTGGGTTTGGTTCAAATGGAACATCACGTTAATCATTCGGCGAAGCGGCAACAAAACGCCAGTATTCACCCTGAATCTCTTTGCTCTGTTCATCACGGAATATATCAAACGACTTTATGGAACATTAAACGAACTCAAATTGTGAACTACGGGGCTTTGATTTTGCCCCAGGAACCCTGTGACAAGTTTCCCTTTCGCTTCGACTTCGACTCCTAAACCTGTTACCGGATCATATTCTTTTACGGTCGAAAGAATCTCATCTTCATCGAATCCCCCAATGGCATAAATTTTCCCATTCACCGCGCTGGTGGAAAAATGACGGCTTGGGGCTGGCATGTCCGCTTTCTTCGTCCATGGACCCTTTTCTGCCAGGCTCATTGAAGAAAAGCTCAACAGCCCGATGAACATCAAGAACGCCCAGACCAGATGTCGTTTCGCATTCATTTCTAGGCCCCTAATCATCCTGTTTTGTTGATGATCGCTATTTTATCATATTTGTATGGGTCAAAGGAGACCACAGGTAATAGAATTGTGAACTACTGAGTCTACGCTTAAATTAGATGAAATCTATAAGTT
>JADFGN010000251.1 GCA_022567695.1 Candidatus Poribacteria bacterium | reverse complement strand
TTGTAGCATCCCCACCAGTTGATAGCAGATCGATTTCCCCGCTCCCGTAGGTAGTAGCCCAATTACACTTTGACGAGCGAGTGCTCGTTTTAGAATCCGAACCTGCCCCTCTCGGAAGGACTCTTTGCGAAAAATAAGCTGAAGAAAATACCTTAGAACCAATACGCGATAGAGATAGAGCGTTAATAAAATGATGGACAAGTTGACTTCTCCGTGCTGATCGGTATAAAGGGCAAAATGAAACAGGATGTGTGGAAATTCGTCCTCTTCAAACAAAGGCGGAAATTCAGTATTTTCATCAACAGGATAAGCAAACGGTTCAGCAGCTTGCAGTTGGAATTCTTCTTGAATGCTATAAACTGAGCGGATGAGGACGGTCGGAGCGTTCAATGCAACACGTCTTTTGAAAACGGGTTCAACTTTCGTCAAGCTCGTCCGGTGTAACACGGCGATGTCCAGAAAAACATCCGCATCGAATGATTTCACCTGATCTAACCGCTCACCACGAAATCCGGCGACTTCATGGCGGAAAGTAAAGGACAGATCTGACGGAGGACACGCCATTTTAGCGTTGGCAAACTCCTGTGAAACGTAGGCGCGGACTTCGACTTCCGGGAGGAACTCACTTCCCTTGAGAATGAGGTAGTTCTCCAACAACCGTAGAAAGTCTTCAACTGCGAGCCACGCACATGGCACATCTCGTTCATGAATAGCGATTTTCCATTTTGGTGCATCGAGGGATAACACGCCGTGGCGAACCAATTGAATCAGCGTTTTCTGAATCCGTGCGACCGCGATGGGAACGAGGACAAGTTGGAAGACTTTCGCCGCAAATTCCTCCTTCTCCTTCCAACACGGGTCGGCGAAACTCGCCTTTGCAATTTTGATCGGTTTCTTTTGACGAATCTTTCTTAATTCAACTTCCCGATCGAAATCATATCGATGCCGATTTATTCGATCGGGAATTAACGTGTCGTCAAAAGATTCCATTATAACCTCCGCATTTCTTACGCCGATCGTCGTCCAACCTTTAGCAGAAGCGTTGCTATCACGAGCTTGATCATGACCTAGTTTAGGTTGTATATCGTGGTCTGGTCCATCAATTTCAAAGATGTATTTGCCATCTTTATTGGGCAACTCAAGCGCGAAATCGCATCTCTGGTCAACGAAACCACCGCCGACAATCGAATCTAAGAGACGTTGCGGTTCTAAGAGTTGAAAGAGAAATCCATATTCATTACCAAGTTGATTGGGCAAAAACGATGTTGCGAATTCCTTCTCACGTAGATTCGGTAGCAGTTTTTTCGCAAGCTCTTCATCACATGGGACTTCCTTCCACCATGCTTCGCAAGGATCTAATCGCGGTTCGACTGGGTAAAGCGCACGGCGAAGTTGCTGATTGAATCCCATTCGATCAGACTCATCAACGTTCAAATGAAAAGAAATATCTCCAATGTGAGAATCGGCTTTTCGGGTCAAACCAAGCCGTTCTTCCAGAACGCCTTCCACAAACGGCGAAGCCAGCGTCGGTGTACCACGCGAAAGGATATTATCCAACACAGCGCACCACGAGGGTGGAGACGGATTCTGTTCAACATCTGTTAGCTCAAGATTGAAGACAGAGAGCATTTCTACTGCCCGTTGAGCATCGAATCCTGGGCTGCTTACGTCTTCCAGAATCTCAAATATTCCTTCAGAAATTGCGCCCGCGTAGAGTTGCATGAATTTTCTCCCGTAAGTCGAGAATTGCAGCAGGTTATTTTTCCTTCAACGCCAAATATTTCTCAATAATCGCCTGGGTGATTTGGGAAAGCTTTGGATTGATCTCTGCTCCAGCCTTATAGTAATCGACGGCTACTATCTCACGTCTCGGTCTGGCTTCTCTATGCGCTTGAATCCGGAATACTTTATGATAGTCTCGGAACGAATGTCCGCCCTTTGACGTATGAATCTGCCCTTCATAATTAAAGAGGTATTCAGCAGAATTGGCGATCAAACCAGTTTCCTCTCTTAATTCCCGGATAGCCGCCTCAATTCTGGGTTCATTCCTTTTCGTACCACCGCCGGGAAGCAAAAACCTTCGGCTTCCTCTGTCCGCAACCACAAGGATGCCTTGGTCTGTTTCAACTATCGCCGTCCCTCTTCTACGCTTTCTGATCTCTTTTTCTTCCATGTTCCTTCTCCTTCATCTGCCAGATTAACGCGCGATCCATCCGAGCTCGAACCTCCTCAATCTTTTCGGGGGGCCATTCATAAAACCCTTTCCCGGATTTAACGCCTAACTCACCCTTCTCGACCATCTCCTTGAGCAAGGGATTTACATCTGTCGAACTGTTAAGGTCTTTGTAGAGTTCTTCAAACGCTGCGAGGACCATATCCCATCCCGCAAGCTCGAACACCTGAAACGGTCCGGCAACACTGAGCCTCCGTCCGAAGCTGTTGCGGACGACGAGGTCTACATCCTCCGCGCTGGCGATGCCTCGTTCGACAATCGAAAACGCTTCACGAATCAACGCCGCTTGCAAGCGCGGCCCCACGAAACCGAGGGCTTCTTTCTGAATTATCGCGGGGGTCTTCCCAATCTTCACCATAAGGTCGTAGGTCACTTGCAGCGTCTCGTCCGATGTCTTTGGGCTGCGAACTAACTCGACGAGCGGTATGAGATACGGTGGATTAAAATAGTGAGTATTCAAGATTTTATCTCCACGTTGTGCCAATTCACCGATCTGGCTGGGCATCAGCGCAGTCGTGTTACTTGCCAGAATCGTGTGGGCTGGGCAGATTCCATCCAGTTGCCGGAAAATTTCCTGCTTAATCGGTAAATTTTCGGTAACCGCTTCGATGACGAAATCCGCCTCTCGGCAGACTACTTCAAGCCGATCAGACCCATAAATCCGATCGAGTGTTTCGTCAATCTGGCTCGGTTGAGCGAGTTCGTTCTCCACGAACATCTGGAGATTGTCCCGAATCCGATCCAGCCCTTCTCTAATTTTTTCTTTGCTCACATCGTGCAGATGGACTTGATACCCGGCAAACGCAAACTCTTGGGCGATTCCATGTCCCATCAACCCTGCCCCAATAACGGCGATTTGTTGAATATCATCAAGTGTCATAGACTATTTCATTTCCTGTTGAATTAAATCGTTGAGCCATTCCAAATCTAGCACAAACCCTTTTATGACGTGCGATTCATATCTGTTATTCTCAGGATAGACTTCGGAAAACTGTTGGTCTTCAGCAAGGTAGAAGTGATGTTCTTCCGTTTGAGGGGCAATAATCCAATACTCCTTCACTCCAAAACGAGCGTAGTTCTCAAACTTTACGCCGAAATCTTTGTTCTTCGTGCTGCTGGACAACACCTCAACGACGAGTTCGGGAGTTCCGTGAATGCGGGGCTGATTCCTGACGTCTTGGTTGTCGTTGTGGATAAAAAGCAGATCTGGCTGATAGGTATCAATTGGTCCCAATTCGACATCTAGTGGGGCAACGTAAACTTCCCCGATTGGGTGCTGTCTCAAAAACAGCTTTATCTCGACCAGAATTTCAGCGGAAATATGCTGGTGTATCGTGAGTGGGGATGGCATAACCTCAAGTCTCCCTTCGATTAATTCATACCGAAAGCCATCATCTTCAAGGGCGAAGTATTGCGCTGATGTTGCTGGCATGTTGTGGTATTTCGGTTGGCGCAGTGTAGCAATGGCTGACATTGTATCTGCTCCTTTATGATTTGGATTCTTTTCCTGCGATCACAATTGTAAACTCTCCACGCGGTGTCGTGGTTTGAAATTTCTCGATGGCTTCGCTCGCCGTGCCGCGAAAGAGCTCCTCGAACTTTTTTGTCAACTCGCGGGCAACAACGACCCGTCGATTCCCCAAGATTTCTAGCACATCTTCGAGAAATCGAATGAGCCGGTAAGGGGACTCGTAAAAAATCAGCGTGCGTGTTTCGTCACGTAGATCGGTTAACCGTCTTCTCCGTTTCCCGGATTTGGGCGAAAGGAAGCCTTCAAAGGCAAAGTTGTGTAGCGGCAGCCCGGCGATTGAAGCTGCGGCAATACATGCAGAGGGGCCCGGAATCGAGACGGTTGGGATGTTTGTCTCAATACATTGCACGACCAAGCGATACCCGGGATCTGAAATCGTCGGTGTGCCTGCGTCGGAAACTAAAGCAATCGAATCCCCCGCTTTTAACCGGGCAATCAGCTTTTCACCTTTGCGGATGTGGTTGCCTTCAAAGTAGCTGGTAAACGGTGTGTGAATATCGTAGTGCGTGAGCAGTCGGCGGGTATGGCGGGTGTCTTCAGCGGCGATGAGATCGACCTCTTTGAGTACACGCAATGCACGAAGGGTAATGTCTTCTAAGTTGCCAATCGGCGTGCTCACCACGTAAAGTACGCCAGTTGTTTGGTCGGTATCAGCCGCGATTGGCATTTTCATTCTTCCTGTATCGCATCGATTGCCTGTTTGAGTTGCTGATACGTTTTTTGAGCGAAATTTGCTTTGATTTGAAATGCAATCTGACCGTCCGGATGAATGAGATACAGGTTTGGTTTCTCCTTTTGGGTGTGATAAGCTTGATGAACCTTACCTTTCCAATCGAGCAACAATGTTACCGGGGGCTTGTCCTTTTTGAGCTGTCTCTTGATAAATCCCTTGGGCACAAAGCCTGGAACACTTCGCATATCCGCAACGATATATGCCACAATCCGTTTATTATCCCGATAATCTTTTTGAAAAGCCTCTGCCCATTTATCATCTTCCTTTCGGATTTTGCGGTTTCCCATAATTAGAAGGACAATCTTGCCCTGCAATTTCTCCAGAGAATGTTCTTGATCTTCGGCATCGTTTAGCGTGAAATCGGGCGCAGCATCCCCGACTTTGGGGGGATCGCTCTTTTCTTCTTCGTTTGCTGCAATCGTGCTGCAAGCCACCAGACCGATCGTCATTAAACAGATTAGCCATCGCATCGTGGTCTCTCCTCTCTAATGTATAGGTCACTCATTTTTGCATAAATAAGCTAGGCCACATCTTCTCAAGCACAAGATAGTTCGCTGGAGTAATCAGGCGAATTGGCCCAAATTTCGTTTCCGTAACAATTTCACCATTGGGCAATTTGGTATCATAAGAAAAAGGTCGATCGTTTATTGCGTCAATAGCGGCTCTTAACGCCTCCAATCCACGTTCATAAGGCATGCGATCGACCTCTGCATCATGTTTCTTCAATATAATCTGGCGGCATGCCTCTTCCCCAGCCCCTACGCCAACTGTAACAGTTAGATCTGTAAGTCCATGCAATTCTGCCCCTCGAATCGCTCCGACTGCGATGATGCTATCTGTAGCAATGATTGCCTGAATATTCCCGGCATAGTTCTTCAACATACGATTGGTCAGCGTGAAGGCAGCATCCGCATTAAGTGCGGAAGTCTGAGAAAAGACTTTAATTTCGTCGGGATATTGATCCAAAATGCGATAAATTCCTATCGCGATGTTACGCATTGATTCGACGTCAGCGGGACCTTCCAAAACTAAGACATTCCCCTTATGTTTAATCTTCTCGACTGCATATTGAGCCGCTGCTTCACCCAAGCCGATTTCATTGACGGCAATGTGTCCTCGCACGCGCATGCTGACAAGCATTCTATCCAAGGAGATTACAGGCACATGCCAGCGTCTAGCCTCTCTTAGAATCGGATAAGCCGCTTTCGCATCGACAGGATTAAGAATCAGACACCGAATCCCCTTTTCAAACATCTTTTGGATCTGCTGCGCTTCCAATCCAACCAGATCTTGTTCCATCCCCTTATCCCGAACGCCATTCCAGAGGATTTTGAGATTGTACTCTTTTTCGTGTTCGGTTAATCCCTGTTTCATCAGGGTATAGATTGGGGCAGTCGTTTCTGGGATGCTGACACCAATTTTGATGACCGATGTTTCATCGCTGCACCCAAGGATAAGCGCTGCGATCAAAATCAATAACTTGCGAGGCATCCTCATTAGGAATCTCCGGTAAGACAAACAAGCGATCATGCCGGGATTGTAGCATGTTATCAATGGGGTGTCAAGCGAATAGACGCAAACGTACAGTTGCACAATATTGGGCAAAACTCATCCCAGATGCACGAAATCGCGATCCAAATTACGCTTTGATAGCAAACATAATTACGCTTTGATGGCAAACAATACGCTATTTCTGTTGAATAAATCAGACAATTTGTGCCAGCTTCTGTTATAATATCGAAGCGGCATAAAAGTTGCTCAAGCATCCAGACCGAATCATTCCGTAGCGAGGCAATATCCCGCCCTTTTGATGATGCAATTATACGAGCACAATAATCCACATCGACGAATTGGCGAAACAACATAACCCGGTAGGAGGTAGACAATATGCAATGGTGGAGACTTTCAAGCGTTTTCATTCTCCTCTGCTTATTGACGGTTTTCGGTTGCTCAGACGACAGTAGTGACACAGTGGTGGAGGTTGATACATCGAATGACGGGGTTGCCTCGTTGGAGCTTGCTCCCAGCTTTACGCTGGCAAACACAGAGCTTGAGGAGGTCAGCCTTTCGGATTATCAGGGAAAGGTTGTTCTTTTGGATTTTTGGGCGACGTGGTGTAAACCGTGTACAGAGGAAATCCCGCTTTTCATCGAACTCTCCGACGAATTTCGCTCCCAAGGATTTGAAATGATTGGTATTTCCCTCGATGACGAGGGGTTAAAAGTGGTCGATCCCTTCATTAAGAAACTCGGTGTCAACTACACAATTTTGCTTGGGGATGCCGAGACGCTTAACAAATATCATGTTCCTGCAATACCCTCAGCATTTCTCATCAATCGCAAAGGGGAAATCGTGAAGCGATTTGTTGGCGCACAGGGCGAAAAAGCAATCTATGAAAAGGAGTTGAAGGAATTACTATGACAAAGAAACTAATTCATAAATTTGCGATATTAATATTCTTAGGCGTTGCGTTGATGGTTTGGGTGGGGTGTTCCGGCAGCGATAGCCCCGTGACGACGGAAAACACGCTGACTGATGATTCAATTCCTGTTATTCTTTCTGGTGGTTTGACCGGACAGGTAGAAACCATCGAAGGGGTACAGATTAACCTCCGCTTCTTACAAGATGGAAAGATAGTCGCTACAACCGAAGTTGATGCCAATGGAAACTATCAGATTGAGGCCATCGAACCCGGAACTTATACCGTCAAAGTTACCGCGAAGGGTTTTGAGACAGCCGAAATGACAGTGCAGGTGATTGCCAATCAGGTGGCGTTGCTCGATAAAGTTGCGCTTAAAGCATTGGAAATCCCTGTTGCTCATGTTCGTGGACTCTTATCTGATCAAGGGACTAAAAAAGCCCTTTCAAACGTGCGTGTTCAACTCATTGATGAACGGGGAAAAACTCACGAAGCTTTGACGACGAAGACAGGAATTTTCACGTTTGAAAACCTTCCCGCCGATCTGCCGGTCATCCTCAAAATTGACCTAGAAGGATATGAGAAGCAAGAGATTGTCATCGACTCCATCCCTGAAGGCGAAACAACAAAAGTGCCGATCGAACTTGTGCCAATTCTTCCGGCAGAAGAACTGCCGCCCGGTGACGGACTGAGTCTTGGAACAAAAGCGCCGGGCTTTAGTCTACCTGATGCGCATGGGCAGAATCACTCACTCGCTGACTACGCGGGACAAAAGAAAGTCGTGCTCGTATTTTATCGTGGGAATTGGTGACCGTTTTGTACAGCGCAACTCGGAGAGTTGCAACAGGTTTACAAAGCGATTCAGGCGAACGGGGCGGAAATTATCGCCATCAGTTCCGAAGATAAAGCAGAAACCAGAGAGATTGTCGATCGGACTAAGGCACAATACCCTGTGCTTTCTGACGTGAAGCAACAAGCCATTGGTGCCTATAATGCCACGGATGCTTTTAATCCGCGGATTGCCCGTCCCCAGATTTATATCATTGGTGAAAGTGGAACAATCCGATGGAAGTTCCTTGATATTCGGGTGGGTAATCGGTTGGATTCTGCCAAGATTATCGATGAGTTGAAAAAGTTGTAGAAGATCTGTGAAGAATAAAGGACAAGAATTACACGCTTTATGTCACCAAGCGTTTTGCCATCTGCATCTTGAGTCCGAAATATCAGATACAGGATTCAGATAAATTCCAGATCGGTGCAATCAGCCAAGCTAATGACAAAAACAACATTTCCTACATCAGATTCAGTTGTAGAACAAATTATGGCTGACTGTGAACAGATTTCACAAGAGCTACCAGCCATCAGCCGTCGGCATTTTTTGAAAGGTGCAATCGGGGCGGGGATTGCATTAGGAGCCATTTCACCAGCTATTGCTCAAGTCAGGCAACCTCCGTTTCTTGCCGAGGAATTTCAGAAACCACTGGTGCCTGTCGTCGAAGCCATGAGCGAAAAGGTATGGGATGGCGATGTACTCAACGAGGACGTTGTCAGTGAAATGATCGATCAGGCCATGATGAAATTGACAGGCCTGGACTCCGCCAAAGAGGCATGGAAAGATTTCGTCCTGCCGAACGACATTGTCGGAATTAAAATTAACCCGCTTGCAGGGAAGCGGTTGAGTACCCATCGGATTATCGTAGACAAGATTATCGATGGGCTATATGGAGCGGGTGTTCTCAAGAACCAGATCATCGTCTGGGATCGATTTGAGAAGCACCTGATCGACGCCGGATACGAAATCAATCAAAGTGATAAGGATGTCCGAGTCTTTGCATCAGACAGCCCGAACGTTGGCTACGATGATGAAGTCTACTACGAAACCGAGAAGGATGTCGAAGTTCGGCGTGAGAGTGGGAACACGAGATCGCGATATACCAAAATTGTCTCTCAGGAAGTCACTGTAATTATCAACGTTCCGGTCATGAAACATCACGGTATTACCGGTGTCAGTGCTTGTCTGAAAAACCTCGCCTTCGGGAGCGTCGATAACACGCTTCGATTCCACTCAAACCCGTTGAATTGTGACCCCGCCATTAGTGACATTTTTGCACATGCCGTTATTAAAGATAAGCTCGTTTTAAATATCGTTGATGGATTGCTGGCTGCTTTTGATGGTGGGCCAACTTATGACCCCGATGGAACATGGAAATATGGCGGCATCTTCGTGAGCAGCGATCCGGTCGCATTAGATCAATTTGTTCTAGATACGATCAATGAAAAACGTCAAGAGGTCAATTTAGATAAGATCACTCGATTGGCGAAATATATAAGTTCCTCATGGCGAGCGGGACTTGGGACAAACGACTCTGATGAGATGGATTATCAAGAAGTGAAAGTGTAAGTGAGGAAGCGCTGGAAGATTAGCGCAAAGGGCTTGAATCCTCATCCGCATTATTCAGGAGGTGAACATCATGCGAAAGTTTTCGATGAGCATTTTTATGTTGCTCACATTTGTGGCTTTAATCAGTTTCAGCGGTTGTGTAACAACCTTTACCCCAAGCGGTCAGTTGCAAGTGGGTTTGTCTGCATCGGCGAATGACAACCATCAGGTGCTCGCGGATTTTGAAGCGAGTGAAGCGAGCAGCGTTGCAGGTGATGTGACAAAAAAATCGGGAAGTAGTTGTGCCAATGGTGTCTGCACGATCTATTAGGATGCGCCGGTTCCCATTCGGGAGACCTCATGAAAAGCCAAATTCAATCCCAAGACTTAAAGGAATGCGTTGAATCTTTGGCGACTCCCGAAGGCTGGAGAGTTGCTTATCCAATTTTACAACGCGCCGGTCACGCCGCGCTTGATGAGGTTTTAGAAGGACTTTCCCATCCAAACTGGCGTATTCGAAAGTGGTGTGTGGCTTTTATGGACCACTACGCCGATGCGCGTTGTGTTTCTGCGCTTGTTCGTGCGCTGGATGACCCGATAGCTGATGTGCGACGTCACGCGGTTCATAGTATCGGGTGTCAGCCATGCAAGCAAACTCCGCTAACTCTCGATGTCATCGAGTTGCTCATTGACCGTGCGATGAATGATGAAAGTATTCGGGTTCGTCGGGCGGCCACACACATGCTCGGAAATCAACCGCAAGATGACCGAGCGGCTAAAGCCCTTTGGCAAATTATCAACAAGGATTCCCATCCCAAATTGCTTTCCAATGCAAAATGGGCATTGAAACAGCATGCCAAATAGCAAGAGCAATCCACCCAACCATCAATAACGATGCAAAGCATACCACTTGAAACTTCATATTCACCTCCGTGACAGTTGTTAGCGAATCCAGATTTTGCCAAACAGAA
>JADFGN010000250.1 GCA_022567695.1 Candidatus Poribacteria bacterium | reverse complement strand
ATCATCAACGCCCTGTCCAAGAAGGATAACCGACGAATCCCGTGCCATTTCCTGTTCAGTTGCTTCGTGGATTGCTTCAGCGTAAGTTAAGATACGCTCCATCTAACTCCTCCTTGAACATGTGGGTGTAAAGTGCCTCATCGCTGGGAAAAGGACTGTCCTCCGCGAATTGGAATGCCTCACGAATTTCTGCTTCGACTTCGGCTTCGATCTGTGAGCGAGGATTATCTGCATCACGGTCTAAGCGTTCAGCCAGCACTTTGACCGCATCCTTTTCAAACCACGGAGATGCTTGATTTCTTGAACGGTAACCGGCATTGAAATCTTCGTTGGGGCCGACATGTTCCATCCAACGGTATGTCATACACTCGAAGAATCTGGGGCCGGATTCACCACGACGGATTTCATCTGCCGCACCTTTCACACGCTCATGAATCTCGATGGGATTATTGTTTTCAATTCGTTCTGCTTGCATGCCATAAGCAGATGCACGTTCGCAAATATTGCTCATCGGTTGCCGAGCGAGTTGGTGTGAGTGAATGGCATAGAGGTTGTTTTCGCAGATGAAAATGATGGGCACTTTTTTTAGGGCCGCAAAATTCATACTTTCATGAAAAGCCCCCTCCTCTACGGCACCATCTCCAAAAAAACTGGCGACAATCGAATCCCGTTGTTGAACCTTCAATGCATAGGCGTATCCAACCGACTGCGGAATCGTTGTTCCCACGACGGCTGAGGTTCCCATCACCCCAGCATCGGTGTCGATAAGGTGCATCGACCCGCCCTTGCCTTTGGTACACCCGGTCGCCTTTCCGTACAATTCGGCAATCATTGTTTTTAAATTGCCTCCCTTTGCTAAATAGAGCGCGTGACTTCTGTATGAACCGAAGACAGTGTCATCGGCTCGTAAGGCTTCGCACACACCAACAGAAACGGCTTCTTGACCAATAGAAAGATGCACCGGACTTTTGATTTTATCTGTCGGATAAATTTTAGCAACTTCCTCTTCTACCCGTCGGATTCGGTATAGCGATTTATATAATTGGCTCAACATTTATTATCATTTTCCTCGGGACTTATATTGCTTGAGTGAATCTTCTGAGGTTAAGTTTGTACCCGATGACCCTCCACTGATTTGTAATCCAGAACTTCGCTTTGCTCAATAGGGTTTAGCTCTCGAAAAACCTTAATAGGTTGGTTGACACGAGCCTCCTCTTCAGCAGAATAATCCTTCTCCGGATCATAGAAGATGATCTGACTACCGGAGAATTCAAAATTGAACGGGACATGAATCAGCTTGTTGAGCTTTTCGCGAATTGCGTCATGTCTATCAGGGGGTGCGAAAAGTAACATGAATCCACCGCCTCCCGCCCCCGTTAGCTTTCCGCCAATGGCACCTGCGGAAATCGCCAGATCGTAAATGTCATCTACATCGGGATTTGAAACCCTCGGACTCAGACTCCGTTTCGCAAGCCAAGCTTCCTGCAACAACTCCCCAAAGCCAATAATATCCCCACCTTTACTCAAAATCGAAAGACCTTCGTCGACCAGATCTTTCATAATGCGTAACTGACGTCTTTTGTCTTCGAGGTCACTCACATAACTCTCGGCGATATTTGCTGCCGTACGCTTGATCCCTGTATAAAACAGCATAAGGTGGGCATTCAGTTCTTTTACACGCTCCGGTGCAATTGTGACGGGTCTGACCGCAATCTCTCCATCTGGGAAAAAAGTGATGTGGTTAAAGCCACCATAGGCGGCTGATACTTGATCTTGCGAGCCAACAGTTTCTTTGATACAATCTTGCTCGATATGAATGCTCTCCAATGCCAACTGACGTTTATTCGGCATGTGACCCTTGAGTGCATAGAGAGCATGCAGAAGACCCACAGTAAAAGAGGAACTCGAGCCCATGCCACTTCGGGCGGGCAGATCGCCATCATGATGAATTTCCACGCCGCGGTCTACTTTCAAATAACGCAAGACTTCCCGAACCGCTGGATGACGAATCTCATCACAAGTCTGACAATTCTCAATCTGGGAGTAAACCAACCGAATACGATGTTCAAAGAATGGTGGAAGATAGCGGCATGTCAGATAGCAATATTTATCGATTGTTGCGGCGAGTACCGCACCACCATGTTTGCGATACCACGCTGGGTAGTCTGTTCCACCACCCAAAAAAGACGTTCGAAATGGAGTTCTACTAATAATCATACAATCATCACCTTTAGAGCCTTGATGTGGGAAAATCCCTTCTACTTGATAAGTGTGGCCAGGGGGCGGCTCTTACAGTGGAAGGATAACATCGCGTTAAGAAATTGGAGCATTCTTAAATGGCGGTCTTCCGAGCATGCGATAGCCTTTTAACAATTCCTTAATTCCATCGTCCAATGAACGTTGTGCTTCAAAACCTGTCTCCCGCAATCGCTTGTTGGAAACAACGTAATTGCGCTTATCCGGATCGCTCCCGATCTCCGAGAAATGAATGTAAAAGTTAGGGACATACATCTTGATCTTTAGCGCAAGTTCCGCTTTAGACAAATTCGCAGCATTCAACCCAACGTTATATGAGCGTCCAACCATCCCATCTGCATTTGCTATGGCATGCACGAGGCAATCAGCGACATCGCGGATGTGAACATAGTTGCGATTGAAATCCTTCTCGAAGATTACCAGATAGCCGTCCGTAATTGCTGCATAAACAAAGTGATTGACAAGCAGGTCCAGACGCATCCGGGGGGACATGCCGAACACCGTCGCTAAACGTAGGCTGATAACGTTAGGCGTTTGAAGTAACTCCGCTTCGGCCTGGACTTTGGTCTGACCATAGAGAGAAATGGGAGCCAAAGGTGTATCTTCCGTACAGAAGACATCGCCGGATTTGGTTCCATAGCCACTGTTTGTCGTGGGGAAAATGACCAACTGCTCCGGACTGCGCAAACGGTTGAGAATACGTACGGCTTCGAGGTTGACCGATTTCGCGAGCCACGGATCGTGATCGCAGGCGGATGCTCCCACGATAGCTGCAAGTGGAATCAGAATCTCCGCTCCCTTGATGAGCTCGCCCATGAGTTCTTCATCGCGCACATCACCGAATACAAACTCGAAGCGTGGATTTCCACAAAAGTGAAATAGGCTTTGCTGCCCATACATCAGGTTGTCAACGACGGTAACCTGATATCCAGCGTTCAGGAGATGTTCGCATAAAATCGATCCCAGGTAGCCTGCACCACCGGTAACAAGTATATGAGTTTTCATTTTTCTTCATTTCGGGGTTGAGTTGTAAGCCGACAGTCGCGTAGTGTCATTAAATATCAATGGGATAAATGAACGAATTTAGAGTGTTCGATGGGCAAATAATATGCCAAGATTATACAGGAACGAAGATCTGAAGTTCTCTGTTATGACAATGTTTACGGCGTTAATTCATTCAACCTAAACATATAGCTCTTGGAACTTTACCAGGCGGAAAACTTTTCAAAGATTCAAGGGGAACATATTTCCTCTCATCATCAACTCGTAACCATCGGATTCGGCTTGAAATGAGGTTATAACAACTTGGGTTATGGTGTAGTGAAGTGGTATAATAAATCGTGATTTGAGACCAAATGGCAAGTCAACATCTCACTTACCGGACATTTTGTAAGCGTCAAAAATACTATGCCTGAATCAAAGTCTATATTTACGCGGCTTTGCACTATACCGCTTGAAATGTGATATGGTACCGATACCGCTTGAAATGTGATATGATTCTCCCATGATTGAATGGCGCTAAGATAAGCAAAGAGTTGTTTGTAGAACTCCCATGGATACTGGGTCGGAGAGAAAGTATGGTGCAATTTCTGCCCCTAACTTAAGGCATTCTAACGTTTAACCACTTCACAGAAAGGAACCGAACCACAGTTAAAAGCATGTCACAACCACCCCTAAATATCCGCAACATCGCTATCATCGCACACGTAGATCACGGCAAGACAACGTTGGTTGATGGGATGTTGCAGCAAACGAATGTATTCCGCAACAATCAACAAGTCATCGAGCGCGTCCTCGATTCAAACGACCTTGAGCGCGAGCGCGGTATCACGATTTTGGCGAAGAACACAGGCATTGACTACAACGGTGTCACGATTAACATCGTCGATACGCCTGGCCACGCTGATTTCGGCGGCGAAGTTGAACGTATCATGAACATGGTCGATGGGGTGCTGCTACTCGTCGATGCCGTTGAAGGACCGATGCCGCAAACGCGGTTCGTGCTGAAAAACGCTCTGGCAGCCGGGCACAATGTGATTTTGGTTGTCAACAAAATCGACCGTCCCGCCGCCCGTCCCGATTTCGTAGTTGACGCGACGTTTGACCTGTTCATCGACCTTGGTGCAAGCAACGAACAAGCGGATTTCCCCGTGCTTTATACGAATGCAATCAACGCATGTGCGGGTTTATCGCCGGACGCGCTCTCACCAAATTTACAACCCCTTTTCGATACAATCATCGAACACATCCCGCCGCCCGCCGTTGACCTGACTGGGCCAACGCAACTGCTCGTGAGCATGCTCGAATACAGCAACTACGTTGGAAAAATTGCAGTTGGTCGGTTGAATAGCGGCACGATTCGAGCGGGCGAGCCTATCGCGCAGATTGACGCCGATGGAAAATTAACAAAGGGCAAAGTCTCCGAAGTCTACGTTTTCCGCGACCTCAAGCGGGTTTCGCAACCGGAAGTCTACGCGGGAAACATCGTAGCGCTTGCGGGGTTGGCTGACGTCGGCATTGGCGACACACTGACTGACCCCGAAAACCCGAAACCGCTACCACCAATGAAAGTCGAAAAGCCAACGGTGCGGATGACATTCAGCGTTAACGACAGCCCGTTTGCTGGGCGAGAAGGCAAATTTCTGACGAGCCGTCAAATCTGCGAACGACTTTTCCAAGAGGTCGAAACCAACGTTGCAATGGACGTCCAGGAGACCGACACCGCAAGCAATTTTGTCGTGTCCGGGCGGGGCGAACTCCATCTTGCTATTTTCATCGAAACGATGCGGCGTGAAAACTATGAGTTTGCTGTTAGCAAGCCCGAGGTCAATTTCCGAAAAAATGGGAAAGGCGTGCTAGAACCGATTGAACAGGTTTTTGTAGAAGTGCCGAATGAATACGTAGGCGTCGTGATCGAGATGCTCGGCAAGCGGCGTGGGCGGTTGGCAGACATGCGCTACGGCGAAGACGGGACGGTGTATTCAACTCACTATGTCCCGACACGCGGCATGCTCGGATTTCGTCAGCCGTTTCTGACCGCCACACGCGGCACAGGGATTTTCCACACGCTTTTCCACGATTACGAGCCGTTCACAGGGGAAATTGAAACCCAAGTACACGGTTCGCTGATTGCGCTTGAGACGGGGCGTGCAAGTTCGTACGCGCTGATAAACCTGCAACAACGCGGGACGTTTTTCATCTGCCCTGGAGACGAAGTCTACGCCGGGCAAGTGGTCGGACAGCATATCCGCGATGATGATTTGGTCGTCAACGTCTGCAAAACCAAGCATTCAACTGGCCATCGCGTTTCTTCGCCAGCGATGGTGGAAGGCTTAGCCGCGCCCCGATTCTTTTCGCTCGACGAGACAATCGAGTATCTTGATGGAGACGAACTGCTTGAGGTCACACCAAGTTCGTTGCGGATACGGAAGAAAGACCTAAACCATAACCGGCGGCAACGAAGATGTTTGACTGGACTTTGACCTATACGCTGCGAATCCGCAAGCCTTCTACCAAACCGAGGGGTTTCATAGCAGAAAACGACACAGATTCAGTCAACAACGAAAACATAGCCTATTACACAAAGGACAAACAGATGCGTTTCAAAAACCGAGTTGCCTTCATAACAGGTGGCGGAGGTCCGTTAGGTATCGGTAGGGCGACGTGTATCGCTTTTGCGCGCGAGGGAGCGACGGTTGTTGTTGCAGGTGGGCGAATGGCGAATGCCGTAGCGGACGAAATTCGCGAAATCGGTGGACGAGCGATTGCGGTATCGCTAGATGTGACGATTCCTGAACAGGTTCAAGCGGCTGTTGATACAACGATTGGGGAATTTGGACGCCTCGATATTCTGTTCAACAATGCGGGGATATTGGGTCAGCAAACGTTGTTTGAAATAACACCCGACGAATTCGATCGCGTCATGGCGGTCAATGTCAAGGGGTGTCTGCTCTGCGCGCAAGTCGCCGCAAAGGTAATGATCGAGAAGGGAATTCGAGGTCGCATCATCAACAACTCGTCAATCTATGCGGAGGAATCCCATGTCGGGGTTTTAAGCTATTGTGTGAGCAAAGCGGCGGTGAATCGACTGACCCGAAGCCTCGCCCTAGAATTACGTCCCCACGGCATCACGGTCAACGCTATAGCCCCCGGCGGTGGTGCGCCTACAGGTATGAATGCTTCGCATAACCTGCCTCTAGATAATTCCTTGCCCGAACTATTGCCTGCTCCACATGATGCCCCACCATTGGACCGACGTGCAACGGTATGGGACTATATCGGTGCCGTGTTGTTCCTTGCCTCCGACGAAGCCGCTTATATCAGTGGTGATATCCTGACAATCGATGGCGGAGCTGTGTCACGACGGTGATTGAGTATAGATGATGTAACAGCGGAATCCTATCGCAAATGTCCTTGCTTTGTATGGAGGATTCAATGGCCTTTGATTTCAAAAAAGATCGAGCCGCATTAATTGTTGTCGATATGCAAAAAGGTTTCCTTGATGAAGGCGCGGCGATGGAAGTCCCGCCCGGCAGAGCGGTCATCCCCAATATTCGGCGACTCATCGATTGCTGTCGAGATGTTGATGTGCCAATCATTTACACACGATTCGTGTATTCACCCAAAGTTCCGAATCTGATCGGTGAACTTCATTCTCAGCATAAGCCACCGATCTGTTGCTGTATGCTTGGCGATGAGAGTGTGGAAATCGTGCCAGAATTACAACCAACTGCAGGCGATCTGGTCGTGGATAAGCACGGCTACGATGCGTTTTATAACACCAATCTTGATTACGCACTCCGCAGTCTCAAGCGGGAACAGTTGATTGTAACGGGAGTCATGACTGACATTTGTGTGTTGGCGACGGTCACCAGCGCGCTTCACCATGAGTATCAGGTTTGGGTCGTCAGCGATGGCACCGCGACACTTTGGGATGATGTACAAGAATTTACGTTAAATCTCTGCCGACGTGCGTATGGCCACGTTGAAACCACGGACGTGCTCACCGATCGGTTGACAAAACTAGAAATTTAATAGAATAGGAACGAAGCCTTGGCTATGGCTGAATTTATTATTGATTGGATCAAAATCCACTGGCTGCTAGTTCTGATTTTTTCGGGCATTACTATCATCGCTAGTATTTTGACTGTCTCTGTACTAATTATCTCTCTTCCGCCGGATTATTTCACGCGGGAAAAACATGTCAGCAGTATAAAGAATCCAATTTTGCGAATCTTCCTTCGGGTGTTGAAAAACGTGTTCGGCGGGATTGCCTTAATCGCTGGCTTTATTATGTTGTTTGCACCCGGACAGGGCCTCCTTACCATCTTCGTTGGTGTGATTCTCTGCGAGTTCCCCGGTAAGAGAATGCTAGAGCGGAAACTCATTGCACGTCCGGTAGTGCTTTCCACTATAAACAAAATTCGTCTACGCTACAGGCGTCCCCCGATTATGCTGGAAAATGGCAAAAAAGAAAACGATGATGAGAAACGTACTCGACTTTGAGACCGAGAAGCAAAGAGGCATGAAAACAAAGGAGGAAGATATGGTTGGAATTGGTACATCAAGGTTAACACAACTTCGTGAAGAATTTGCCAGAATTGAGAAAATACTTGCAGATTGCGAGACGGTAGATAAAGTCTATAGTATCTCAACAGGGGAATTTAAGAGACGTCAGCGCGCCGTCTATGAAGCACTATCGCATCAAGGATTGCCCGTCGGTTTTGTTTTTTCTGACGAACATTACTGCGGCGATGTTCCCTATCTCGGCGGGAACACCAATATCTCGATCGAACAGGTTGCAGGCGTGATTGGAAAAAACGGCTTTCACGTCGTTGCAGGTTTAGAAGGGGGTTACATCGCCGAGCAGTTGGCGACTAGATCTGAGTCAAAAGTCCATAAAGTCGAGCTGCTTCAACTCGCCGACGAGAAATATCCGATTGAGGCGGAGCGGTTGGAAGATGTTCTGGTTGAAGCTAACGGTGGGGGGGCCGTTAATCAGATCGGTCTTTTAACGCCGCGTCAGGTGATTCCCGATGGAGTTGTGGCGTATTTGGAAAACCTCGTCGGACGAGAAAATGTAATCGATGCTCAAGAACTTTACTTCCGAATCAAGAACGAAAAATCCGATGAGGAGATGCGACTCATCCGGGATGCGAACCTGATTGCCAACGCAATGATGCGAGGAATGCTAGCCGTACTCAAACCGGGCATGCTCGAAACCCAAGTCGCCGGATGGGGATATTTTATTGCAAAGGAGTTGGGTGCGGAAGAAAATGGCTGGGATGTAATGGTCGGCGCAAACGAGGCGAATCGTACCCTCATCGGTAAAGCCTTAAACCGCCCGATTAACGAAGGCGATTATGTTCATATCGGGGTTGCGCCGAAACGGGATGGGCTTAACGCCTGTCTACGCCGATCTGTCATTGCAGTGGATTCCCCCGAAAAAGTGACCGACGATCAACGCTTCTGGTTTGATTTTGTTGAATCGGCTTTTGAGATTGGCTATCAGGAGTATTGTCGTGTTGCCCGCGAAAACGCGCCTGCCCGCGAGCAGGAACAAGCCCTCGTGGATTACTTCCGTTCTCGCACGGATGAGGTCAACCGGAGATTCGGCACGAAGCTTGATGATCTGTCGCTCCTCAAGCCGTACACTGGGACACACAACGCTGGCTACACCGAATGTCAGGAATTCTACGGTGCAATCACGTTAGATTCCCACGAGCCGTTGGGACATCAGATTGTGACCATGTTAGATGTCGCCATCCGCGGAATTGGAAATTACTGGAACGATGTCATGATTCCCGGCCTAGATTTCGTCGTTGTGGAGAACACGCTCGGAAAATTTGGTACGCACGTTGAGGATTTTAATGCGAGCGTTCCGCGAAATGTGCAAGGCTTGGTCGGTCGGTAACTCGATATAAAGCAGATTATTCTCGAGCTCGAATTTATTTGACAAGGTTTATGTTTCGTGCTATTTTCGGTCATGTTTAATCCATTCTCGACACCATAATAGCCGGCCGATGAGTTCCGACGTGTATGCTCGAAACTTCCTTGACCGGGTTTTCAAAAGCGTAGGAGGTAACAAACCATGTTGAGCAAATTGGCAACGATAGTTTTTCTCACGTTGATGGCGATCTCGTGGACAACAACCGCGACAGCCGCAGAGCGCACCGAAGCTCAAGTCCACCAACTCAACGAGGCGATTCAAAAACTTGAGCATGCACTCGAACGTGCAACAACCGCAGAGAAAAAACTGGAATTGAAGGGCGCATTGCAAGAGTACAGACAGAAGCTGGAGGAACTCATGGCGGGATCTGACGAAGCCAGAGAGTTCGAGGGAGAGTTTTCAGAAATCGAGATGGCCATCCGCAACACTGAAGGCCAACTCGAAGAACTCAGGCACGCGGCAGAGATTTTGGGAGACGAAGGCGGTGAACCTGAGAAACTGGAAAAGCTTCAACAGCAAATCGCCAGAAGAGAGGCACAATTGGAGGAATTGACTGCCCATTTTGAGAGGAGAGAGCGCGGAGAGGAAAGAGAGCATGAGGGCAGGGAGCGGCAGATCCGCCAGGTTAAAGGCGCTATCCAAGAACTCAGGCATGCACTTGAACACCGCCCGGACTCAGAGAAGGTGGAGCAGTGGCGAGCTTCCTTAATGGAATATGAGCAACAGCTTGAATGGCTCACAGCGGAACATGATGAAGGTCGGGAACACAGAGGTGAGTTTCCAGAAATCGAAATGGCAATCGAGCGTGCCAGAGGACAGCTTGAGGAATTGGCACACGCCGCCGAAGATTTACAGGAAACAGGATCAGCGCCCGACAAGCTGGAATCCATCCGAAAGAGAATCCATCAAAAAGAGAGGGAACTCGAAGAGCTTTTTGGCCTTCGGGAAAGAAGAAGGCACGAAGCAGCACGGAGAGGCGAAAGACCGCCGGGGGAACTGGTTATCTTTCGGCTGAAACATACCGAGGCGGGGGATTTAGGAGAAGTCATCGAAAAATTCTTGACATCTTCGGGCACAATCG
>JADFGN010000249.1 GCA_022567695.1 Candidatus Poribacteria bacterium | reverse complement strand
AAGTAGTATGGGAAGCGACTCGAACAACCGATCCCAGAGATAAAAACGAAGTTTTCTCTCGGGATGCCCAGTTCCGGCAGAAGGCGTTTCGTTTGAGCGAGAACCGAATAATCACCACATCCAGGGCACCACCGCACATCCTGATCGGATGCAAAATCCCTTTGAGTTAGTGTAGGAACAGCTCCCGGCACTTGGGTGGAGGTTTTTTTTCTTTTCATGATGTCACCTTATTAACTATAGACATGTTGCCCCTAGGGGGCTAAGAAGGAAAATCTAATTCAACATTTCATCGATTTTAGCTTCAACTTCATAAATGTAGAATGATTGGCCTTGTACTTTATTGAAACCGACGGCGTCCACAAGATATTCAGCGCGAATCAATTTGAGCAATTGTCCAAGGTTGAGTTCAGGAACGAGCACTTTGTCAAATTGTCTGAGGATGTCCCCCAAATCGCCCGGAAAGGGATTGAGGTAACGCAGATGGACATGCGATACTGACTTGCCCGCGTTCTGTTTGCGTTCTATGGCGGTGCGGACAGTGCCATAAGTCCCTCCCCAGGTGAGCACGAGCAGTTTCCCGGAGGATTCACCTAAAATTGAAGTCGGTGGAATTTCCTTTGCAATACGAGCGATTTTTTCTGCACGGAGTCGAACCATCTGTTCATGATTCTCCGGATCGTAACTGACATTTCCCGTGAGATGCTCCTTCTCCAGACCGCCGATGCGATGTTCCAGACCCGGCGTACCAGGAATTGCCCAAGGCCGCGATAATGTTTCAGGATGTCGAACATACGGTTCGAATCCTTCGATTGAAGTTTGGAATTTCACCTCAATATCGGGGAGATCTGCAACCTTTGGAATTCGCCACGGTTCAGCACCGAATGAAATGAAAAGATCGGACATGAAAATCACTGGGGTCATGTATTTAATCGCGATACGGCAGGCTTCATAGGCAGTGTCAAAGCAATCGACTGGACTGTTAGCGGCAATCACGGGCAGAGGGGATTCACCATTGCGACCAAACATCACCTGGAGCAGATCTGCCTGTTCCGTCTTTGTCGGCATTCCCGTCGAGGGACCTGCGCGTTGTATATTGCAAATGACGATTGGCAGTTCTGTCATCAACGCCAGGTTGGTGGCTTCTGCTTTCAGCGCAATGCCAGGACCGCTGCTTCCGGTCACTCCTAGTGCACCGCTGTACGCTGCCCCAATGGCGACGCCAATGGCAGCAATTTCGTCCTCCATCTGCATGGTGATTACGTTAAAATTTTTGTGCTTGGCGAGTTCGTGGAGAATTTCAGTTGCAGGTGTAATGGGATAACTTCCATAAACGAGCGGGATGCCAGCTTTTTGAGAAGCCGCGATTAGTCCGAGGGATGTCGCTAAAGCACCTGTAACAGTTCGGTATTTGCCGGGGGGAAATTTGACTGGCTTAACCTGGTAGGAGGAGGTAAATTGCTCTGTTGCCTCCCCATAAGCACTGCCAGCTTTTAAAGCAATGATGTTAGCCTCGACGAACTTCGGTATCTTTGCATATCTGTTCTGAATCCATTTTATCGTGTAGTCCATCGGGCGATTATACAACCAGAAAATCATGCCAAGCGCGAAAAAGTTCTTACACAGATCCATTTCATTTGGAGTGAGACCTGTATCTTTGAGAGCCTCCCGTGTCAGCCGCGAGAGTCCGACGGGAAACACTTGAAACTTTGTCAGCGAATCATCCTCAAGAGGATTCCTCGCATATCCAGCCAACCTGAGATTTCGTGGTTTAAAATTGTCTGAATTGGCGAGAATAATGCCATTTGGTTTTAACCGATGTAGGTTGACCTTCAACGCCGCCGGATTCATCGCGACGAGAACATCGCACGCATCACCGGGGGTTTGAATCTCATGGCTCGAAAATGTAACTTGAAAACCGGATATACCCGGCAATGTCCCGGCAGGTGCCCGAATTTCCGCAGGATAGTCTGGAAAGGTGGATATGTCGTTTCCTGCAATTGCAGAAGCATCAGCCATTTTTGCCCCAATCGTCTGCGAACCATCGCCAGAATCACCGGCAAACATGATTGTGGCTTCTTCGATGGTCTGCACCTTTTTTTCCATTTATACACATCCTTATTTAACTTATGATAGTCGAACACGATTCTTACAAATAATATCAATTCTGTTAGGAGTTCATGAGTTTATTTATATTTTTCGCATTACATTTGGCCACGTATTTTAGGCACCCTCACGCGCTTTCATCGCATTCCTAATAGGCGCTGGTGGAAGCGTTAATATTTCTTGAGGAAAATGTCCGACAAGGTAAGAGATAATATGCCGAATAGATACCATACCAACCGGGTGATTTTGATCGTCCACAATGGGGATGTGGCGGTATCCCCCCTGTGCCATATCTAATACAGCGGTGTCGAGAGAATCTTCAACATGTGCGGTGTGGGGATCTGCCTTCATAAAGCGTTTGACAGGTATCTGCGTCAGGTCACCGACCGACTTGTTTAAGATGTAATAGAGAATATCTCGCTCACCAAAAATGCCCTTGAGCACCTGATCGGCGACAACGAGGACAGCTCCTACCTTCTCCGTGATTAGCAGATCTATTGCTTCCTGTGTACTGGTCTCCATTTCAACCGTCACCGGCGAATGCATCAGGGAACGCAAAGGCACACGGATTTCATGAGGACTCAAGGACGTTGAGGATTCTTTAAGCTGTTCGCGCATAATTGCCAGTTCTTCTTCAATCATATCCTCATAGGACATGCTTCATCCCTCCTTTAAGAGGCTTAATTTTCTTCGATACCGCTAGGACGAGGTGCCTCCGTGTTTGTCTCCAGAAATTTCGCGACATGGCTTGCAATAGCCTTACTCGATATAATACCTACGGGATATCCATGTTTATCATCGTAAACCAGTAAAGGGATATGACGAAATCCGCCCAGATGCATGAGGTTTAAGGCAAACGCAATCGGATCGCTCGCTCGCAGGCATTCCGGAGACGATGTCATAATTTCGTCAACAATGACGTCCGCCGGATTTCTGTGCTTTCCTATAATATGGATGAGTAAATCACGCTCGGTGAGGATGCCAACAAGCTGTTCTTCTTTATCAACAATCAATGCACACCCGAATCGGCCGGCTTGCATCAGGTCAATTACTTTGGCAACTGACGTGCCACGTTCCACACAACACGGTGATTGAGGGGTCAATGAACTGATCGGCAGAGATAGCGTTCGTGCATCCATACTCCCTCCTTTACAATCGACGCTGCAAAGTACGCAACGTTGCAAAATACCGCTTCCCTTAATTTACGAGCGATCTTTGATATGAAGTAGAAAACATAGGTAATAATAGCACACCCTTCGTGGTTTTGCAAGTTGAAACTGTGCATAATTTTGACGCGGAATTCCCTTTGTGTGAGGGGCGAAAACAGAGCCTCGCATCTACTGATAAAATGCATGATTTTTAATCCAGTTTTAGGGTGAAATCCGCAATGAAAAAGCCATTTATCCATTGAGCGGATAAATGGCTTGACGAAGTTCAATCGTTTGTAATTAGCTGAAGGGCGGTCATAATTCTGTGGGAGAGGCCTCCTAGCCTCGATTTCTCTTATCCGTTTAAGGGCTTATTTTCATCCGTCCCCACATGGTTGTCAGCTTACCTCCGGGTTGCACAGGAGCGGGCTGGATCGGTGCAGCGTCTCTTGACCAATCCGCCTTTCCGATAACTTCTCCCGTGTTCTTATTGCCGCTATCGTCGTTTATCTTGTCACCTTTGCCCTCGTTGAAATGCCATAGTACGCGCGTGTTTTTGTCGGGCTCAAACTCTCTTGTCGGCGGATCAAACTCCTTCGTATAGCGAACGATGTCTGAAACCCGCGCTTCATCGATAATTCCCAAAAATGGCGTGGTACCACAACATACCCGCCGTCCAACTTGAAAGGGGCTACCGCCACCATCTTGTGCCACAAGGTCGATATTATTACTCTTAGTGGGAGCGGGGTCTTTCTTACCGTCAACCCAGCCTTGCGAAATTTTTCCGTCGTAGGTGACCGCAAAGTGATGCCATTCATTCATGGTCGGCTTGTGGCCGCCGAACCAATCCCACGCCCCGGCCTGGAGGGCGAACATGAATAGATCGCCATTCCGTAGCGCCATTTCATAGGAATCTTCCTTGTTGATAAGGATACCATCGCCATTCTGCGGACCGGTTGCCTTTGCCCACACCTCCATTGTAAATGCTTTTCCAGTAACATCGAGGCTATCGCTATCGGGAGCTTGAGCACTATCCCCAGCGTCACCGAAGAATTCCATGGCGAAGTTTTGTGCCATCGCCTCATGGTTGGTGCAAAGTACAACGGCAATAGCGCAAATGAGCAGAATTAAAATTTTCACAGTAAAATCTCCTTTTTTGTGATGAGTGAAAATAACAACTTCAGTTGTTTCGACTTGCTATAGGAAAACGACTGTTCGTTGCTACACAACCCAAGTGGATGTTAGTTCAAGTTAATAACGGTTTATTTTAACCCAGCCCCACATGGTTGCGAGCTTACCTCCCGGCTCGACAGCCGTGGAAAGCTGGATTGGTGCGCCTTCCCGCCACTCGGGAGCGCCTTCGAAATTACCCGTATTGTTATTCCCGGAGGCATCTTTTACTTCTGTGCCCGTTGCCTCGTTGAGGTGCCACAGCAAACGTGTGTTTGCATCGGGTACAAATTCCGTCGTTGGAACAGCAAAGTCTGCTGTATAACGGACAACATCTGAAATTCGGACTTCATCGATAATCCCAAAGATCGGTGTGCCACCACAGCAGACACGTCGCCCGATTTGGAAAGGACTACCATCACCATCTTGTTTTACAAGGTCGACATTATTGGCGGCGGTGGGATCGGGCGCTGCCACACCGTCAATCCATCCTTGGGTCGTTTCACCATCGTAGGTAACGGCGAGATGGTGCCATTCGTTCATGGTCGGCTTGCCGCCGCCAAACCAATCCCACGCCCCGGCCTGTATGGCGAACATAAGCAGATCGCCATTACGAAGTGCCATCTCGTAGGAGTCCTCTTTGTTGATAACGATGCCATCCCCGTTTTGGGGTGCTGTTGGGAAAACCCACGCTTCCATTGTAAATGCCTTGCCTTCGATGTCGAGGCTATCGCTATCGGGAGCAAGCACGCTATCGGCAGGGTTGCCAAAGAACTCGATAGCAAAGTTTTGTGCCATCGTCTCATGGCTGACGCATAGAGCAACGGCAATAACGCAAGTGAGCAGAATTAGAATTTTCACGCTGAAATTTCCTTTCTCATAGTTGGATTTTGAACTGGTATAATCCATTTTAGCATAAAACGGAATTCTACGCAAGCATAATTTTCCCTAGTCAAACGTGAAAAAACTTCTCTGTTTCCCCAATCTGAAAGCGCGATTCAGGATTCAAGATTCACAAGCATTTAGAATATCTTGTATCCTGCATCTTGCATCTTGCCATGATTGCAACGCTACGAAACAACTCACCTCGGCGGTCAAACGAACCATGCGTTTTTATTAATCAGGCTCAACGATTCGGATGGATTGATTGACATCAATATCTGCCAGCTTTTGAACAACTCCGCTGGGCCATTTTATCACGATCTGCTGAATCTTTTCCGCTTTGCCAAGCCCGAATAGCAGACGTCGATCGCTGCCCGAGCCATAGCTTGAACCGCTGTGAAGTTCCGGTATCTGTCGGAGTTCGCCGCACCGCACACCAACACGCGCACCGATTCCATCCCGATTGCTCTTTGTTCCCACCAGTTCGATACGAATCCAATTATTCCTGTTTCCAACGTCGTTACGCAGCAGTACCCCTCGCTGATTTGAGTTGACAACAAAGATGTCCATATCCCCGTCGTTGTCGTAATCGCCGAACGCGGCACCCCGCCCAACGTATCTTTCTGAAAAGTAGCCGCCAAGCGAAGCCGATATTTCAGTATATGTTCCATTCCCGTTGTTTTGATAAAGCTGGTCATTTTGGGCATACGTGATGTGTCCAGACAGGCGCTCGATATCAGGCTGTAGATGACCGTTGACAGCGAAGAGATCTAAATCTCCGTCGTTGTCGTAGTCGAAAAATTTTGTGCCGAAAGCCAACATCAGATAGCTCGGTTGAGCAAGCCCCGCCACCCTGGTCACATCCGTAAACGTACCGTCACCGTTGTTTTTGTAAAGTGTGTTTGTCTCCGATGAAGAGTTTGTGACAAAAAGGTCTAGCAAGCCATCGTTATTGTAATCGCCAAAATCAACGCCCATTCCACCTTCTGGAAGCCCATTCTCATTGTATGCAGTTCCTGAAATTAGGGCAACATCAGAGAAAGTTCCATCGCCACGATTGCGATAGAGAAAGTTTCGGGTTGTGTCGTTGGCAACATAAATATCCGGAAAACCGTCGTTATCGTAATCACTGACCGTCACGCCCAATCCCTTCCCCTCGGTGGAGTTGTGTACGCCCGCTTGCTGTGTGATGTCACTGAATGTGCCATCACCGTTGTTTCGATACAAGACGTCAGCTTTGCCGTTGAAGTAACGCGGGTGACAATATTCAAGGATGCCTTTGTCGTTGTTGAGGCAAGGCTTCATTGAGAGGTCATATTCCACGTAGTTGACGACGTAGAGATCGAGGTCTGAGTCTCGATCAATATCCACAAAAGCGCAACTCACACTCCATGACGCATCACCAACTCTCGCATCCTTTGTCACGTCCGTAAATGTGCCATCGCCATTATTCTGAAAAAGGCGGTTCGGACCAAAATTCGTCACGTACAGGTCTTGATCGCCGTCGTTATCGTAGTCTGCGGCGGCGGCTCCCATGCCGTAACTTGTATCACCCGTACCGGAGGTGTTTGTCACATCCGTAAACGTCCCATCGCCGTTGTTGCGATACAACACATTTCGCCCAGCATCGTTATCGCGACTCATCCCCGGAACGTGCCCACTATTCACCACATACAGGTCTACATCTCCATCATTGTCATAATCGAAGAAAACTGCGCCCGACCCCATAGTTTCGATGAGGTGTTTTCGTTCACTCAATCCCGCGACATGACGAAATTGAATTCCCGCCGCGTCGGTGACATCTGTGAATCCAATTGTGGATGACGTGCTACCCCCTCTGACTCCGCCTTCTAAAGGGGGAGAACCTTTGCGGATTGCGGATTGTTGTTCCTCCTTACTTCCATTTTTCCCTTCCCTTTCTTCTCTTTCCGTTTTCACTTTGTCTTCCCGACTCTCCTTCTCCTCTGCTCCCTTTCTCCCTAACTCAAGGACACAGCGGAAACCTAGAAGGTTGTATTTGTTCGAAGGTATATCCCGTCCGCGATATGCACAACGCAGTTGAATTGCCGTACCACTCCAACCGCCGCCCCTCACAACCCGGAGAACACGAATATCTTGCATCGGTTTATTGATGGGATTTCGTTGAGGACTTGCGCGATAATACCCCTCTGAATATACGTCCAGACACCACTCCGCGACATTTCCCACTAGGTCGTAAATCCCGTATCCATTCGGCTTGAAGCTACCGACAGGCGAGGTCGAGGTATAACCATCGGTGTTACCAAGGAAGTTTCCAGCATTCGGAGGCGGGGGCCATGCATCCCCCCATGGATACCGTTTGCCTACCAATCCGCCCCGTGCCGCATTCTCCCACTGTGCCTCAGTCGGCAACGTTTTTCCCGCCCACTGTGCATAAGCCATCGCATCATTCCATGAGACGCCAACCACCGGCTGTGATGGGTGGTTAAAGCGGGCGTCGTGCCAATATGCGGGTTTCGGGTATCCCCTCGCTTCCATGAATTTTTGATACTGGGCGTTAGTTACCTCATATTTATCCATGTAGTAAGCGTCGATAAAAACGCGATGTTGTGGCGTTTCGTCTTCAAACCAGTTTCGTTGGATTGCGCGCTCCAAACTGTATCGACGAAGTTCTGCAACAATTTTATCCAGGTCGGAAACTCTTGTCCCCATTAGAAATTCTGTGGTCGGGATGAGTACCATCTCAGCACCGTCTTGGCTGACAATTGTATCCGGTTGATCGCCCTGAACGACGATGATACAACACAACAGCAACGTACAACATAACACATAATGAATCGCGCAACTGCAAACGACAAGTCGGAATTGCATAAGTCCCTTCGGAGTTTAAGTGATTTGCATTCAGGCATATTGTAGCAGAATCACCAGAGACTATCCATCGGAAAATTAACTTGCCGATTGCCTGTTTGCCTTGTGGTATAATTGACGGCAGGAGGACGAAATGGAGTTTGATTACGAGTTTCTCAGTTATCATCCGAATATAATTAGACCTAACCCCCCGGCCCCCTTCCCTACCCCTCCCCCGGCCCCTCCCCGAAGCGGAGAGGGGGGAAAGAGGGAAGGGAGAGTATCTCCCCTCTCCTTGCAGAGCCTGCCCCGATCCATCGGGGAGAGGGGCCGGGGGAGAGGTTTTGGAATCGGCTAAGTGAAAAAGTCTATAATTGATGGAAGGAGGGCGAAATGGAGTTTGATTGCCCATTGGCTTTCTTACCTCCCCACTCTGTACAGTCCTGAACAGTTACGACAAAACCTTTGAACTGGATAATTGTCTATAGTATAATATCTAAGATAAACTTGCGTTTAAAAAAGTAGTCGCCGAAGTCGCCAGTGCTCGCATCCCGTGTAGCGGGGACTTCAGCCCCGAACCTCCCCAATTCGACCACTCGCCTACGACGTTTATGCACATCCTTGAGGTGATTCCAAAATGTACGTCAAAATGAACTTTGTTTTCGGCGTTTGCCTCTATCTGATTTGTAGCGGCATGATTTTTACCACTGTCCACGCAGAGAACGAGATAAATGCACCATCATCACATCTAGCAACCGCGACCTCTGAGCAACGTGTAAACTTTGATAATGTCTACGGCATCGAAATAGAACTGCCTATTGCTGGCGATATTGAATTAAGCGCTGTCGAGGGCAATGAGGTCGTCATCAAGCTTGAAAAGCTAGGAGAGGTGGTTGCAGGGAGAACCGACGAAGATAGCGTCAAAGGGTATCTTGATGCTGTGACTTTGGATGCCTCGAAGGTGGATGATATTCTTCAATTGAAACTGAACTTGCCAGAAGCGTCCGATGGGATAGTGAAATTGACTCGTGTGAATTGTTTCATCGAAACACCGCCTGATGTATCTCTTAAGGTGAGAACGACGGATGGAAATATTCGGGTAAACGGCATCCGTGGGGAAATAGAATTAGAGACGGAAATCGGGAATGTTCATCTGAAGGAAACGACGGGAAAATATCGAGTGAATGTAGGTGAGGGACGCATCTATGGGAAGATTTTTCTAACCGGTGGAGATGATGCTTTCAAGACGCAGTCGGGAGCAATTGACCTGGTCATTTTAGATGAGGTTGCTACTGCGATGGATGTCACAGCAATCGGCGGTGGGATTTCGTTGCGCCTCCCGGAAAATTTCGCGGCGGAAATGGAACTCGAAACCGTAAGCGATGATCAACACGCAATTACTATTGACCTGCCTGTGGAGATTGAAAATGCGTTTGTTGGGGATATGATGCGGGGGTGGCTTAACGGTGGTGGGCCTTTACTCCGCTTGAAAGCTAGCGATCGGATTGCTATCCTCGCGCTTGATTCGGAGACTCATGAAAATGAAACCGATGCCGATGAGAACCAAAACTCTCATCTCCAGTCGATGCCGAAAATCATTGAACCGCCCAGGATTGATGGCGTTCTATTTGAAAAGGCATGGTCAAAAGCAGTGCCGTTGTCGGCATTTTACAAGGCAGACGGAACAGATACAGCGAATGAACCCACCCAAGCATTTCTGATGTGGGATGACAGCTTTCTCTACATAGGAATCAAAGCCTATGACTCTCAGATGGAACATCTCCACATTTCGCAAACCGAAAAGGATTCAGCGGTCTGGGACGATGATGCGCTGGAGGTCTTGATCGATCCCAACCCTGCAACTAGCCTTTACTATGACCTGATTATCAATCCGATCGGGACGGTTTTCGATCAGGTCATCAAATCGGATTATCCGGTTGACTTGCGGTTTGCTCCCGTTGGCGACAAACGCAGACGTACTGACGATATACCACCAAAATCGGTAGCAGACCCAGCGTGGGATTCCCTGGCTCGAATCAGAACGCAGATTACCTCGCGCTTCTGGAGCGTCGAAATCGCGCTTCCGCTGGCGGCTATGGAATCCATCTCCCCGAAAGATTGGAATTTTAGTCTGCATCGCAAAGCACAGCATCACCGTGAGTTTAG
>JADFGN010000248.1 GCA_022567695.1 Candidatus Poribacteria bacterium | reverse complement strand
TTAACGATCGAGGGCCGTTTATTGAAGGGAGAATTATCGACCTCTCGCGCAAAGCAGCAAGTGAACTTGGATTGCTCTTTAAAGGGGTAGCGAAGGTTCGGCTTGAGATGTTGCCGCCGCTTCCGCGGACAAAGTGAATTAACGTGGAGTTTCTTGTATCAGGGAGACAACCATTGCTCAAGAGGTGGTTTGCTAAACAGATTGAGGAACTTTTAACTGAGGAAGGAAGCCCAACACTCAGAATTCTATTCAATGTGGCTGCCTCATTCCTAATTGGAGCTGTTCACTTTGCATTTGTTGTGCTGGATCTATGGTTAAAGAAAAAATGGCCCGATGCTTCAGGAATTATAGAGGTTATTATATTTGGGAAAATTTTAGAATGGAGCTCGATTATTTTGGCGGGAATTTTACTAACCATAAGTATTGTGTCCGCGCTCAATGCGCTCAAACAACATATACAGGTGTTATTCAAAAAAGGCGATGAAACTGATGCGACCAAAAATGACCCTAAAGCAGGCGGTTGAAATTAATCTAAACTACATCAAACATGTTGCCAGAGTTGTGTTCTACGCTCTGCTTTTTATGATAACTTTAATGGTAATAAAGATCGTTTTTATTCTCTCTACCGCTTTAGGCGTGAGATGGCTGAATTGGGTGTGGATTCTACTGATTATTGCAGGGATAATTTATGCTATAACAAGGTGGCGAAATCGGCGAATATACCAACTCGACAAGTTAGCCCGTTTATGTAAATCAGTTTCCGATCGACTACTTGCATTAATTGGATTAGTGGAGACCTTACCGATCTTCTTGCTCGTGGCGATTCTCTTGAAAATCCACCGTCAGCCAGTATTTTTTCGTCAAAAACGCATTGGGCAATATGGGAAAGTGTTTGAGATTTATAAATTCACAACCGTGTTTGGGCCTAAAAAAGATATTAGCACAGAAGTGATTAATCCGCGGATAACTCTACTCGGAAGGGTTCTCCGAAGATTCAACATCAACGAGTTTCCGCAATTACTGAATGTCTTAAAAGGAGAAATGAGTTTTATCGGTCCTCGCGCACTTACGCGGAAGGAAATGGAACTTTATCCTCCTGATGTGCAGGAAAAAATCGTTACCGTCAAACCAGGTATAACCAGTTTTGCAGCGTTAGCGTTTATTGAGGAAGCGATATCGGTAGATCAAATCGACAACTTTGAAGCGTACTATACAAAAAGAGGACGACTAGAGTGTTACTATATTGATCATTGGAGTCTACTTTTAGATTTTAAAACACTTTGGAAACCATTCGTCGTCGTCTGGGCTCAAATACAGTTGTTTAGCATTGATCCAAAGTTTGAAAGTGATTTAGAGACTCGCAATATTTCAGAGGAGTTAAAACAAGAGTTTGAAAACAAGGGGATTCTTTTATCTAATGTCGCGATTCCGATTCGAGAAACAGGGAGTAAATGGCTGATAATTGATGAGAATAACGAGCAAGAATTCTCTGTAAGGAAATGGGAAAATGAGCTATACATTTACACAACATGAGTGAAAGGATGTGCTATGCCCAAAGACAAACTCATCGTCGCCCTAGATGTCGATAACTTAGAAGCCGCCGATCGAATCGTAGCACAGCTTTCTGATTGTGTGCAGACCTTCAAGGTCGGCTCACAGTTTTTTACCGCCACCGGTCCAGCTTCTGTTCAGTTATTGCGCGAAGCAAAAATGGAAATCTTTCTAGACCTTAAATTCCATGACATTCCCAACACAGTTGCCGGTGCCGTGACATCAGCAACACAGATCGGCGCGAACATGATAAATATGCATGCTTCGGGTGGGTTTGAGATGATGCGTGCGGCAAGGGAAGCTGCTGAAAGGAAGGCGACCGATCTAGGGATTCCCATGCCGATTCTCTTGGGAGTAACAATTCTCACGAGCATCGACGAAGCACATTTTCAACGCGACTTTAGCACACAGCGTAAGTTAACAGATCAGGTGGCTTATCTCGCAGAATTATCGCAAGAATCAGGCTTGGATGGTGTGGTTGCTTCACCGTTAGAGATTACACTGATTCGCCAAGTGTGCGGCGATGATTTTGTAATCGTTACACCGGGGATTCGACCGAAGTGGGCAGCAACAGGCGACCAGCGGCGGATTATGACGCCAGCCGAAGCGATTGCTGCGGGAGCGGATTTCATCGTCGTCGGCCGTCCGATCACCGCATCCGAGGCCCCACAGGTAGCAACCGAGCGGATTCTCCAAGAGATCGAATAGCGGAGGGCATCATAGAGATAAGGAAAATTTAATCAAACTATTGAAGGAATTGAGGGTATTATCCATACAATGACTAATGACCAACGGAGAATCAGAAACTACTGCATTTTAGGACACATCGATCACGGCAAGAGTACGCTGAGTGATCGCCTTCTGGAATATACCGATACGCTGCCAGAGCGCGAAATGCGTGAACAGGTGCTCGATCAGATGGACCTTGAGCGTGAGCGTGGGATTACCATTAAGGCTACTGTTGTCAAGCTAGAGTATCATGCGAAAGATGGGCACCTCTACGAACTGAACCTGATCGATACGCCAGGGCATGTCGATTTTACTTATGAGGTTTCGAGGAGCCTTGCCGCATGTGAAGGCGCAATCATGATCGTCGATGCTGCGCAGGGAGTGGAAGCGCAGACGCTGGCAAATGCCTATCTCGCGATCGATCATGACTTAGAGGTTATCCCCGTGATCAACAAGATCGATCTGCCGACTGCGCGACCAAGTGAGGTGAAAAGACAGATTGAAGATATTATCGGCATTCCTGCAGATGATGCCCTATTGATTAGCGCGAAGGAAGGGATTGGAATCCAAGAGGTGTTAGAAGCAATTATCACTCGAATTCCTCCACCACATAATGACGAAAAAGCACCTCTCAAGGCATTGGTCATCGACTCGGTATACGATAACTATCGTGGGGTAATCATGTATGTTCGCATCTTTGATGGGCATGTGAAGCCGGGCGATCGTGTCCGGCTGATGGCAACAGGAAAATCCTACAAAGTGGAAGAGGTCGGGGTTTTCACCCCCAATATGAAACCGATTGATAAACTTATGAACGGGGCGGTCGGCTATCTAATTGCTGGGGTCCGTGATATTGAAAACGCCAAAGTCGGCGACACTATTACGTATCATGATAGACCAACGGCAGTGCCGTTGCCCGGATATCGTGAGATTAAACCGCTTGTTTTCTGTGGACTCTATCCGGAGGAAGCCGGGGAATTTATTGCAATACGGGAGGCACTCGAAAAGCTAAAACTCAACGATTCATCCTTTAGCTTTGAACCGGAAACTTCCATCGCCCTTGGCTTTGGCTTTCGATGCGGTTTCTTGGGATTACTGCACATGGAAATCATCCAAGAACGCCTTGAGCGAGAATTCAATCTCAAAGTTATTCGCACGACACCAAGCGTCAGATATCAAATCTTCAAAAAAGATGGAGATTGTGTGATAATTGATAATCCGGCGTACATGCCCCCGCGCGATCAGATTGATCGGATTGAGGAGCCCTTCATCACCGCCGAAATTATCGTTCCGCAAAACTACATTGGGAATGTGATGGAACTCTGTCAAAAAAAGCGCGGCTCATTTGTCCGCATGAATCAGCTTGATGAAACGAGGGCACAGATTATCTACAATCTCCCCTTGAGTGAAATCCTGATCGATTTCTACGATAAACTGAAATCTTTGACCCGTGGGTATGGCTCCCTCGAATACGAGGTCGGTGACTATAAACCAGGGAACTTGGTAAAGCTAGACATTTTACTCAATGGCAAATCGGTTGATGCGCTTTCGACGATCCTTCACCGTGACATGGCATATTCCCGAGGCAAGGCGTTGGTTAATAAATTGGCCGAAGTGATTCCGCGCCAGATGTTCGCAGTACCTATCCAAGCGGCAATCGGTAATAAGGTCATCGCCCGCGAAATCGTGCGTCCTTTTCGGAAGAACGTCACAGCAAAATGCTACGGTGGTGACATCACGCGAAAACGGAAATTATTAGAACAACAAAAGAGAGGCAAGAAACGAATGAAACAAATTGGCAGCGTCGAAGTGCCTCAAGAGGCATTCATGGCAATTTTGTCAATCGATAGCTGATGAAACGAAATGAGGGAATTTGGCGATGAGGAAACGGAGGAAGGAGCATACATCACGTTTCACGCCTTATTTTCTTCGTCAACACCTACTTCTTGTATCTGTTCCTTTTTTAATTCTGCTTATTATTGGAGGTTATATATTTGATGAATGAAGCTCCAACAGATATCAGCGAAAATCTGTCCCGTTGGCAAAAATTTCAGCGAACCATCGTATGGGAATACCTTCAGGTGATTGCAATTGCCTTTGTACTCGTCTTCGGTTTTATCCGGCCTTTTGTCGTTGAGGCTTTTAAGATTCCGTCCGGCTCGATGGAAGATACCTTGCTTGTCGGCGATCGCATCCTCGTGTGCAAGTTCATCTACGGAATCAAAATACCGAGAACGAATATCAAACTTTTTGATTTTCACAAACCCACACGTGGAGATGTTTTCGTCTTCATTCCACCCCACGAAAGAACAAAAAACTTCATCAAGCGAATTGTCGCGGTTGAAGGCGATACCGTCGAAACGAAGGGAGATACGCTCTACGTCAATGGCAAAGCAATAGACGGCAGCAACTACACCAAACACGTTCCGTTCCCGAAGCGCGACTTTCCGCCCTTTGGTAATGCCCAATATTTGCCGGGCGACGAAGCATTTGCCGATTATAAGCTGTCTCGCAATCAGTTTCGGCATAAATTCCCGGAAGGCAAACCTTTCGTTGTCCCAGAAGGATATGTTTTTGCCATGGGCGATAATCGGAATCAGAGTAGTGATAGCCGCATATGGGGACCTGCATCTGTGGATGATATCAAAGGGCAAGCCTTCATGATCTATTGGTCGTATAACAGTCGAGGTCGAGCCAAGCCGTGGGAGATTTGGAAGATTCTGGGAAAGATCCGATTCAAGCGCGTCGGTAAATTAATTCGCTCGGAGTTTGATGGGCAAGGGTGAGACATGACGCGGAAGGAGAAGTATGGAAAACAATCCACAAATTCAGAAAAACCGTCGATTACCGTGGCCTTGGCTAGTTCTCGGAATCGCGCTTCTGATTATGCTAGGGGCAGCAATTATCCCCGCACTGATCAAGGACAAATCCTCGCCGAAACCCATTGGAGAATTCCGACAGTCCAGAGTAGACCTCATTATTCAATCTAATGTTGGTGGTGCTGAAGTCTATCTCGATGGACAACACAAGGGGTTCACTTCCGACACCAAGTATCAGGCAAGACTATTCAATCTAGCCCGGAAAACATATCAAATCACGCTGAAGAAGGAAGGCTATGCAGATGGGATGAAAACAGTGGAGATAACCGGCAAAGCCCTAACCCAAAACGTACAGATTGACATTCAGCCCAACGGCGAGGAATTGCAGTAGGATAGAAACAAAAATTGAAGATAGGACTTACGCAGTTAGTTTTATCGTAAGGTTCATCCGTATCTTGCATCTTACATCAGGATTCAAGATACAGGATTCATTCAGGACGCTACTTTTTCAATTTGAAGTGCGTGATGCCTGTAAAACAGTAAACTGGAGGAAGCATTCCATTGTCTGTCGAAGTCCATTTAGAGCACGTCGTCAAAGCATTTGATACCACGATTGCAGTCAACGATGTCAGTGTCGAAATTCAGAAGGGCGAACTATTTTTTCTGCTTGGACCGTCGGGATGTGGAAAATCTACGTTCCTTCGCATCATTGCAGGATTTTACGAACCTGATGCGGGACAATTGATGTTCGGCGATCGGGTCATGAACAGAGTGCCACCCCACAAGCGAAATGCAGGGATGGTTTTTCAGAATTACGCCCTTTGGCCTCACATGACCGTTTACAAAAATGTCGAATATGGGCTGTCACTTCGCAAGATTGACAAAGAAATACGCCAGCGAAAAGTGGCGGAAGTGCTAGAAATCGTGCATATGCCGGAGTACGCCGATCGCCCCGTCAACACACTATCCGGGGGGCAACAGCAACGAATCGCTCTCGCACGCGCGTTGGTGATTGAGCCAGATGTTTTGTTGCTTGACGAACCGTTGAGCAATCTCGATGCCCAGTTACGTCTTGAGATGCGAAATGAGATTAAACAGATTCACTCACAGGCAAACATCACAGCGGTCTACGTCACACATGATCAAACCGAGGCACTTACGATGGCGGATCGGATGGCAGTGATGAAAGACGGGGTGATTGTGCAGGTTGGCGCACCGCGTGAGGTCTACCGGCTTCCCGCTAACCTTTTCGTCGCCAGCTTTATTGGCGAAACCAATTTCATCACGGGTCAGATTCAATTGCGCTCCAACGGCTGTGCTGAGATTGAAACGCCAATTGGTACGCTACACTCCTCCACCGTTTATCATGATTTCGTAAATGGAAACGACGTGGTCTGTTCAATTCGTCCCGAATCTCTTAATATCAGTGACGCAATTCCATCGGATGTGCCCAATCGATTCAGCGCGAAAGTGCTTGATGTGACCTACTTGGGACGTATTGAGGAGTACCAACTCTTAATCGGCGATAATTTGGCGGTTGTTAAGGCTATTTTTTTTAATCCCGGAACGCAAGGGAGAAAGGTTGGCGATACACTCGACTTCTGGATTAAATCCGAAGATGTGATTCCCCTACCGTTGGAAGAAGAATATAACCATCAAGAATAATCAGCTAATGGGGTTTTCCATGATTCTTTGGACGATTCAAGCAATCCCGGATTGGGAAAAACTTCAAAAATGTGGTGTATTGCGTTTGACAAATCCAGACTACTCAGAAGAGACTTTTCTTTCGGCTTACAGGTGGATGGCGGATCAAATGAAGATTCGTTTGAGATTTAAACCTTCTCGTGAGATGTTTCCCCTTTGGGCGTGGTCTCAATGGGAGGGAGAAGCGCGACGTAAGCCGGACTTGCGCTCAACCGGACATCTTCCAAAAGGGAATCAGGGCGTAAGAATAGAGTTTGAGCATCCAGACGATGCCGTATTATTGTCAGATTTTGAGCTATGGCATTATGCTCTTAACTATTGGTATCTCCCAAGTTCAGTCGCGGATGGTGAAGCATTCGAGGCTGAATTAGCTGAACAAGGCTTATCTTTCTATGAATCAAAACCTTTACCAGCTTGCGCTTACCACCGACGCATTCAAAAAAGCTGGGAGCGAATCTTCGATCTCAACTGGTGGGAGGAAGATTTGGTTTCACCTCCTGCCGAAAAGTCAATTCAGGGGACGTTTTGGGGACTCAGACTTAATCAAGTTAAGGACGCAAAGTTCTTCACAGCAAGGTAATCACGTTTCACATGGCTCAATTGAACTTGCTGCTGCTCAGTGCAACGCAGCAAGAATCCGACAACCTAATCGGTGCGTTGGTGAATCAACAGCACACGATGCACGCCGGCAAAACAGTTATTCAAGGCGAGTTTGCCGACAAACAGTGTTACTTAGTGAATACCGGAATTGGTGCTGTAAACGCCGCCCATGCCCTGACGTGTCAGTTAGAGATGCAGCGTCCTGAGCTCGTTATCCAGTTTGGCATTGCAGGTGCGTATGTACCCGCCCACTTGCCGATTGCTGCTGTCGCTTTGGCAACAGAGGAGATCTACGGAGATGTTGGCGTGATAACGCCCGATGGGTGGAAACCCGCTGATGAGATCGGAATTCCTTTGGTTCCCGGAGATGTTCCCCTTTTCAACCGATTCCCACTTGACCTGGAAATCGTAGCGAGAGCCGCGCGGATTTGCGGCGCAGAGTCCGGTCCATTTGTCACCGTCTCGCAATGCACCGGTGTGCAAGCATTAGGCGATGCACTCTACCATCGCTTCGGGGCACTGTGCGAGAGCATGGAAGGCGCGGCAGCGGCGCATATCTGTAGGTTATATGATGTGCCCTTCCTGGAAGTGCGTGGAGTCAGCAACTTGGTCGAAGATCGAAATCGGGAGCGTTGGAATATCGTTGCGGCGGTAACTGCCGCACAACAAGCGGTGATGAAGATTATTGAGAATATTCATGAGATTGTGTAGTACAACGAGCAAACAAGAGGCAGAAAATTTATGGAAACTTTATCACTCGGCTATTCACCGTGTCCAAACGATACCTTCATTTTCACCCCCTGGGTGGAGAACCGAATTGAAGGAGCTACATCAGTAAAAGAACGGTTAGAGGATATTGCAACGCTCAATCGACTGGCCTTGGATAGAACGTTAGATATTGCTAAAGTATCGTTTCACGCATTTGGACACCTGCGGGATAACTACTGCCTGCTTCATTCAGGTGGGGCACTTGGCCGGGGTTGCGGTCCCTTGGTTGTCGCACGTGAAGCGTGGTCGCCTGACCAATTGGAAGGCAAGCGAATCGCCATTCCGGGAAAGCTAACGACGGCGGCTCTACTCCTACGGCTATTTCGTCCCGAACTCAACAATCTGTGTGTGATGCCGTTCCATGAAATTATGCCAGCAACTCGTGATGGGGTCGTCGATGCCGGATTGATTATTCACGAAAGTCGATTTACTTTCCCGTCTTATGCGCTTCATCAGATCGTGGATTTGGGAGAGTGGTGGGAAGAGCACACGGGCCATGCGATTCCACTCGGCGGGATTGTGATGCGTCGAGCTCTGGGTAAGGAACGCATTCAGAAGGCTGACAAAGCACTCGCTGCCAGTGTTGAATACGCGCATGCCTATCCCCAGGACGTGTGGCCTACGGTACGCCGCTACGCCCAGGAGATGGAGGATGAGGTGATGCGCCAGCACATCGAATTATACGTCAACTCATTTACCTATGACTACGGTTCGGAAGGTGAAGCGGCAATTCGATATCTGATGGATACCGCAGAGAAACTCGATATTATTCCGAAGAGCGAACAACCTCTCTTTGTAGATGGGTAACTCTCCTGCGTTTTTCGTTTCACATTTCGCCCATCACAGGAGTATGCCATATGCCAGCAAATCTTCCCCCCCAATACTATAAACTCAAGCATCAACTTGAGGCTGCGAAGACTGATGAAGAAAGACTTCAACTCTTAGAAGAGATGCAACGCGCTACCCCGAAACATAAGGGTACGGAAAAGGTACGGGTAGATCTCAGGGCACGGATCGCCAAACTGAGAAAAACCGCAAGCAAAAAACAGACGAAGAAAGGACATAGTTATCACATTCCCAAGCAAGGCGCGGGGCAAATTGTACTAATCGGTACGCCGAACGTTGGCAAATCACAAATCCTTGCAAGCTTTACAAATGCCAATCCTGATGTTTCCCCTACTCCGTACACAACCCATGAACCCAACATCGGGATGCTGAAATATGAAAATATCCAATTCCAATTGATCGATACACCATCGATCACGCCAGACTTTATTCAACCGTGGGTACTTGACCTTGTGAGAAACGCCGATCTTGTTCTGTTGGTCGTTAGCCTCGCCAGCGACGAAGTGCTAGACGAGGTCGAAATTGTTAAATCAAAATTAAGTGAGGCGAAGATCGGCATTCAGGGGCGAAATAACTCAGAAAATTCGCACGGTTCGGCAATCTTCACCAAGAGGGTTTGGTTGATCGCTAATCAAGTAGACAATCCGGGCGGGCCAGATCGACTGGAAATTTTGCGTGAGTTCTATGATGATACCTTTGAGATCTATCCGCTTTCCGCTATCACTAGCGAAGGGCTTGAGTCGCTACAGGGCAAAATTTATAAGCAATTGAACATCCTGCGTGTTTACACGAAAGCTCCCAGCAAACCTGTCGATCCGGACGATCCAATCGTGCTTCCAATTGGGGGAACGGTCATAGACGCGGCGATATCGCTGCACAAGGATTTTGCGGAGAATTTCAAATTTGCACGCATCTGGGGCGAAAAATGGCATAATGGGCAGACTGTGGGCCGTGATGATGTCCTTCACGATGGCGATGTTTTGGAGTTTCATGTGTGACTTAGGACTGGGGGATAGCTGAATTCGCAAGTTGCTTTGAATCCCCCCGATAGATCGGGGCAGGCTGTGAAACGGGGAATTCAGAACCGAATTTTTGCAAATTCGGCTACTAATCCAACCGGAATTTACGAAATGAAAGATGGTGATGGCATGCTACGCCGAAAAACTCTCCGTCCATTTTTAATTTGCTCACTCATCATTCACGGTGTCATCGTATTGATTATGATGAAGATTTGGCTTGAGCCACGTCAGTTGCCCGCGTTTGAGCCCGACATACTCATCGAC
>JADFGN010000247.1 GCA_022567695.1 Candidatus Poribacteria bacterium | reverse complement strand
GTAGTCTTCCGTCGACTCCGGCTATTAAAGACTCTGTAGGGGGAGTAATAGCAGCAGGTGGAACCCTTACCGCGGAGGGCTTCTTCGATCCGTTCAACGTTGAATTTGGTATGACGGTCCCAACTCCCATCCTTGCGTTTGGACCGGGAGCTTTCTCAGGCACTTCTTTTGTCGGAATTCTCCCTGCGGATCAGGTGACACCGTTTTCACTGACAAAAAATGTGGTAATCACACATACTGGTGCGGGTGCTACCAGCTTTAATAACACACTTGAGGTAATCCCCGAACCCTCAACATACCTTCTGTTTGCTGTTGGTATTCTCAGTATAATCGGTGCAAGCTACCGACAGCGAAAGAAAGCATAAACTGAAGTTTTCAAAACTCATAAAGCCGCTTCCCTTTGTTGGGAAGCGGCTTTTTTATTGCGAGTTGTTGATAAACGCCTGTATTTCCGCTGCTTTCTCAAAGTTCGGATTGAGATTCAATGCTTGCCTGAAAGTTTCCCGTGCTTTCGATTGATCTCCCTGCCTGATGTAAACCTGTCCCAAATGGTAATACGTCATAGGATCTTTAGTTCCCACCAGAATAGCTGCTTCAAGATTTTCCAGCGCTTTTTGGTAATCTCCCTTTCTGTAATACACCCAACCCAGCGTGTCCAGAAATTCGCTATTTTCCGGAGCCTGTTTTACCGCAGATTCCATCAAGTGGAGAGCTTCATTGAGATTCTCTCCATCTTCGGCGTAAAGCCAGGCTAAGTTATTTTGTGCCACCGAGAGATTGGGATTGAGCTTCAAGGCTGTCTGGAAGGCGTTCTTTGCTTCTGCTCTCTGACCTTTGACAAAATAGGTACTACCCAAATTTAGATGTGCAGTGATGGTGTTTGGCGCAACGCTGATTGCATTCTTGTAGCTTTCGATGGCGGCATCGTAATCCTTCAATTTAAAGCGAGTATCGCCCAAGAGGGTATGAGCCGGATGATAGCTATAATCTGCTGCGATCGCTGATTTGAACAGTTCCACTGCCTTGTCGAACTGGTTTTGTTGGGCATAGAGTGCCCCCTTGAGGGTAAATATAGCGGGGTTCTGGGGGGCGACTTTGATTATCTCATCTGCCTCTTCGTGCGCCTTATCCATTTGCCCCATTTTGGCGTAAGTCAACGTTGCGGCTATCCGAGGCTGGAGAAGTGTGGGGGCCAATCGACTCGCTGCCTCATACTCCTTCACCGCTTCTTCCGGCTTGTCCTGGCGATTGTACAAATTCCCCAGGACCATGCGCGGCTGAAAGGATTCAGGCGCAAGTTGCGCGGCTTCTTGAAGGTTTTTCTCCGCCTCCGGTACTTTGTTTTGTGATGCCAGAATTTGAGCATATACCACACGCCATCGGGGATTGTGGGGATCGATTTGAATGACGGTTTGGCATCTTTGCGCCGCGTCCTCTATCCGATTTTGTTTGAGCGCAACCTCTGCAAGTGCCATAATGGTTGGAACATGCCGGGAGTCTTGCTCTAAAGCTGTGTTGAACACTTCGATCGCCTCATCAAGTTTGTTTTCGTTCAAGAGGCGTAACCCCTGCAGATAATAGAGATTTGCTGGGCTTGGCGGCAATGGCCGATCGAATTCAGATATGTCGATCTCCGGACTGCTTAATGCCTCCAGCAGCGTATCAATCGGTGGTGCGACAATCGCAAACCCGATGGTTGGAAACAGCAGACAGAAAACGAGAAAGACAGATAAGGTCTTGCTCCGGTTCATGGTTTCTCCTTTCAATTGTCTTGTCAATCGTCAAAATGAACTCCAACGTTCTTGACATATTGGCTTAATTTCATGACAATATATTACCATAGATACTCCTAAATGTCACATTCCATCGAATTAAGTGGTAAAGTCACTGGAATCAAGTTCGCCAAAATCGCTAATCCATCCTCGATGGTGAAGATGACAAAGCCAGTGCCATCGTATCGACTCACACCGCCCGCGGTCCCAAACCAGCTGATAAAGATAGAAAACCATAACCAGCCAACTGTCCACGTACTTCCCGTCAAAGCGAAGCCCGCAGGATGCAACGTCCACCAGAGGAACCGAAATCGCATAAAACGAATCCAGCGATCGTGGCGCCGATGCCGAGAAAGCCGATTGAAATCCAGTCAGAGGATTTCGCGTAGTAAAGCCAGTTTTGAAGTTGAATGAAGCCACCCCACGGTGGATTATTGATTGCGCCATCTCGATAGGACATATCAATAAATGCCCAGTAGGAAGCAATTGTGCTAATTACGGTTGCCATAATCATTGCGCCAACAAGCCGCCCGCGGTGGAGGTGACCCACATCAGCCAACTTCAACGCTTCAAGCATGTGCGGCATTGGGTGCACCCGGTAGCCGCGATTGAACCCCCAGAGCAATCCCATCACCGTTAAATTGTCTGCTCCCAGCCTCCGCGCCCCCATTGTCATGACCAGAAGACGATGGGGCGTGGATTCGTACATTTCGTGGGTTGGCGGACCGACTTCCGCACGCAGGCGCGTGATACTCACCCCGATGATTAGGGTAGTGTTATAAATATGTTGATTTGCTCACCGAACTATGGTATCGTATGTCAGATTTGTCAACGACTTATCGAGACATAGAGAGGAGAACATGATATTAAAACCGATTGAGTGCCCCACCTGTGGTGAGGTGGATGTCGTCAAACATGGAAAAACGGAAACCGGCAAGCAAAGATTTCTCTGCCAGAATCCGACGTGTAGTCGTCGGACATTTGTGCTTTTAAATGCTCACAAAGGGCGATTGCCAGAAGTCAAGAAACAGATCATCTCAATGACGCTCAACGGGAGTGGGGTGCGCGACATCTCCCGTGTGTTATGTGTCAGCCCATCGACGGTCATCAACGAAATTAAAAAAAACAGAAAAATTGCAACCGCTTAACCAACCATTGCTCTCAAGAATCAATGGTGAGACGGTGACCGTGGCGATTTGCCGTGTCGAGGCCGCCGAGATTGATGAAATGCAAAGTTTTGTGGGCAAAAAAGCCGACCAACGTTGGCTATGGCACGCCATTGACCATGACAGCTCAGTGGCCTTGGCTTACACTTTAGGAACGCGTAAGGATGAAGTCTTTTTGGAATTGAAGCGGCTTCTTGCCCCTTTTGGCATCAGAAGTTTTTATACCGATAAGTGGGGAGCGTATACCCGCCATCTGGCAGCAGACACGCATCGAATCGGTAAAATGCTGCTACAGAAAATCGAACGGAAGCATCTCACGCTTCGCACTCGGATAAAGCGTTTAGCTCGCAAGAGCATCTGTTTCTCTAAATCTATCTTGATGCATGATACCGTCATCGGATTGTTTATCAATCGATATGAATTTGGTCTCGCAGTTTAGCAAATCAACATATTTATAACACTACCCATCGTTGAAGTCGACGGTTATCGTGCGGTTTTCACGGGCGCGAGAGACTCGTTTGCTCATGAATTCCTCCGAAAGATGTTTTGGATTGGATAACATCTTCTTTCGGCGGAATCAAGCGCAAATCAACGATTGGAGAAGTTTACCACTTAATTCGATGGAATGTGCGATTTCGGACGTGTCAGTGACGTTTTCGGATATGTCTACGTCTGAATCTACCATGACAAAGGTTCGACGCCCAATGCGCGTGGATTCAAACTTAAGTTAAGGATACTTTCTACTAGGATGCAGAGAAAATCTACCTCACCAGTGTGGTGCCGCCGCAATCAACGCGGCTGCCGCATCATTATCCATTGCCTTGGCGAAAAAGTATCCCTGTCCATATTCGCATTTCAGCTCTCTGAGTTTGGCGAGTTGTTCGATAGATTCCACGCCTTCTGCGGTCACAGTCATGCCAAAATTACCCGCAAGTGCCACAATCGTGCGGGTGATAGCTAAGCCGTCGCCATCAAGGTGCATATTGCTTATAAAGGAACGGTCAATCTTTAACATATCAACCGGAAAATGATGCAAAGCGCCCAAAGAAGAGTAGCCCGTACCGAAGTCATCGATATATAACCCAATATTCATCGCTTTCAGCTGTGAGAACATAGTGGAAATGAATTCGGTCTGTTCTATGGTGATGTTTTCGGTAATTTCCAGCTTCAAATAATGGGGATCAAAATCAGTCTCCCGCAGAATCTGTTCAATCCGTTTGATGAGATCCGGTTGCAAAAACTGTTTACGGGACATATTAACGCTAACCACCAATGGGGGATCGCTGGGAAATCGTTTTTGCCATTCACGAATCTGACGGCATGCCTCATGGAGCACCCATTGGTCGATAAGAATAATCAGTCCGATTTCTTCTGCAAGCGCGATAAACTCCTTAGGCAAGAGAAGCCCTCGATTGGGGTGCTGCCAGCGAACAAGCGCCTCAAATCCAATAATCACGCCGCTTCTTAGCTCTACAATGGGCTGATAATGAACTCGAAACTCATTGTTGTGTATCGCCCGTTGTAAGTCGTTCTCCACCTGCAAGCGTTTCATTGCTTTGGTGCGCATGGCCGTGTCGAATATCTCATAACGGTTTTTGCCAAGTTCCTTAGCTCGATACATTGCCACGTCGGCATCACGCAGAACATCTTCAGGGTGTTGATAATCTATCCGACTCAAAGCGATTCCGATACTCGCAGTGATGAAGACCTCATGTCCCTGTAGGTTAAAAGGAGGACTCAATACTTCTTGAATACGATTGGCAACTCGTATTGAATCGCTGACGTGTTTCATCTGGCTGATAAGAACGGTAAACTCGTCACCACCCAGGCGTGCGGCTATATCTTCGGGGCGTAGGCACTCCGAAAGCCGGCGAGCAACCCAGATAAGCAATTCATCTCCGGCAGTATGTCCAAGGCTATCGTTGATGTTCTTGAAACGGTCTAAATCGAGGAAGAGCACTGCAAATAACTCGGCTTCATGCCGTTTCGTGTGTTTGATAGAATGCCTCAGATGCTCTATGAACAAGGCTCGGTTCCCCAGCCCCGTGAGTCTATCGTGAAAGGCATTATGCTCCAATTGTTCCATGGTTCGCTTACGCTGAATCGCATGCCGTAGGGTTTTATCCAGAATATCAAGCGAGAACTCGCTATGGGAAAGTTCTCTTTTGGTTAGGTAATCACTGGCGCCGGCGCGCAAAGCTTGGGTGACAACCGTTTCGTCTCCATGCCCTGTGAGTAGAATAAAGGCGGCGTGACTGCCAGTATCAGCCAGACGGCGAATCACGTCCGTGCCTTTTTTTGCACCTAACACGTAATCCACGAAAACGACCTCCGGCGGACTTTGCTGAAACTGGACGAATTCTTCGGTGTGGAATTCGTCATATACGTCGACATCGACTTGCCAGAGTGGGAGTTTTTCTAGCAGACGCAAAAGGAAGGTTGAATCCGCTAAATTATCATCAATGATCCACACCTTCAGTGGAGTTCTCATTTGGTGATTTCTCCGTGCGATTTATCGTTTGGCAGCAAGACCACTCAGATGAACGGCATCCGATTTTTAGATGGCTCACACCGACACGATTCGAGTGCCAAGATACTATCTTGCTCATTTTTACCCACTGGGTTGGGAGAATTTATTTAAGGTGAACTTAAATAGACTGCCTTTGCCCGGCTCAGACTCTGCCCAAATCCTGCCACCGTGCTGTTCGACGAACTTCCGAGCAATCGTCAAACCGATGCCAGTGCCTTCGTATTTGCTTCCGCGATTTAATCGGTTGAATGGAGAGAAGATCTGTGAAAGGTATTCTGCTTCTATACCGATTCCATTGTCTGCAACGGTAATTTCCCATTGTTGACCCGATGACTGTGCTGATACTTGGATGCAAGGTATCTGTTCCCCGCGAAATTTAAGCCCATTGTCCACCAGATTTTGTAGAATGCGAGTTACAAGAGTCTGGTCACCATTAACAATGGGCAAGGCATCCCATTTGATGTCGCCTCCCATTTCTTTGAGGCGGGCTTTCAGGTGATTCATCACTGTTGTCATGCAGTCGTTCAAGTCCACAGCGATTTCCTTAAAATTCGCACATCCGGCTCTAGAAAATTCCAGAAAATCGGAAATCAACTCCTCCAACCTGTCAGCCGCTTCGGTGATAAATTTGATATCCTCGGTGGCATTCGGTGAGAGTGAATCGCCGAGATCTTCTTTCAGAAGTTGGCAGTATCTTGTCAATGTACGGACCGGTTCTTGAAGATCGTGGCTGACAATGTAATTAAACTCCTCTAACTCCCGATTGGTTTCTTCTAAGTTCCGTACATCCAAATTGAGTGACTCCGCTTGCGTGCGCTCTTCCTGTTGGAGTTGTTCTTTACACTGCGATGGTTCATCGATTGCCCGCGACCGGTTTGGGGATTTATCAACATCTTCAGATCGCCACCTATCCTTAAGCTCATTGGCGATTTGTTCCAAAAATGGCCGTATCTGTTTTTCTGTCCTGCGCAATGCCTCCTCTGTTCGCCTGCGATTGATTTCCAATGCTTCCCATCCATCAATCCGCTGGCGTAATTCCGCGAATTTATTTTGGAGTTGCTCTCTGGTTTTACCTTCACCTTCCATTCTGATTCACCTCTAGCACGTCCAGTCAATTTAATTTTGACAAGTCATTAAATCTCGGTAAGCTTTCACTGCTGACTTGGGGTAACAGGAGCGGCGGTGTGATCAGACGCCATAATGAAATTTTTCGGCGTTAAGATTTCCGTTTTCTCCTTTGCTGAAGCCCATTATTGAAATTGAGTCTCGCGAATTATAACTCGGCAGGAAAACCTCTCAATCCAGACGCAATAATTTTTGTGATTGACTGAAGTTTATGCAATAGAGGGATGTTATAGCATGGTTGCCCAAAAAATGGAACAAAGAAATCGTCCGCTCAGAAATTTACAACCTCGATTTCGCGTAATGATAAGGGTGTATTTTGTTGACCTCGGTAAAGATGAAATCCAATTCAACGGGCTTGGCAAGCGTTTTAACCACTCCTGTTGCTCTGCTGCGAGTAGCACCGTCTGGCGTTGGACCTGCTACTCCAAAAATTCCACGCGTTTCTTCATATACTGGTTCTGATCACAAACGAGTGTAAACTTCTCTTCCTATCGTGTACACGTATCGCAATGCCCATTTACATCCGTTTGCAATCCGTTGAGTAGCCGTTTACACTCTTGCTCGCTGATTGTCCAGCTGCCGTTGGTTTTCTCAGCTTTGATAGTTCCTCGCCGGATACGATTATGAATGGCTTGCGTTGTGACGTTTAAACGCTGTGCCAACTCTGTTACCGTCATCTTCAACCCTCCTTTATACCCATGTAAACGTCCGTTACAAACGTAGCGTTTCAATTGTCTGTTGATTTTAGCTTCAATAAAAGGAGAGGTCTAACGTAGAGAACGGTTTAAGATGACGGAAATAGTTCGTTAGCGCGATCGATAATGACTGAATGTCATTGAGTTAAACGATTACAATCACGAACAATTTCCATATTTTTTTATGGAAGTTGGAACTATTCCACGCTCAAATCGGTCAAGGTGGGGCATGCGCTTTTAGCCCGCTCTCCTTGCTACCTCTTGTCAAGGGCGTGGCCAAACACTTCACGATAATCGTCATGAACCATCTGTTCATAATTGGTGATCTCCGTTATCGGAATCTCAACGGGCGTCATCCCTAAAAGTGAAGATTCATATAAAGCGATGCACATCTCCACATCTTTTCGGCCACCGATTCCGTATTCTGGCTCTCGGTCAAAAAGTGCCGCGTTGGCTATGCTCATGATCTCCTCGGCGGTACCGACGTTCCATTCGTCTATGGCATACTCTCTGAAAGGATTCTCATAGACAATCTCAGGCTCGGTATGGACGACTATCCTTGAAAGAACATCTACCCCATCGACCGTATGCCTCTCCTTCTCGATTGGGATATCTTTCATCTCGCCGTTGACTAGGGCGCGAAGCGGAAAATCATCAGACCAATGATCGGCATCCATTATCGTCCCTTTCGTTCCCGTAATATATCTGCCCTTGACCGTCTGCTCGCCGACCGTAGATGTCTCATAAATGCCAACTGCACCGCTTTCAAACTCGATCATCGCATGTCCCCAATCTTCGAAGATTTTGTCATCGCCGGGAACAAACTGCTTGGTGATTGCCGCTATCTTTTTCGGCTCACTGTTGGCATAGAATCGAATCTGAGACATCCGATGCACACCCATGTCGATGCAGACGCCCGAGTGGGAACCGAAATGTGATACGGGTCGAGATATTCCACGCGGCTTTCCTGAACCGTGCAAAAACGGCGATTGCCGAAACGGTTCGATAAAGTGAACCCTCATGATATCACCGAGCACGCCTTCGGTAATCAGCTTTATGAGGATGCGATCGCCCGGCATCCGGAAGTAGTTCTCGGCGACTTCAAAGTGGACGCCGTTTTTCCTGCAAGCGTCTATTATCACATCGCAACAGGGAAGGGTCGGACACATCGGTTTTTCAACGATGGGGTGCATCTTGTGCTCGGCCACGATTTTGGCCACCGAATGGTGAGTATAATCGCCGGTGGCGATGTCCACTACGTCGATGTCCTTGTGTTTCTCCAGCATCTGCTCGAAATCGGTATAATACGGGAGACCGTACTGCTCGCCGACTTCGGCGGCTGTACTTTCATCGATATCACACACGGCGACATAATCCAAATCACCTCTTTTTGTCAACTCGGCGATGGTCGGCAGATGCCAACGTTTTGCCACCCATCCACAACCTATCGATGCGATTTTGGCTTTTGGCATTGATATTATCTCCTTTTATTTTTTTACTAATTCGGTCAACTCCTCGTCAACGGTGATGGCCAGCTGTCCACCTGGGCCGACGATCCTGTTCACCATAATCGCTTCAAGTTCCTTTCGCTCTAGCTCAGTCAGCTCTTCTACCAGGGGACTATGGATAAAGTCCTTGTACGGGCGACTGGTATCCATGAACGGCATGATGTACATCGGAACCACCGCCTGCAACATGGCCGCGCGTTTATGCTCCGTGCGGTTCACACCCGCGCGATGCCAGATCCTGGAATCGTAGACGATATAACTACCCGGCGGCGCCTCAATGACATCGGCATCCGGTCCGCTGTACGGCAGCCCTTTGGCTTCCCGGTACCCCGGCTCCCTGGCGGTATTCCCGTTTCCCCACTCCGCTGGCGGACCTTCGCCCCGTGTGTGGCTTCCGAGCTTGAAACAGGTCGCCCCATTCTCCTTGGTAAATTCCGAGACGCACAGGTTGCGCTGGACGCCCATGACCAATCCATCGACCTTGTGGGTTGGTATTCGGTTACCGGCTGCACCGCCTGCAATGCCCCAGAGGTAAGGGAAATCTGAATGCCAACCTTGCACATTCCGTTTGCCATCGTCAGGAGCGAGTATAGCGAAGCTGGGTGAATGTCCGAGGCGAATTTCATGGGTCTGCATATATTTGCGCATCAGCCACAAGGACACGGGTTCAGTCGCGATTTTTGCCACCGCCGCACTCTCGTTCAAAGGCGGCTTGCTCCGACCATAGGTTTCGTTTTCCCAGCGACCGGTACAGCTAACGCGCTCCAACTCTTCAACAATCTCGGGTGCTATGATAGATGGAAGACAGACCCATCCGTTTTGGTTGAATGATTCTAGAGACTCGGACGGCAGGTGTGCTGGCCCATGTCCGGGGGAGAACACAGCACCTTCATCCGCTGTGGTACCATCACTGGCCAGCGGAACACCATCATGGCGAAGGATTCGTCCATCCGCAGAATCAAGAGCTTCTGCCTCGAGTACGAGACCGGTGACCACATGGCGATAGGCGTCGCAACCTTCGACTCCGGTCTTCGACCGAGAGTGCAAAGCCACCTGCTCCCATATGGCCTTATCGTCAACATAATCAAAGGTCGCAAGTTCATTGTCAGACGCGCCAAGGAAGTTACCATCGGGGGCACGAAGCAACGTAAAGTGCGCCGACGGCCGTTCAACACGAGTGACGGTTTCCTGAAAAAGTTCATCTTTTGGCATGGGTATCGACTCCTTAAATATTTGTGATATTCCAATCCAGATTCAATGTTGTTAATAACCTTTGGTGCTAAATAATTCCCCAGAAAGAGATTAGACTTCTGGGGAATTATTTAGTTATCTACTATCGCAAGTGATGTGCTTTGGTTTTTCAAAGTGTCTAAAGTGTCTAGGTTCTGTTGACGAATTCGGAGAAACGCAGTGGTAGCCCAACTTTCTAAGTTGGCCTTTAAAAGGTTCCAAGATAGAATCTTGGGCTACAATTGGATCGACGATCAATTCGTCAACACGCCCTAGACAAAATCATAGATAACTTCGCTTCTACCATGCATT
>JADFGN010000246.1 GCA_022567695.1 Candidatus Poribacteria bacterium | reverse complement strand
GACGCGGATAATGTTCAACACCTCCGCTAATCAAACGTATTTCCGAGCCTGTTTGCAACAACTGGATCAGCTTGATTGTATTTGTCCCAATATCAACGACGACGATCTGATTTTTTGCCATGATTAAAACCTAAAATGTTTTGTCTGCATTCTGTATCCGGATACAAGTGAATTGCGATTTCTGCGAAACGACTGTGTTAATTCTGTTTCCAATATCTGATGGCGATCTGTTCTCCCGTTCGATCTATTGCTCCAATACAGGTGGCGATTGCTTTGCCTCGCGAATCAACGCCAGTTGCTTCGATTAGAAAGCCGTGTGATCGATAAGTGACGAGATTGGAGATCTGACGAAACGTATCGACATCGATTCCCTGTACATCAAGGAGTTGACCGATATTCGTAAACGGATTTCCTTCCTCCTCACCTTCTCCTTGGTTCTGCTGATTATTTTCCGGTGTCGTTTCACGACGGTCAATGATTGCTTGTGCCTTCTGTTCATCCATGCCCGACAGTAATTGGAGAATTTCCTGAGAAGCGGTATTGATATTAATCAGCCCGCTTATTGTTTCATCATCGGTGGTCGTGATTTTATCGACAATGTTTTTGAACTCGTCAGTCGTGACCAGTTTGACATCTTTGAGTTGATCGACATCTTGAAAATTTCCCTGATTGTCACGATGCGCAATGATTCGCTGAGCGATTCCCTGATCAATCCCATCGAGCGTCTGCAATTGGCTCTCATCAGCTGTGTTGATGTTTACCATATCTTGATTATCCTCGCTGCTATCGACGCTAATCCGATCACGAATGTTGTCGAAAATCTGATCGGAAACCGCTTGCACATCAAGTAAGTCTCCGATGCTATTGATAGAGTCTTGCTGTTGAGTCAAAGATTCCGCTTCGCCCTGCGTGAAGATGGATTGATTGTTGTTTCCCTGGAGTTGCGTTAATTGCTGGGAATCCGCGCTTTTAATGTTGACTCTCTGTTGCCCATTCGCATCGGTGTTTTTGTCGATCGAATAAACCGTTGCCAGATCAATCAGTCCCAGCGTATTTTGTTGATCGTCTTCTCCGTCTAACAAGGTTGATGCCGTTCCTGTGGTATCTGCCTGTTGCTGACCATAAAGAATCTCTTGTGTCATCCCTTCAACCCTCGCCAAATCACGCACAGTACGATATGGGCGCCCCTGAACAATTGCTTCAGCAATCGGTTGTTCGGTGGCTTCTTCCTCCTCATAGCCAACCATACTCAATAATCCCCGAATCACATCTGCGTCTGCGGTATTGATATTAATCTTTGAACCCTCGTCAGTAATCTGTACCTGATAGGTGAGAGAATTTCCTGAGCGCAAGCCGTCTTCGATCTGTTCTTCGAGTCCTTGAGTCCAATCTTCATTGAAGGCATCATAAGGGGTATCGTCGGCACGCAGCATTGCAATCGTTCGTTCAAAACCTGCCTTTGCTGTATAGTAGAACTTCGTCCGATCTGCGAAATTTGCCTGTGCCCGTTGTTCAAGGCGGATAGAATGCAGAAACTGTGTCGCCAACAGGGAAAGGATTGTCAGAATCCAGAGCGTCGAGATTAATGATAGTCCACGATTGCTTGCGAAACGTGAAGCGTAATTGACTGATTGTTCTCTCCATTTTTCCATTCCCGCACCTCCTCTTATCCGCCTTGTCCACCAGCAGGCTGTTCACTAAAGTTCGCACTCATCGGTAGGTAAACCATCGTCGATTGAGTCATCGCTTTGACACTTTGACGTTGATTGTTATTCTCGTTGGCAACCGAGATGAGAATTTGGATCGATTTCGGAATTGTTTCGGTGTCTTCCCATGACTCGTACCACTCCTCGCCATCGAAATACTTCAGATCAAAGGAGGTGACCTGATCGATGATAGTTGCAATATCCACATGGATGGGATTGCCATCCTCATCTTCTTCGGGAATTGTACCCGCTTCAAGCAAAGGCTGGACGACGATTTCAGGATCGAGGGCACTTGTCGTGATTCGCAAGAACACCGGATTCTCGCCTTCTTCATCAGCGCTAAACATTGTGCCCCGGCTTTCGAAATCCTGTTCGTCCTCCTGCTGATTCGGATCTGGCCCAATATAGTAGATGACTCGCTGGACATCGCTCAAAAGCGGTTCGGCGTCTTCCTCATCCCTAACTTGCGTGGCAAGGTTCAATTGCGCAAGAAACGGATCTGGATCTGTATTGATGAGGGTCACAAAGCTGATTAAATCTCGATCGCCTGTTTCACCCGGCTCGTCTTGAGAAATCAGGGCAAGGGCTTCATCCCCTTGTATTGCCTGCATGTTGGTCAAGTCCGTCGCGATGCGATCTAACCCGATGCGGCACTTTTGGCCCATCACGATCCGCGATTCGGACTTCTGGTAAAGATTAAGGGCGGCATCAAACACGAGGTAAGCTGCACTACCGATAATGACGAGAACGCTGACCGCAACTAGCAATTCAATGAGCGTAAATCCATGCGTGTTAATGAAGCGTGAAACCGATCTGTTCATCCTTCCTTTTCCTCTTCGTTAATCCTTCTGTCACTTTGTTCTCTTAATCATCGTTCTGCTTCAGCTTAATTGTTAGTCACTCGGAGGCTGCCCTGTTCTACCTTTATCTACCCGGCTGGCCCCCTTGGTTTTGCTGCTGTCCACCTTGACCCTGCCCCTGCTGTGGCATTTGACGATCTGCAAGATATGTGTTCATCGAGATCGATTTTTCTCGCCCTTGTTCTTGCCATGTGACTGTCACAGTGATGTGGCGCAATCCTTCGATGTCTTCGGATTCGACATCCTGAACGTCAGAATGCCATAGGTAACGCGAGTTCTCCCCAAATTCCCCGTCCTCCTCACCAATGTCCGGATAGCCTGTGACCTCAATCTCTGCCATACGAAATTTGAGGAGATACAAGGCGGTCGTCTTGAATTCCGATAGTGCTTGTGCTCGCGCTGCATCCCTAAAAGTTCGCAACAACGTCGGCAACGCGATTGATAAGATGAGTAGCGTAACGAGAATCTCGACTAAAGTAAAACCTCGGGCGTTATTCATCGATTTATGGAAAGGTGATGGGATATTCTTCAAAAGGCTCATGTGCAAACTCGTCTCCTCATTATTTCTCAAACACTTTCAACTCATCACACATTTCCATGTACGACCTTTCGAGGTCTACGGGAACCGCAATTTCAGATGTGATAAAAAGAGGCAAATTGGGCAAAGAATCACCAACTGTTAAGGCGTATCTCCAAAACTCGACCGCAGGTTTATTCTCTTGACTTGAGATTTGATGATATGCGGCACAATATAATGGCTTTTTTGAATCTTTGAAAAATCCCTTCTTTATGTCTAGGACTTCAAGGAGTTGATTGTGAAAATTAAAAGCGGGCAGAGCCAGAATATCGATAATAATTAGGGACACATTTCTTGCCAGCAAATTGCTACACTTAGCGACAAAAGTATTTCTATGTCCGGAGCGGTCTTTATTCGCTCGGCTGATAATTTCAAGAACCCCGACGGTAATCTGCTTCCCTCGATCAATGTAATCAACAAATATTTCCAAATCTTGAGGAAATGTAACTTCCGAGACAATAGCGGAATCGGTAACTTGACACTGAGCAATTAATCTCTGTTTTGTCGAAGCATCCAAAGATCGGTCAGTTCGTACATCGACCTCTCTTGTCCCAATACTGGTGTGCGCTTTCGCCCTAAATCCTTTTGGCAGAGTTTTATTGAGAGCCGCCACAATTTTGGATGCCCACTGAGAGTGGAAGGCATCAAAATCCGCAATATCAAGGATTTCTAAACTTAAATGGTCGAGTATCGGCATGACGGCCTTCCTTCTTTTGCATTGCTGAGGAATCAGGATTCATTAAGTCAGTCATTTCGCTCAACCCCCTCTAACTTCCTCTTTGTCTGTTTTTCAGAGAAAGGGGGAGAACCGAGCCGCGTAAATTCCCCTCCTTGCGAAGGAGGGGCAAGGGGAGGTCGTAAATGCACCAGTTATTTAATTGCCGTTCTTGAGGGATTAGCTTTCAAGAAATCATCCCATGTCAAAAACCGTCGGCAACCCTAACTCATCACGTTCCTGATCGGCGACCTGCTGGAGATAAACTCGCCCCGTCGCGCTTTCAATCGTTATGGACATTGTTTTACCACGTTTATCCTGAATATACAGAATCGTGTCTTCGGAGGACGCCGTCGGTGAGAAATAGATATAATCAACGCCGGATTCAACTTGGCTCGATTGAGAATTGCGGTTAGTCATCATACGAGACAGGCTGATGTTGTGAGTGAGTTTCTGCGGGATACCGAGGATCATGCTGGTGCGTGAAATGGTTGTTGGCTGCCCCGTTGCAGCGGTCGTCTGTTCGGTCTGATTTTGACTTGCGGCTTGTAAGACGGTGCTTGATGAACTTGTAATCGAAGAGGTTGACGGATCTGTCACATCAAAAGTTTCGCTCGAAGCCAGCCAGTAGAGGTTACGATCAAAGTCAAATACGACCAGATGAGCCGCTTTCTCGGTGATTGCCATATCCCGTGCGAAATTCAGCATGTCCCGAATCGCATGGGCAGATGATTTCAAGCGTGACGATGCGGTGAAGCCACGCATAGAGGGCATCGTCACCGCGGATAGGATGGCGATTAACGTCAACACAAGCATGATCTCAATCAGCGTAAAGCCATGCTCTGAGCGACTTTTGAATCGGCTACTCCACTTCTTCAATCCAGCTTGTAATGTCTGTATTGAAATCTTCGCCGCCATCTTTGCCATCTTTTCCAAGCGAATAGAGATCATAATCGTAACCTTCGTGATTGCCGGGGTAAAGGTAGACATAATCATGTCCCCACGGATCTGTAAATGTGGGTTTTTGAATTGTTCTTTCCCAATTTTCAGGTTCCGGGTTAGGAGACTTCCAAAGTGCCTGCAAGCCTTGCTCGGATGTGGGATAATCCCCAACGTTCAGTGAATACATCTGGAGGGCAGTTTCCAATGCGGCAACGTGTTGTTGCGCCTGGGCAACCTTTGCTTTATCAGGTGCGCTCATCAACCTCGGTCCGATCGCACTTGCCAGTATCCCGAGTATCACGATGACAATCAGGATTTCGATGAGTGTAAATCCAGATTCATCTGTTTTCAATTGCTTTAACATGTGGTACACCTCTCGATTTTAGATATAAGCTAAGAACATCCCGCGTTTCAATTTGACCTTGAAATCGGAGAAGGCTCTGAGAAGAATATCATCGCTATTACGATCCCAGCAACTTGTTGGCATCATAAATTGGCAATATCATCGCGACAGCGATAAACCCGATGATCAGTCCCATAAATAAGATTACCAATGGCCCGATTAAACTCGTTAGACGTTCGAGGCTCTTTTTGATCTCCACGTCATAATATTCCGAAAGTTTAGTAAGCATCTGTTCGGGATTGCCAGACTCTTCGCCAACCGCAACCATGTGGGTCACAAGGACAGGGAAATCCCCGTTCCGCTCAAGTTCCCTTGAGAGCGTTGAACCGTGTTCGATCTCTTTTTCCGCTTCTGCGACTATGTCATGATAAACTCGGTTTCCAATTGTATCCTTTACGATTCGAAGTGCTGGAAGCAACAATACACCATTTTCAAGTAACGTCGCCATTGTTCGGGTAAAACGCACAATGGCAAAGGTGCTAAAGATCTGCCCGAATAAAGGCAACTTAAGTTTTATCCGATCAAAGGTAAGGACGCCACTCTCTGTACGAAGGTACTGTCTTATACCAAAACCCAAGGCGATTCCCACCGCAGCAATTGCCCACCAATAAGCTTTCAGGAAGTCGGTGACACCAATCAGAAACCGTGTTGGAGCTGGAAGTTCAGCCCCCAAATCGGTGAACATGGCTGTAAATTTGGGTACGACAACAATCATTAAAACGACCACGGCGATTGTGCTTAACCCGAATAAGATTGCGGGATAAGTTAAAGCTGAAACAACTTGGTTTTTGAGAAGCCGCTGCCGTTCGGCAAATTCTGCCAATCGTCCTAGCACAACACCAAGAACACCGCCTGTTTCTCCGGCTTTCGCCATATTCACATACAGATCAGAAAACACCTTTGGGTGTTGGGCAAGCGCATCGTGGAATGTCGAACCGTGTTCTACGTCATGTTTGACCTGTTCGACTATCCTCAGAAGTTCTGGATTCGTAATCTGGGCGAGGGTCACTGTCAGCGCGCGTGGCAAAGGAACATAGGCGTTAATCATGGTTGCGATTTGATACGTGAAAAACTCAACTTCCGACGCCTTAATTCGACGGCGGAGTAGTGGAATCTGAAACCCCTGTTTTTCTTCAGCCGCCGCACTTTCCTCAACAATGCTCGTGGGCCAATATCCCATCGCCTTCAACTTAGACACCAACTCGCCCTTAGAGTTCGCTTCTTCTGTATTGCTAATCGTTGTTCCAGTCGTTGTGAGGGCGTCATATCGAAATCGTGGCATGGCGAAACACCTATACTTTACTGTAAATTATGACTGATGTGAAACAGGGATTCAGGATTCAGAGTGTATCCTTGCATCCTGCATCTTGTATCCTTGCATCTTCATCATACAACTTCGCCGACATCAAACTCATCTTCCTGCGTGAGACGTACAATTTCCTCCATAGTAGTGTAACCGTCAACAATTTTTTTCCAGCCATCTTCACGTAAAGTCTTCATTCCCAACTGCATCGCTACTCGCCTGATGTGGCTTGCCGATGCGCGTTCAAGCGTCATGTCTCGCAACCTTTCAGTCATCAGAATGACTTCAAAAATACCGACTCGCCCTCTATAACCTCTTTCCCGACATTCTTTACACCCCACCGCACGGGGAATCATCAGATTTGGATCCAGTTCCCCCGCTTGCTTACCGAAGAAATCCTGAACCTCCCGCGAATCGGGATGATACATTTCACAGCAATGTTTACAGACACGTCGAGCCAGCCGTTGCGCGATAATTCCTTCTAACGTTGAGGCAACCAGATAGGGTTCAATATTCATATCGATAAGCCGGGTGATTGCAGACGGTGCATCATTGGTGTGCAGTGTGCTAAAGACAATGTGCCCAGTCAACGAGGTATGGATTGCCATTTCTGCCGTCTCATAGTCTCGAATCTCACCGACCAACACTTTGTCGGGGTCTTGGCGCAGAATATGTCTCAGCCCATCCGCAAATGTGAAATCAATATTTGGATTAACCTGAATCTGGTTAACTCCCTCTAACTCATACTCGACAGGGTCTTCAATTGTGATAATTTTAACTTCGGGTGTGTTAATTTCTTTCAGACAGGCGTACAGCGTCGTTGTCTTCCCACTTCCCGTTGGTCCCGTCGCGAGGATAATACCGTGAGGTTTACGAATCATCCGGTAAAACATCTCAAGGTGAGCGTCCATTAGTCCAAGTTCCGCCAGCCCCAATTCGATGGACCGCCGATCGAGAATCCGGAGGACGACACTTTCACCGAGGTAGGTTGCAACTGTCGGCACTGTCGAAACTCGAAGATCAATATGGCGGTTTCCCACGCTCGCGAGTTGCCTGCTGATTTTTCCATCTTGGGGACGACGACGTTCGGCGACATTCATTCCAGCCATTATCTTAACACGGGAGGTGATTGCGGCTTGCAGATGCGGCGGGGGTTGTGGCTGATCCTCTAAAATGCCATCAATTCGGAAGCGAATCTTGACCTCATTGGGGAACGGCTCAATGTGAATGTCGCTGGCACCCATCCGGGTGGCATCAATAATCATCTGATCTACGGCGTTTATCACAGTTGGATCTTGGCTGAGGTCCTTTTCATCAATACCGTAATCTTCAATCGTCTCGCGTCCAGCCGTCGAGACCGCCCCGACAGGGCCTTTAATTCCTTCGCTTAGGATAGCACCGATTGTTTTCCCGTAAAACCGAATGATTGTTTCTTCGATATCTGTCTCGTCAGCAAGAACTGGCTCAACGCTGTCGCATTCGGCGACCAGCCGAATCTCATCAATCAACATGACGTCGAGCACATCTGCCATTGCTACAGTAAGTGTATCGTCTTCGAGGCGAATCGGTACGATTTTATTTCGGTAGGCGAAACTGGCAGGAATTTTTTCGACTGTTTCAGGCTCTGAAACAATATCCTCTAATTGGATGCATCCGACACCGTATTCAAGGCTCTTTTTGGCAAGCTCGAGGACTTTCGGGTTCACCTGCTTTGAAAGCACTTCCTCCATGGAAACGCCTGCTTCTTCGATTTCTTCAAGCATCCGCTGATGCTCGTTCTCAGAAATAAGTTTTGCATCACGCATCACCTGTATCAATGATTTGTCGAGCGCATTTTGCACTTTAGGTGTCTCCTATCCGCTTTACTTTTGAATTTGGCTGGAATCGAACCATTTAGACGCAACAGGTGTGGTGAGGTTTAGAAAGGGAATTGCGGCTTGCAAGAATCATTTTCCCAACCATTTAGAATAATCTTCTGTCAAATAGATTACACCATTCTTCATTAAAATGTATGAAAATTAAACGTATCATTGAGAAATGGGGTAAGAAAACATAATGCAAGGACAGTGCCATGAATGCCCGCATTTCCGTGTCTGTGAATCCATGGCACACATCACGCTGGAGGAAAATATCATGAGGGAATTTATCTGTCTGCTTTTGCTAACTATTCTCGTTGGAGTTTTGGTTGGGTGTGGCGAAAACGCGGAGCCCGTCATTGAGCAGTTAATTATTCCGGAGACCGCTGAACCGGGCAATCGCGTGACATTCCAAGTCGTTGCACACGACCCAGATGGCGATGTTTTGATTTACACATGGGTTGTGAATAACACAAGGTTGACAGCAACCACATCGACTGTTGAATGGACAGTACCAGAAGGTGTAGAGGTTGTCACCATCGAAGTGCACGTCAGTGACGGAGAGAACACGCCCATTATTCAACAGCAATCTTTGGCAATTGGTAAATTGCCAATTGACTTGGCCGAAATTGAACCACCCGAATTTGTCCCGCCCGTAGACCTCTCGAAGCACAGCGTGCCGTTGGATGAGATTTTTTTCGATACCTTCCAACCTGTCAATCGTGCGGTGCCTTTGAGCAAAGCATCAGCGGAACTCATTGAGGAACTCCGGGATGCGATTCCACCACTCAACAATCCGAAATACGAATCCGCAGCAGAAGCCACTTGGTTAGATGATAGGGATGTGATTATCGGTTATGCCGATGCGGGTCAGGCATGGGCTTACCCGACCCGCATTATGAACTTTCATGAAATTGTCAACGACACGCTGGCTGGTGAACCGATACTGATTTCGTTCTGTCCCTTGTGCTTCAGCGGTATTGTATTCAGCCGCCGTCTGGAAAATCGTACGCTGACGTTTGGTAATACCAGCGCATTATTTGAGTCGGACATGGTCATGTTGGATTACGAAACCGGCAGCTACTGGTGGCAAGTGGCTGGTCGTGCTATCGTTGGAACGCTGACAGACAAAATACTGACGCTCCTGCCAAGTTTCACAGGAACTTGGGGTGAGTGGCGAAATCTCCACCCGGAAACGCAAGTGCTTTCGCGTGACACCGGATTCCCACGAGACTATAGTTTTGATCCCTTTAGAGACTATCCCGAATCTGTGAATAGGGGCAAGTTTGCTTTTCCCGTGAGCGAGGCAGGAAAAGACCCACGATTGGCAGCGGGGGAAAAGGTGTTAGCCGTGAAGGTTGGAAATGATGCGAAGGCTTATCCAGTGGCAAAGCTAGGGCTTGCTGCAATTATGGACACCATTGGCGGGCAGAGCATTGTCGTGTTTACGAATGAGGAAAGCGGCGCAGCTTTTAAGCCGATCGCAGTGGGGCGCACACTGACGTTTGAGGTACGAAACGAGCGATTCACCGATCAAGAAACGAGCAGCATTTGGAATCTGGCTGGACAGGCGATCGATGGTCCGCTGAAGGGAGCGCAATTGCCTCCAGTGCCTACCAAAACAACTTTCTGGTTTTCAATCGTTGCCGCTGAACCGGGGATTACTGTGTGCGCCATCAAGTAATACTTTGGACATTTTTGTGAATCTCCCTTTGAGAAACGCCACGAATCGGTTATCGGACGCGATTTTGAGAGGATTTCACAAACGTGACATTTCCGTGGCGCGGGCCTAAGAATTCAGGTAAACTAAAAATATCCCCAAAACGTCCAATAATCAAACTTACCGGACATATTTTGAAGCAAAATTCCTAATAAAATTTTTATGTGGAAAAAATGCCGTCTAAATAAGAGTTAGCCCGCTAGATTAAACATGCCGACGCTCGTTTCCTGTTGCTCGCACCTGTTTCGATAGGTG
>JADFGN010000245.1 GCA_022567695.1 Candidatus Poribacteria bacterium | reverse complement strand
GCACCGCTTCAGCGGGTTCAACATTGAGTTGCTTCAAGGTCGAGTGAAACTGCACGACTTTTGGTTTTGTGTACGGAGTTTCATCTGAAAATGTTTGTACATCAAAGTAGCCCAAGAGACCATCTCGCTCCATCAACTGGCGTACCATCCGTCCCGGCGTGAGTCCCGCGTCCGAAATGATTGCGAGGTGATATTTGGTGTGAAGTCGAGCGAGCACCTCCTTAGCAAATGGCATGAGCTTAGGAGGCGAATCGAAAAAGGCTCTGCCGACGGATACGATGAGACGTTCGATGTCGGTTGAATCGAGGTGAATCTGAAGCGAATCAACGAGCCGCAGCATGCACGTTTCTACCGATACCCCCCGATGTTGATGCCACATTTCAGACACAAGATTGTAAGCGGCTTGGAATCCAGCACCAATTTCATCGCGCGTGGCGGAATAGCCACGTTCTGCAAGAAATTCGTGGCAGCGTTCTGTTCGCAACACTTCACGTTTTCCATTCAACTCTGGTGAATCGGCGTAAAGCGTCTGCCAAAAATCGAAAGTGATTGCTTTAATCATCTTTGTTTACCTTAGAAAGAGACTCAGTAGAACATTCTGACAGCTCGCTCGTGTTCGCGCGGGAACACGCCAGCATCACATTCTGCGGCTTTAGGAATGGCCTACCCTACAACACTTTAACGAAGAGAATTCCACGGCGCCTCACTGCTGACATCCACCAACTGATACCCCTCAGAACCAACGCAGGGGCCAAGCGTAACAAACAGTTTGGCAGAATCAGAGGAGGTGTTAAACGAGGCATGCACAACATCAGCAGGAATAAATACCGAGTCTCCCGAACCCAGAATCTGTTTTTCTTCCCGGAGCCACTGTTCAATTGTTCCTTCAAGAACATAAATTACCTCTTCCTGTTCCGGGTGCTTGTGGAAGTCGTGACCGTGTCCCGGCTTAAGGTTCACCTCAATGGCTACCACATTCTTGGCTCCAGTTGTTGTCGGACGGCTCAACCAGCCTAGCGTTCCCCAGTCTAGTTGTTCGCGTTCCATTTGGGCAGCAGTTGTGAATTTTCCACTCATTGTTGAATGTCTCCTTTACGATGTTTTGAGGATTTGAATACCAACAGGTAATGGCTGGAATCTTAGCAAAATCCAATGATTTTGTCAAGGAGATAAATAAACTTGACTGGTAAGGTCATATATCTTATAATTATACCCGACTAAATTGGTCATCAATTTTTGGGAGAGCAAGATGCGTTTATCTGCCCAATCGAAATACGCGATTTTAGGCATGTTAGAGTTAGCATTGCAATATCGTCGAAAGTTTGTTTCTGTGGCGAAACTTGCAGAAAAGCAGGGAATTTCGCGCCCGTTGCTTGAGAAACTCCTGCTTCAGTTGAAACGGGCGGGCTTAACCGAAAGCCGACGTGGCCCCGACGGTGGATATAGCTTAGCACTCCCTCCTGACGAAATTCGCATTGGAGATATTTTTAAGGCGGTAGAAGGACCTGTTAATTTCACACGTGGCTTTGACTTGTCTTTGCGATCTGAGGCGGTTGATCACTGCATGGTATTCTTGCTTCAGGAAATCGAAGAGGGAATCTGTGAGGTATTGAACGCAAAGACTTTGCAAGATCTCTGTTGTAAAGCGCGAGAATTCAATCAACTTTCCCAACCCGCCCACTCTCATTCCTTTTCGATTTAGTCGAATAGCCGCCATACGCACTTGCTATTGGGTTCAGCCGATGGTTGAAATCACTCGAAATGAGAATTGCTAAAAACGTCATTGAACTCATCGGAAATACACCACTTGTACACCTTAACCGCTTACGTGGTGAGGACGATGCCACCATCCTTGCAAAATTGGAATTGTACAATCCCGGCGGTAGCATCAAGGATCGGATTTGCTACGCTATGGTTGCCGATGCTGAAAAGCGTGGTATTCTCAAACCGGGAGACACAATCGTTGAACCAACGGCTGGCAACACGGGGATCGGTCTCTCAATTGTTGGGATTGCGAAAGGGTATCGTGTTATCTTGGCGATGCCGGAAAACGTGAGCCGGGAGAAGTATTTCCTGCTTGCCGCTTTTGGGGCTGATATTGTCCTGACCCCTGAGAATGCAGGGATGGCTGGCGCAATTTGGGAGGCTGAGGAGATCGTGAGGCAAAATCCGACATACTTCATGCCGAATCAATTTAGTAACCCCGTGAATCCTGAAATTCACCGTCAGACCACAGGGCGTGAAATTCTGGAGGCATTAGATTGCTGCATTGATTTCTTCGTCGCCGGGGTGGGTACGGGAGGCACACTAACGGGGGTTGGGGAAGTTCTTAAAGCACGTCACCCTGACTTACAGGTTGTTGCCGTTGAACCAAGCGTTTCACCCGTTCTTTCAGGAGGGCAACCGGGACCGACGCGCATTGACGGAATTGGCGCGGGAATGATTCCCAAAGTTTTGAATGTGGATATTATTGATCGGGTGATTACCGTATCTGATGAAGACGCTTATCGGATGATGAAGCGCATTTCCCAAACCGAAGGGTTGCTCGTCGGGATGTCATCGGGCGCGAATGTCTACGCGACATTAAAGGTGGCTAAAGAAATCGGCAAAGACAAAACGATCGTCACAATCTTGCCCGATGCGGGAGAACGCTACTTTAGCCTCAGTCAATATTTTGAAGCGGAGTCTGATATTCTTGATTCGTCACCATGAACAGGCGTGGTTCAAAAAATGGTTCATACTTTGACAATAGATCGCTTTTTTTACGGCGTCAAACGTTTTGGGATTCAAGGATACAGGATTGAGTGCCCACTTGTATCCTGCACCTCGTGATTTTTTTTAGACCTGTTAATCTACCAAAGTCAAGTTAGAAGCACTGGAGCATTCAGTGACTAAACTAATCCATCCGCAAATTCCGATAAATGAAGACCTTTGCTATGAAGTTCGCTTACTTGAAGAACCGCAAGAAATTCTTTTCCGTTTATTTAAGCAATTCAAAGACAGGGCTGCAATCGTCACTAGCGGACAATTGTCCGGAATGATTCTAATCCATCTTGCTCATGAAAACAAACTTCCCTTTCGGGTCTGCACAATTGATACCCTCCGCTTATTCCCGGAAACTTACGAGTTCTTCGATCGGGTAGAAGCACGTTATAATATTTGTGTGGAACGAATTAAGCCGGATCAAGAGAAGGTGGCGCGGATGATGGCACAGCATGGAGAATACCTGTTTTTCGATAGCAAAGAAAAACAGGAATACTGTTGCAATGTGAGAAAAGTGAAGCCAATGAAACCGCTGTTGGATACTTTAGATATCTGGTTTGCAGGGCTTCGGAGAGATCAATCCGAGTACCGCCAGCATTTACCGAAAGCAGAAATCATCGTTCATAACCGACGTCGTATCCTGAAAGTCAACCCATTAGCTGATTGGAGCACGAGTAGGGTATGGAAGTTCATCCGCGAAAATGATGTGCCTGTGAATCCACTTCTCAAACCGAATAGGCACGAGCATTATTATGAATCAGTTGGCTGTATTATCTGTACAACCCCAATCAGGCCGGATGAGCCGAGAAGGGCAGGGAGATGGCGATGGCAAAATGCTGTTTCATCGGATGATAAAAAGGAGTGTGGTTTACACTTCGCAATATAGGAACACCGCAATCTAGAATAGACAATTAAATCAATCACCAATCAAATTACAAAAGGAGCGCGTTTGTACAATGTCTGTTACAGTTCGTATTCCAACCCCGCTAAGAAAACTCACCAAAGATCAGCCCGAAGTTGAAGTGGCCGGGGCCGATATTGAAAGCATTATCGAAAACCTTGAGGCGAGCTGCCCCGGAATCAAAGAGCGCATCTGTGATGAATCCGGCAATATTCGCCGTTTCGTTAATATTTATCTCAATGACGAAGATATCCGCTTCCTGGACGGGAAGGCAACCGCCGTTGAAGATGGCGCAGAAATCTCGATTATCCCTGCGATTGCAGGCGGTCGCGGGCACTGATTGTTACGTTTCTGAAGGCCCAAGGCATTTGAGTCTCAAGTCTTGGGTCTTTTTTTTGTAAGTAAGTATGGAGGGATTGACATGTTAGAGTTACGCGGTGAAACTTTGGATGAAATCTACGCTCATGCAAGAGAGGAGTTTCCCGACGAATGCTGCGGCGTTATCTTGAGCAGTGGGGATGTGGAGTTTGTCCGGCGATGTCGAAATGTTCAGAATGAGCGTCATGCCGAAGACCCGGAAACGTACCCGCGTGATGCGCGTACCGCATATCTAATGGCTCCAGACGACCTGATCAAAATCCATAAAGAGTCTGAAACCGAGAACAGACCAATCAAGGCATTTTATCATTCACACCCCAATCACGACGCCTACTTTTCCGAAAAAGATAAGGCAGATGCAACAGCCTGGGGGGAACCGATGTACCCCGACGCAGCTTATATTGTGATTTCTATCTATGACCGAGTGGTTAAAACGAAGGAGGCTTTTGCATGGAGCGATACGGCGGGTGACTTCGTTGAAATGCCGATCAATGTGAAGGATGAATAAGGGAGATTAATTATGCCATTTTTGAGAGTGCGCTTGACTTTTCCACCAGACCTGATCACTGAGCCGGTGATCTACAACATCGGGCATCAGTACAATGTGGTTACAAACGTTCGGCGAGCCAATGTCACGGCGGAGACAGGTTGGGTTGTTCTAGAGATCACGGGCGAACCCGATGAGCTTGAACGAGCAATCGATTATCTCAAGAACATTAAGGTGCAAGTCGAGCCGGTGGAGGGAGATGTAGTGCAGTAATATACCGCGTCATCACTTGGCTAAAGCCGAAGTTTGAATATTGTAAGGTATAAAATCCCTTCCCTTCTCTTTTTTGCGACCTGCTCACTTGGACAGAATGTCGGCTACTCTTCGACATAAATTCACCCGCCGAGGATATTCCTCACATCCGCGCCGAGCGTTTAATTGTGCCCCATGTGGTAGCCAACTTGCCTTGGGAATCGACTGCCTTCGGCGCCGGATCTTTCATGTCGTTTAGAATCTCTTCCCTCGTAAGCGCGTAATCATACATTTTGATTTCATCAAGTGCGCCGGTTAGGAAACGGCCACTACCTCCCCTCGCACCGATAAATAGGGGATCATTGTTTGGCGAAAGCTTTCCTTTACAGGGCATCTCAGACTCTAACTTGCCATCGATATAGAGCTTGATTGTTTTACCATCCCATGTGCCAACAAGGAAGTGCCATTCCCCATCTTGGATGCTTGGGCCAATGTTGTCATCATTACAAACTTCAGGCAGATCGAAAAACTGGAGAATGCTTCCTCCATTGTAAAGTGCTGCGAGGTTGTATTCACCTGATACCCATGCGCGGCCCTTTTCCACAGCGCTTTGGATAGCTTCGCCCCCTTTCACCAAAGCCCATGTTTCAATTGTTAAAGCATCAGTGATGTCAAGGCTCGCGTGGTCAGGAATCTCGCCCGATGTTTTGGCATCGAATTCTAAGGCCTTGCCGAATACTCCATCGATCCATTTCGGCTTGCCCTTAAATGTGGCTTCATGACCAAATGGTGACAGATCTTTGGCGACCTTTCCTGCGTCTTCGTCAAATGATAAATAAAGCACCATTTCATCCGCAACCCCATCAAATAATGGGGCAATCAGGAACGCACTCATAGCCAAGGCCGCGAAATAAATACATCTTTTCATTTGAATTCCTCCTTGCAGGTTTGGGATGTAGGGCATCGAGGGTGTTAGCGCACCTTCGATGTCCACTCTTGTTTCTAATATCCGTCACGGTGACGGATTTCACACGCCGCGATGGTCGCTTACCGATAATGACCTCGACACGCGACGATTAAGATTTTCTCATCAAAGACTCTGTAGACAATACGGTGTTCTTTGTCAATACGTCTTGACCAATACCCCGCCAGATCGCTTTTCAGCGGTTCTGGCTTGCCTGTGCCCCGAAACGGGGTACGTTGAATTTCTCTCAAGAGGTTGAGAATACGTTGGGTTTTCTTTCGATCACGAGAAATCCACCATGCCAAATCATCAAATGCTTGGGGTTCAAATTCTAAGTTTCTCGCGGACGACCTCATACGGAATTCCTTCGGTGCAGTTTTTGGCTGTTAAAAGCCGTTCTCTCATTTTCGGATCATTTAACAGATACTGTGTCTCTTCGTCTGCTCGTTGTGAAGCGTCAACGACCATTTCTTCGATAATCGTTGCAACGGTCATCTTGCGCTGTTTGGCTTGCACGCTCAACCATTCGTAATCCGTATTGCTAACATTGACGGGTATCGTTTTCATTTCAGATGTCCTATAATGTGGAGTGCAAAACTTACTTTGGATGGGTTAGCAAAGCAAGCTTTGCACTTCAGAATTAAGTAAGGGCAACTCTATTAAAAATCAGCTTTAATTGTGCCCCACGTCACGGCGAGTTTACCTTGAGCCTCGACCGCAGTTGGGTTCTCCATATCTTGGCGAATTTCGTCTCCACTCAAGGCGTAATCATAAACCTTAATCTCATCAAGCGCACCTGTGAGGAAACGTCCGGTGCCTCCTCTCGCGCCGATGTAGAGTGGATCATCGTTTGTCAAAAGCGTTCCCGCACAGGGCATTTCGGCGTCCAGCACCCCATCAACATAAAGCTTTATTACGGCCCCATCCCACGTACCGGCGAGGAAATGCCACTCTCCATCTTGAATGCTACTGCCGATGTTCGTATCTGCACAAGCGGCGGGAAGATCGCGTGCTTGGAGAAGACTTCCGCCATTGTAGAGTGCAGCGAGGTTATATTCACCCTCTTTCCACGCACTCCCTTTTTCGACCGCACTCTGGATGGCTTCGCCTCCGGGTTCAACCAAAGCCCAAACTTCAATGGTCAACGCATCGGTAATGTCAAGACTTGGAGAATCGGGAACTTCTCCCCATGTTGCGCCATCTAATTCTAAAGCCTGCCCAAACCTACCACTGATCCATTGTGGATTGCCCTGAAACGTGGCATCGTTACCGAACGATGAAGAGTCTTGCGCAGTGCTTCCCGAATCATTGTCAAATGACAGATGGAGAACGAGATCTGCCGCAATCGCATGAAGCCACGGATTCAGAAGTAAGCCGATAACTAACAACCAAAAAGGTAAACGTTTCATGGTAGTATCCTTCCTCTAATTTTGAATTTAATTTTTGACATCCTATTCGATTGAAATTCATAAAAATTGAAGTGGTTCAGTGTATCAGAAATTCAAAATTGCGTCAATAGAAATCTGCAGAAATTATCCGAAGTCGAGGTCAGCAATGACAGGCAGATGATCGGAGTGTACCCATAAGCCCGGTGCTTCGGGGCCATCGTGGCGAAACCCCTCACGGCGAATCACTTGGGCACTTGTGAGGTAAGGGGTAAGCGGCTCGCTCACGTAGATATGATCGATGCTGTGCGTTCCTTTGCCGAATGTATCGATTGTGGCTTGAATTCCGCCGCCAACGCTTTCCATTGCGTTGGCGAATCCCATTGCTTTGAGATGCTGATGAATTTGCTCATCAATCCTACAGTTGAAATCCCCCAACACAACCATCAAATCGGTAATCGGCATCAGTCCCTGAATGCGCTCTCGGAGGATGTCCGCTTCCCGATCGCGCAGTTCTCGGCGACTCGGGTGGAAGTGAATGACAACGACCCAAAGTTTCGCCTGATCACTGACTTGTAGCAACGCAGCACCCGCTGTTCGACTCAACGGGCGATCGCTTGCGTCGGGAGTTGTATGGCTGAAAACACGAGATTCGACAATTGAATAACGAGTCAGTAGGTGTCCAGGCCAACTGATCGGGGATGGAAACGTCGCCAGATTTTGCCCCATTGCGTGCGCGACTCGCTGGATCTGCGGAAAAGGCACACCCTCCTGTAAAGCGAGAATATCGCAGTCCAATTCGTTGAATACGTTCACAAAGTGCTGTGCCGCCGTCTCGCTTAAGCGATCTCCGATGTCTTTTTCGGCTTCGGCGGGTGGATAGCCTCTCAAACCGAGAACATTGTATGTTCCAATTCGCATCAAAACCTCCATCAATATCCTTCTCGTTGAACGCCCGCGTCCGGCACAGGCGACGAGCGCGATTCTAGAACTTCGTCCACGCCGTAGAATTGACCGCTGTCCCGACCTGTTCCGCGTTCTACAACATTCGCCCCTCTCTCATTATTGCCGCGGATGAAATTATCTCGCAACCGACCTCCATTATACACCGCCCAACCGCCATTCATGGTGATGTTATTGGAAGTAATCTCTGGCGAGGCAGAAGAGTAACATACAATTGCATATTGGTAATTGGTGGTGATTTCGTTATGATGTATCATCGGCCTTGAATCATCATCGCAGCTAATACCATATTCATTTGCGAGGATTGTATTCCGCGTTAGTTCGGGGGCCGCGTTTTTGAGACATTTGATTGCCGTCCCATTTCTGCTGATGTCGTTCTGGGCAATAAATGGTGATGCGTCGTCGCAAGTGATTGCGATCTCATTATCGCTCAACACACAGTGTTCGATTTGTGCGGAATCCGATCGGCAGATAATTCCCTTTGCATGCCGAATACGACAATAGGTCAGCCGTGAATTATGGCTTGACGTCTCAAGGAGTATGCCTGCCCAATCTCCCGATTTCAGCGGTTGTCCGGGGGTGCCAAGCGATCCGAAGGTGATGAGGCGATCTGGTTCACCTTCAGCGTAAAGAGCCCCACGCACAATCAATTGATGAGGCGGATGGGCGGGTTCAAAGCCAACAACCGATCCGGATCGGATAGTTAAGGTCTGTCCTTTAGGGACGATAACATCGGCGTTAATCAAGATCTTGCCTGCCCAAACCTCGCTTGTCGCCAACTCACCCGATTTCTCAAGGGGATTCTCGCTTGTGCCGACATCTCCAATGTTGAGGGTACTCGTCTGGCAACTCACCCAGAGGTAGGAAATGACCATCAGGACAATCGAAAGCAATTTATCTTTTCGATGTTTCATAAAAGCTCCTTAAACGTATGGGATGGCTCTTCATCCATGGAACAATCTCATTTCGCCCGTTTAAGCTTACCCCATGTGAGAAGCCGCTTGCCGATGAGATTTGTTAGATCTCGCGTTCTGATAATTGGTGATTGGGAGGTCGCACCATCAAGGGCAACATCTTCGATGTAGTAATAATAAACTGTCCCTTTTTCAGCATCCATATCCTTTAATGTGTATTCGTGGGAGGTTCCCGATGTCCCCGCACCACGGATCAGGACAGGGTTAATTTTAACATATTTTCCGTCACGTTGCTCGCTACGATAAATCCAAAATCCGAGGTTATTGGTTTCTGATTCCGTTTTCCAATATATCTTAATGGCGTTTGTGGTGATTGTTGCGGTAAAGAGAGACAATTCAACTGGGAGAGAGGAATCGCTATCCGTATCAAAATAGAGTTGATCAAATTCTGCCCCGGTCGGTGCCCCTCCACTTGATGTATGAACGGCCATAAAACCGAAATAACCGTTATCAAAGTTTGTGAAGGTGTCATCCGTTACACTTCCCTGATTGATAGACGTATTCGCTGTACTCGGTATATCTGTTGCAACTGAACCAGTGCTGTTTGCCGTTGGTAAATTCGAGGTAAAGAGCATCCACTCAGATGCGCTCGTTCGCGTTACCCTGACGAGGAATCCGATACCAGTTAAGCCGTTAGTCACGGTTCCTGAGGCCGTTAGGATGGTAGTATCAACACCGTCGTCTACTCTTTGTAGACGGATTTCGTCGCCACCACTCTTGTTATCCCCAAATTTAATCCGGTACCCATCAACCGTGCTAGATTCCAAGTTTGTTTCATTTGCCCAGAGCCATACAATGCTGTGATTACTAGCCGTAGCGGCTTGGCTCCTTCGACCCAACCAGAATCCCCACGATTGCTCAGTGCTCCATGAACCCAATCGCTGTGTGCTCAAGTATTGCGTGTCAGATCCACTTGCCATCAATCGCAACGTGTTAGAATTTGTTGCTCCTCCAGCAACATCACTATCGGTAACGATTTCCCATGAACCTGTGTCTCCTGTCCACGTCGGATTGTTTGTAAAATCGCCATCGTTAAAGGAATCAATAACTTCAACTGCCCCCAATGCAGTTGTGCTTATTATCGCCATACCAATCATCATAATCCCGAAACGACTTAATTTCATCGTTATAGCCTCCTCATTTGATTACAATAGGTTTAAACAAAAGGGTTCGATAATACGATTTTCGAGTTACTTTGGTATTATAAATCGGTTCAATTTTTTTGTCAAGGCCATGTTTAAACGACAATCCAAACGAGTGCTTGACTTTCCATGCAGAGTCTGATACAATACCA
>JADFGN010000244.1 GCA_022567695.1 Candidatus Poribacteria bacterium | reverse complement strand
ATCGATATGGTACACGCGCGAAACAATCGTTTTGCCTTCCGCCGCCATCCCTGCGAGCACTAACACGGCTCCCGCACGGAGGTCTGATGCCATAACTGGTGCACCATTTAGTCGAGGGACACCGCGTATGACTGCACTGTTTCGGTCAACTTGAATATCCGCACCCATCCGGTTGAGTTCACCGACGTGTATAAACCGATCGGTGTGAATTGTTTCTGTGATGATGCTGATTCCCGGAGTCACACTGAGGAAGCCCATCATTTGAGCTTGCATATCGGTTGGGAAACCCGGAAACGTATCGGTACGCACATCGACAGCTTGTAGTTGACGAGGTGTAGTCACTCGTACCCCATCGTCCTCCCAATCCAGTTGAACCCCCGCTTCAGTCAGTTTTTCAGATACCGCTGTAAGATTTTCAGGAACAGCGTTCTTGACAAAAATATCTCCCTTAGTTATTGCTCCGGCAACCATAAATGTCCCCGTCTCAACATCGTCCGAAACGACAGCGTACTCGGTCCCACGCAATTGCTTGACACCATGTATCTTCAAGACCGATGTTCCAATTCCTTCGATGTTGGCTCCCATTGCGTTAAGGAATCGCGCGAGGTCCGACACGTGTGGTTCACGGGCTGCGCTACGGATAATCGTTGTGCCTTCTGCCAATGTTGCTGCCATCATGACGTTTGCCGTTGCCCCAACGCTTGAACCGTATTGTCCTCTCAGGAGCATCTCTGCACCGACCAGCCCATCCGCCTCTGCCACGATATAACCACCCCTAATCTGAATCTTTGCACCGAGGCGTTCTAAGCCTTTGATGTGCAGGTCGATTGGTCGTGGACCAATCGCACACCCGCCGGGGAAAGAGACTTTCGCTCGGCCGAGACGCGCAAGGAGAGGACCTAAAACGTAGATTGATGCTCGCATCTTCCGAACCAGATCATAAGGGGCTTCATGGACGAGACGACTGATCGGCTCAATATAGAGCGTTGAATTTTTGTATTTTGTCGTTGCCCCTAGCACTTCAAGCACAGCGCACAAGGTCTCCACATCTCTCAAATTGGGAACGTTGTGGATGGCGCTTGCACTGTCCGCAAGAATCGCAGCAGCCACTGCAATCGGAAGGGTCGCATTCTTAGATCCGCTGACTGCAATTGTACCCTCAAGTTGTACTCCGCCGTTGATGATGAACTTATCCATTGTGTTTTCTCCTTCGGCAATTCAAGTGGAAAATCATATCGCAATATGATGAACATGGCATCTTGTATGCATCAACGATGCCAAGGGGTCATCCGTTTCATGGCGGGTTCTGAGCACATCCTATGCAACTCTACATGTGCTAGAAATACCTCATGTTATTGATATACCACACGAATGTTGTGCCGTCCGTTTTTGAACTTACCGGGCGGTATTGGCGATCAAATAAATTGGACATTTAACCCTTCGGGTGGAGGGGCAGACCTCACGCACCTTGAGAAGGTTTGAAACCTTCTCAAGGATGCCCCCGATGGATCGGGGCAGAGCCCCGCTTTGCGGGATTTCCGCTTCGCTCCAACCTGCCCTCGCGTAGCGGGGCTCTGCGAAATGTAGGAGTAATTTAGTAGGCAATCCTAAAGAACAAAATAAAGCTGAATTTGTCTAAACCAAAGTGCGGCTGTATTTGTCTATTTAGGAAGCAAGCCTTAACAACTTTAGAAAGGAAGCCAATGAAACAGAAAATCATTAAATTCTTCTTGATCGGCAGCATGATCGGTTGCTTGCTCGCTGAAAATCTGTATGCTCAAGATGAAGATAACAAGAAGCCATCCAACGACAATCAGAATTTCTACCGCGTAATTGTTGAAAACAATCTCTTTCGTGCGTTGGGGTGGAGAAAGCCGAAACGCGAATCGGACTATGTTTTGATTGGAACTCTGATTGAACAAAATGGCAAAGTTGCGAAAGCGTTTGTGATGGAGCAGCGATCAAGTCGATACTACTCTGTATCGGTCGGCGAGAAAATCGGGAAATTGACGGTTGAAAAAATTGAAGCCAACCAGATTAGCCTAAACAGTGCAGGGAAAACCGTGACACTCAAAACCGATTCTGTACGATTCCTCAGTTCCTCAGGTGGTAAAGGTGGTGGACCGAAAGAGTCTTCGCAAGGTGCTTCGCCGTCTCAGAATGATAAAAAGAAGCAACAAGCACGAAATCGCAATAATCGCGGTGGAAATCGCCAAGATTCTAGTAACCTCCGCGATCGGTTTCGTAACGCTTCTCCAGAGGAACGCCGGCGCTTGATACAAGAATTTCGGCAACGCGGCGGTGGTGGTGGCGGTGGACGTCGTGGTGGTGGTGGCGACGGGCGACGTGGCAGAAGGCGGTAATCTTTCACTCTTGCTTCAGATAGAAAAATCAGAATCCAATCACGGTTCCAGAATGACCTTTCCTGCCTGTCCCTTGGCAAACTTATGAAAAGCGGCTTGTGCCTCGGGAAGCGGAAAATGGTCGGTAATCACTCGCCCAATGGGTAATCCACGTCGGTACAGATCGAGCATCGCAGGATATTCTGAATAGTGATAAAACCAACTCCCCATCAGTGTGATGTCCCGCCGAATGAGGTCGCGGCTTGGACTGATTGGGACATCTCCCTGCTCACCCACTGCCATAACAGTCCCCGCTTTGCCGGCTAATGTGAGCGCAAGCTTGAGTGTTTCCGCACGTCCAACCGCTTCGATGCATTTATCCGCAAGCATGCCGTGAGTTATCGTCATTGCTGCTTCAAGCGGATGGACCTCTTTTGAGTTGATGGTATGCGCGGCACCACACGCCTCTGCAAGAGAGAGCCGATAATCGTTGATGTCAATGACAATCACTTCCGCACCCAAAAAGGATTGCACGATAGTGTTTCCAAGCCCAATGGGCCCCGCCCCCACGATGCAGACAAAATCCCCGCCTTTGGTATTAAGCCGTCGGCTGACGTGATACGGCACACCCAAACCATCGCCCGTCAAGAGCACTCCAACATCAAAAGGTATATCTTCGGGCAACCTGAGACAGACATGCTCTGGCGCAGCAATTCGTTCAGCATGTGTGCCCGGACAGTCTGCACGATTATCGCAAAACGTATATTGCCCCACCGCACACCAGCGGCAATCACCACATCCCCAAACGGCGTGAACGCCGACATGATCTCCGACCTTGAATTTTGTCGAATTCCCTGCGTCAATCACGACTCCCGCCACTTCATGGCCTCCATTGAAAGGCTGTGGTTTAGCCCCACGATAACCGTGCATTTCACTGCCGCAGATACCAGATGCCTTAATCTGGATGAGGATGTTGTCTCCATCAAGCGTTGGTTCAGTATATTCTTTGACGATGACTTTCTCGTTCCCTAAAATTTGAACGCCGAGCATAGTGTCTCCTTAAAAGTATCAGATTTCATCAAAGTATCATTAAAGATTTTACGACCTATCGCCGCCAAATTCAACCCATTTTTCAGGCGTGAGGAATTTCTTATCAGTCCGCGATAATATTGCAGAAATGTTCCGCAAATGGTAGAATGGTAAATCCTCGGCACCCAAGTGATAAGGAAAGGAAATGAAGCGACAGCCCCATCGTATCGTATTATATTTCATGTTTTGCGCTGTACTATTTGCGCTGATTGGTTGTGGCGAAACTGACAATCAAAGTCCAGCGGATGAGCTGGTCGAAGTGCCTGAAGATGAAGACGATGCCATCGGTCAAAATCCTGAGCCGCCTCCGCTTGCCGAACCTGTCTCGGTGATCGAACTCTCCGGCGCCTTAGAGACGATGACGCTTGAGGCTACCAATATCTACAAACTTATCAGTGGGCCAGTGGTTGTTCCTGCTGGCACCGTTTTGACGATTGAACCCGGTACTGTGATTCAGGGATCGCATTCCCCACGGGCATGGTTAGAGGTTGAGGTCGGCGGGAAAATCATCGCCGAGGGGACGCCAACGCACCCGATTATATTCACCAGCGACAAACCTGAAGGCAGCCAAGCCGCCGGTGATTGGGGTGGATTGGTCATTAAGGGCGATAGTATTGGACACTTCAAGCGTGGTGGAAATTTGAACGATAGTAGCGGGATACTCAAATATGTGCGAATTGAGTTTGCAGGTTCCGCTTATGGCGACGGGCACTTGAACGGCATCAGCTTCAATCATGTCGGCGGAGGAACCGTTGTTGAATATATTCAGGTTTTCGAGGTGCTTGACGACGCGATTGAGCTTTTCGGTGGAAACGTCGATCTCCGATATGTGATCGTCAGCGGATTTCGAGATGATGGAATTGATTGGACCCAAGGGTACACAGGAACAATTCAGTACCTGATCTGCCAGAAAACCGACGGACACAGCGATCGTGGCATCGAAGGGGATAATAATCCCGATGGACCAAATTTTCCACCAAGAAGCAATCCCAAGATTTATAATGCGACAATCATCGGAATGAAGAATGAGGGCATCCTGTTAAGGAATGGAAGCGCAGCGACAATCAAGAATAGCATTGTCATGGACGGCGAAAGCACCGGGCTCATGGTCGATGCGACTTCTGCCAACAATCCGATTGCAGTGAAGTCGATGCAATTTATGAATAATATCTTCTTCAATAATCACCCCAACCTCGATAATACCCCCGGCTTGCAAACAAACGCCATGAAAATAGCCCACCCCGAAACCACATTAATCGTCCACCCGCAACTTCAAGACGTCGCGAATTGGAATTGGAAACCGCAACTGGGTTCGCCCGCTTTGGATGCGGCAAACGCGGATGGGGCAATCTCCGATTTTATCGGCGCAATTGGAAATGATGACTGGACAATCGGTTGGATACGTCGATAATGGAATGGGGCAGTGGAGCAATGAATTACGCAAGACGCGATTTTTTTCACGTTTTGGCGGGCTTATTTTTGTTGTATTATTCGCACAGTTGTGTGTTTCCGCTGATGCCAAAAAACCGGATGTCAAGTCGGAAGTTGCAAAGACAACAATCAGCGGTTACACGCAGGTCCAATTTCAAGCGACAAACCAAGATGATGCCGTTCCGAAAACCACTTTTACTATACGTCGCGGGCGTTTCCAACTCAGAGCAAAACTGACGGTTACACTATCACTGGTGCTTGGAATAGGGTTGACAACAGATAAAGTTGAGGCGAGAAACCTATATTTAGCCTATGAAATCTCGCCCAAACTTTTGCTGAAAGTAGGGCAGTTGAAAAAACCGTTTAGCTTGGCGCGATTGCAGTCCGCACGTAAATTGTTGATGATTGAGCGACCCGTGCATGTCCGAGATGATTTTGATGGCTATCTGGGAAGGGATATCGGCATACTCGCCGAGTGGGAGCCGCATAAGCATGTGGATGTTGCTCTGGGTATATTCAATGGTGCTGGCGTGGGCGAGAATGCGGGGATAGATAACAACAACGCAAAGGACGTAGTTGGACGTCTCGAATTGAAGCCGGCAAAGCGAGTCACGGTGGGGCTCAATGTCTCATCACGCGGTTTAACGCAAATAGCTTCCGATCGCGCGCCTCGTCAGCCGCTCCCTGTTACTGGTGAGCGGGTCATGGCTTACGGCGCAGATATATCCGCCCGTCGTGGTGGGCTTAGACTTGCCGCAGAAGGATTGTTTGGCGATAAACCGGAGATTGGTGTTGACGCGCAAATGCTCGGTTTATATCTCACAGCCGTGTACAGACGGAAGATCGACACACGTCGCATTGTCGCCATTGAACACGGTGGACGTATCGAATTCGTCGATCGCGATCGAACAGTCGCAAACGATAGCCTCATTTCCGTGACACCTTACGTCGGTTTTTATTTCCACTCTAACGCCCGCCTGCAAATTAACCCAATTATGCGATTCCCACAGCAAGGGGATGCTGTCTTTGAATTCATTACGCAAGCGCAAATCGAATTTTAAGATCGAGATGCGAAAGGCAAGATACAAGATGCAGGATTCAAGATGCAAGATGCAAGATACCATAAATCCCTGAACTCGAAAGGAGACCTCCATGAAAATAGCCCTTCATTCTGTAAGCTACGCGGGTGTATGGACCGGGCAAATCCGCTTGACGATTGATCAATTCCTCAAGAAAGCTGCTGATTTTGGGTACGATGGCGTGATGCTTGTCGCAAAACGGCCGCACCTTTCACCCCTAGATGCCGACCGTGCGACAATTACACGAATCCGTGAATCCCTTGATCAACACGGCTTGGAGTTTGTGTGTATGGCCGGGTACACCGATTTCTGTGCCGGGACAGATCACCCAGATGTTCCGCATCGGGAGATGCAGATTGGGTACGTCACCGAACTGGCGAAGATTGCTCACGACCTCGGCGGGAGCTTGGTCCGCATCTTCACCGGGTTTGAGCGTCCAGACATATCCTATGATCAGCAGTGGGATTGGTGCGTACAATCCTTGCGTGAGTGCGCTCAACGCGCTGCCGACTGGGGAGTTACTGTTGGCGTGCAGAATCACCACGACATCGCTGCTCATTACGAAAGCATGTATGACCTGTTGAAAGAGATCGACCACCCCAACTGCAAGGCGATGTTCGACGCATGGTCGCCTGCGTTGCATGGCACAGATCTTGTGGCGGCTGTCAACAAAATGGCACCTTACATTGTCCATACAACAGTCGCTGACTACGTGCGTCGTCCCCGCTTTCACTATCAACCTCGGTTGGTCAATTACGTCCAGGAGCCGGATGTCAGCCGCGCCGTCCCGATGGGTGAAGGCTTCATCGATTATCGAGGCTTTTTCAATGCCCTCAAAGCAAACGGCTACGACGGGTATGTTGCCTATGAAATGTGTTCTGTTCTTGAAGGCGGTGGCTCGGAGGACAATCTGGATCGGTGTGCCAAGCAGTTTGTGGAGTATATGCGGGAGTTTTAGATACCTTGGATATAGGAGGAATTGCTCATGGAGAATTTCTGTTCTGCTGCCTCACGGCATTGGGACAATAGTGCTTTTTTATCAAACCACAATCGACATCAGGAAGCGGCGTATCTCGCTGGCTACGCTGCTGAATGTGCTTTGAAAGCTTTAATTGAAGAAGGCGGATTGCACGGACGTCCTTTCCGTCATAGTTTGGTGGGGCTCAGTGTTGATGGATTAGAATTAGCTCTGTTACTAAATCCATTGCTCAGACGATATGAAGTGTCTCCTGTAGTTGCCGATACATCTGGACTCGGCCGATGGGAAGAAACACACCGCTATGAAGAAACAGGTTTCTTGTCCGAAGCCGATTTCCAAGATATTGTGACCCAAGCAAACAAAATTGCCCGGAAGATTTTAGTCGGCTTCACACTTGATGGTTTACTAGCGGGGGGAGATATACCTCAATGATTCGCTTTGATGAGGTACTTCCCAAAACGGTTAAGGCAGTCGAGAGTTCTCCTATTGCTAAAACTCTCCAATCCGTTACGGTCATCAGGGATTTGCGTGGACGGGTGCGTTTGGTGTTTGAATTTTCGCAAAAGCCAGATGGGACTGATGACCTTCCTACGGATTGGAAAAATGAAAAAACAGACTTGGAAGACAATCTGACTGCAACCCTTGATAATTACTGGGGAAGACAAATTTGGCGTAAAGGCAGAAGAAAGGATATTGCCTTTCAAGCAATGCACGACACTATCGACCAACAGCGACATCCTTGGCATCCGCCAAACTCTTCAGGCCAATTGACTTGGTACAAATTGGAGCGGCAGTTTTCTAAGTCTTCTTGGCAGCCCGGCAGCGTGCAACCACCATGGGCTCTCGGCTCAAATACCCCTGCCATCGTATCATTTTATTCTTTCAAAGGGGGAGTTGGTCGGACAACGACAGTGGCAGCTATCGCCTTACTGCTGGCTCAAGCTGGCAAACGAACCCTTGTTCTCGATTTAGACTTGGAAGCACCCGGTGTTGGTACGCTTCTCTTGGAAGGGATTACTCTTCCAGATGATGGTATTGTGGATTACTTGGTTGAATTACGGCTATCAATGAGCAGACCGGCTAATCTAGCAATTTACGTAACTGTACAGAACTCCCCGGATTTAATCGACGAGGGTGAGCTACTTCGGGTAATGACCGCTGGCAAGCTAAATACGAACTTCGTGGAAAAAATAGCCCGTCTTGATTTTGAAAACTTTGTCAGTGAAGAGAAGAACCCATTGGTTGAATTGTTGCTGCATACTCATCAAGAGTATGATTTGGACTTTATCCTACTCGATCTTCGCTCTGGGCTTCATGATTTGGGTGGATTATCCCTCAATGGCTTGAGCCATCTTGACGTTCTCTTTGGGCTAGAAACTGAGCAAAGCTGGGCTGGACTAGAAATCGTGCTAGATGTGCTTGGTCAATCCGCCCCTCGGCGGGAGGTACTATTGGTTCACGCCATGAATCCGCCTATGCAATCTGATCCGGATGGACAAGCACATCTAAGATTTCGAGATCGGAGTTACGATTTGTTCCAAAACCATTACTACACCGACGAAGAAAACATCCCCGACATAGGAGACCCCAACGCACCGTATGGTTTGCCAATTACTTATAATCCCGATCTCATGAATATCAATCTTCTCTCAAATGTTATCAGCATTTTAAAGAACCCGGAAAGCGATTATTTTGAACTTGCCCGTGCAATCGGGACTTTTTTAGGAAAGGATACAATCTAAATGTCTGATAATCGAGAAAAAATCTTGGAAGGACTTGCAGATATTGGCTTTCTAGGTTCGAGAGCCGAGGCACTATCCGCTGATGCACTTCTGCAGTCAACTTTGCCCATCCAAAATCACCTGCACTTCCTTGAACCCGACATTCTGTTGATTTTGGGAGGACGGGGTGCGGGCAAATCCCATCTATTTCGATTGATTAATTCACCGGAAGGTCAAGAGATACTGAGCGCAGGTAAACAGCGTTTAGCCAATGCAATCTGGACGAAAGGTTTCTATACCCGTGAGGCCGATTCTTCTAGCCCTCTGCATTTCCCCGGCGAAACCGTTTTGCAGAGATTTACGGAAGGTAAAAATGTAACAGATTTGCTCGACTTCTGGCGAGGATTATTGCTTGGGGTGATCTTAAAGCATACTGATGAATTACAAAAGCGTTGGCTACGATCTGTTTTACCCGACTCGCTTGCCAACGCCCTTGATGATCTAGACGATGTCCCTAGCTGGCACTCAGAAGTTGTCAACCATCTTGGAACTGTGGAATCAGTCTTAAATCGACTTGATCAAAAGTTGGCCGACGAGGACCGTTTCCTGTTTGCAACGTATGATGACTTAGATGTGATGGCGGTTGAATGGACTGAAAAACGGGCACTGATCCAATCCTTGCTCAGATTCTGGCTCAGTCAATGGCGAAGATGGCGACGTCTACGTCCTAAAATTTTCCTGCGCTTTGATCTCTTCGCTCCCGACTTCTTGCAATTCCCAGATGCGTCAAAATTGGAAGGGCATAAAGTTGAAATTCATTGGAAGTATGTTCAACTTTATCAACTGGTATTTAAAGCATGGGCAAATCGTAATGAAGCCTCTTTAACTTTCTTAAAGGACGCGGGGCTGGAAATGGTACAAGATAAACTGCTTGGTTGGACATATTCAAAACCACTTCCCTCAGAAGAGACACTACGATCTGTTGTTCACCAAATGATAGGCCAATTCATGGGAAGTTCACATACGAGAGGACGCACCTTTGAGTGGATTCCCAACCATCTCCAAGACACAAATGGAGAAATTGTACCGCGTTCGATACTTAATCTATTGGCACTTGCTGCAAAAGATGAACTCGAAAACTCTCGAGCTAAACCCCCTTATTTACTTTCTCCTTCGTCAATACGTAAGGTTATTGAAGAAGTATCTGACCATCGTGTCACAGAATTGAGCGAGGAATATCATTGGTTGGAAATTATTCGCCCACAGTTCGAGGGACAGGAGGTACCAATGCCTCGACAGAATTTTACTCGCTTGCTTCGGAAGATCGACTGGCAAAGCGTACCCAAAAGGAATCTCCCAAAAAGCCAGAACCCATCAGCTATTGTTGACGACCTTTTAAACATTGGCGTATTACGACTGACCAATGATCGTCGTATTCATGTTCCTGATATTTATTTGTATGGTTTCAAGATGAAACGCCGTGGTGGAGTACGTCGCCCTCGGTAAATGAAACATTGCCGTTTCATAAGATGTCTGAATTCACAGAGCTACGTAATCGCAAGGAGGCACATGCCTATGACCAAACCTAACTTTAGAGACCTACTCAAGGAACGCATTCTCATTATTGACGGCGCAATGGCGACGATGATTCAATCCTACAAACTTGAGGAAGCCGATTTCCGTGGCGAACGTTTTGCCAACCATCCCTGCGACCTTAAGGGCTACAATG
>JADFGN010000243.1 GCA_022567695.1 Candidatus Poribacteria bacterium | reverse complement strand
TGTCTTCTCGTATTTTTTTCCCTGTCGCCAGCAATATCCCAATTTTTCGAGGGGCGTTAGAAACGGCTCAACTGGCTCAAGACTTTCGACCGAAATCTGGATATCGATAATCGGTTTTGCGGCAAGGCCGGGTATAGAGGTTGAACCGATGTGATCAATCCTTAGTGCAACGGAACCCAGAGTGCTTCGCATCTTCTTTCCGATCTCCGAAAATTCCTGTGGCCATTTTTGAGTATAAGGATGGATTTCTATGGGGTCAATGGATATCATTGATACCGAATCCTTGGATCAAGGAGCGCAAGACAAACGTCGGCGATGAGGTTACCCACAACCAGCAGCACGCTCAACATCAAGAGGAAACTGCCGGCGACGTAAATATCCTGGTTGACCAAAGAATCGTAGAACATAGGCCCCACAGTGGGTAATCCCAAGACAATCGCCGCCTCAAGTTCTCCCTGAATCATGTAGGGCAACGCCAAGCCTTGATACATGATGATCGGGTGAAGCGCGTTCGGCACGGCATGTTTGACGATAACCTCATCTTCGCGCAGGCCTTTCGATCGCGCCGTTGTCACATATTGGGCATCCAACACGTCCAGCAGATTTCCCCGCATCACTCGCATGTTCCTTGCTAAACCGCCAATCCCCGCGATTAAAATTACCGGCCAAACGTGTTTCAAAAGATCGACAAACTTGCTCAAGGACCAGGGTGCTATGGCATATTGTGGTGAGAAAAAAGAACCGATGTGCTGTTGCCCTATGCCGAACATCAGCCAGTAAATGACAATCAGCGCGAGAAAAAAGCGTGGAATTGCCATACCAATGAATGAGACAAAAGTTGCGATGTTATCGCCCACGCTGTATTGGTGGGTTGCCGAATAGATACCGATAGAGATACCGATAAAAGTCGAGATTGCATGAGCGGCAAAAGCAAGCAGGAAGGTGCGCGGCAATCGCTCCGCAATCAGTTCTCCCACATCTTTTTTGTAGGCAAAAGAGAATCCAAAACGTCCTTTGGTCACGATTCCCTTGACCCAGTTGAGATACTGGATGGGCATTGGCCTATCCAGACCGTATCGTTTTCGGAGTGCGTCCGCCATTTTCTGGGCTTCCGTTTCGGTCAATCCACCTTGCTCGATGAGGCCCTGTTTGTATCTATCGCCGAAATCTCCGGGCGGGAGTTGAATAATAACGAATGATATAACGCTGATGGCAATAAGCACCGGAATAGCGACTGCAATTCGACGAATGATGTAACCGACCATGAATGCCTCTTTTCAGCGGTTGACAGACTCAGAAGTTAGGGCGTTTAACGCTTGGCGGAATTCCTCAAAGGTTTGCGCCTCGCTTGCCTTAACAAGGAGTTGTCGCAAGATGTCCAGATCTTCGATGGACTCGAGCGTTGGTTTTGTCTGCGCTACGCCTGTTGATCCGAAACGTTCGTTGATGAGATCGAGAATCGAAAGAATACGTCCTAGTTGACGTCCTTGTTCAAGCCCTTGTGCAAGTCCTCTTTCCGCTAGTTTTTGAGCGACGACAGATTCAAACATGGTTTCCTCCGAGATAATATTGGTGATGAACGAAAATCCTGGAACAATTTACGAAGTTCCGCATCTCGCGCCCTTTTCAAAAACCACTTCATCGAGGTAGGGAAGTTGATTGCCACGTTCATCAACTTTCCAGTAAAACAGATTTCGCCGTAAGACCATTAGCTCATCCGTTTTGTAGTGAACGGGTCCCATGGGCCCATCACAACCGGGGGAAGTTGGCTCGGCGGGAGCATATTCTCAAAGCTGATCTAATCCGCGTCTCGATTATATCTGGGATGATGTGGTTTCAGAATGTGGGCAGGTGAGACAGAGAAGTCGAGAAAATCCATATCAAACAACTTCTGTAACGTCGGCGATCAGAATGTTCGGGTTGCAAGACAGCGCCAGGGCAATCATCACACGCTGACGCATGCCGCCACTCAATTGGTGCGGATATTGGTGAAGACGCTGTTTAGGGTCACTGATATGTACCTTCTCAAGCATCTCCAACGCACGGTCCATCGCTGCCTTACGGCTCACCTTCTGATGCAATTCCACCGATTCTGCAATCTGTCGTCCGACGGTATACAATGGATTGAGCGAAGTCATCGGCTCCTGAAAGACCATCGCGATTTCTCCGCCTCGAATACGTCGCATTTCTGGGCCTTGTGCGCGCAACGACACAAGATCGACGATTCTTCCATCGCTTTCCTGATGCAGTTGAATTTGACCATCGATAATTTTGCCGGGCGGCGATTTGATGAGCCTCATAATCGACCTCGCCATAACACTTTTGCCGCAACCGCTCTCTCCAACAAGCCCCAATATGCTTCGGCGAGAAAGTTTCAAATCAACTCCGTCCACAGCTTTGACAGTTCCACTATCCAGGAAGAAGTGAGTTTTCAGATTCTTAATGTTCAGGATTTCATTTGCTTCCGAATTGCTTGTTGCCACTGTATCCATCCGCGTCTCTTCAAGGGAAATGATGTTTGAGCATTGTATCGCAAAAGGGATCGACTGTCAACTCTTTATTGCAGTCTTAGCCTATACTTCCTTAACAATACGCCATGTATGGCATCTAACCCTCTTGAATTATGATGTCGAAATCTGGAAACTCCATTTCCCATGAAAAGTAGCGAGGGTTCATCGTTCCACAGATGGCGCACTCAATGATTTTAAAAATGGCTACCGATCTGTGTCCATGCTCGTTAAAGAAATCTGCCTCGGAGAGGTTGATAGTCATCACTTGATGGCAGATTCGGCAGCGTATTTGTAGCGGACTCTGTGGTTGATTCGATTCCGCATTGGGGACGGCGCGGGGAATTTTGGGCATGAAGTTACCTGATTATTTCTGCAAGTCTTCTCAATGTGATGGGGTTAGGCACAATGGTATCCACGTCAACCGGGCGTTCATCAGACATTTGCATCATCTCACCAAATCTCGTCGACATGATACACAAGATTAAACTGCTTTGAACTTGTCCAATCCCTCCTATCCATTTCTCGCAGTAAAACCGTGTGTTCAATCGGTCAGCATCTGACAGATTACCCCATCCAAAAATCGCCCTACAATTTTCAGTTAGCGGTCTCCGTTTCAATAAATTTGAGGCGGATTCCTGATGGTGTTTCCAGTGCGAGGTACAGCTGAAGCGGTGAGGATTCATGTTTCTTCTTTTGCGTCCGACACGCCCTTTTGCGTGTGGATAGGGTATCAATCGCTGATTTCAAGATGCGATTTTCTTTTTCCAACTCCTCAACTTTTTGAGGCAATTCAAAAATAGTTTTCTTATTGCTCGCCCTCATTTCTGTGAAGACTAAGTATTGATTGATAGCATCATTGATGATTGAATCAACAGAGGTCGAATGCAGATCGGAATTTTCTTGTAATCTGTCTAATCGTATCTTGGGCAATTTCAAGCCAATCAGTACAGTTCCTAGTCCATCATGAAGTTCGCGGAACACTTTTTTCAACATCATTTATCTCCCTATTGGCTTTGATTCGGTTGAAGCGCTGCCAGCTTTCAACCACTTGATTTGGGACGCGCTTCTTTAATAACATACTTCCGAGCGTTAATCAAGAAAATTTGACCTCCGCTCACAACACCCATCTCCTAGTTTCGGCATTCAAGCTATTTCCGTGTTAGGGCATATTGACGAACTCCATAAAATAGAGTATCATAAACCTCCAGAATGATTGGTATAGGTTGACGATGTCCGCAATATAGATGTTGACCGATGAAACTGAGAAAGGCGTTGAATCGGTCTTGGAAAAATACCGCTGCGATATCGAGACACGGTTCTGATGATGCTTATCCGTTCTTTAGCAAACCCACAGATTAAATATATCCGTGAGCTATTTCACAAACGTAGGTCACGTAAAGCATACCGCGAATTCTTCGTCGAAGGTGTGCAGGCAATTTCCGAAGCTTATCAACATGGTTGGCATGTGAAGAAACTAATCTATTGCCCAACTATGGTACGGTCGGATTGGGGGAAAAAAACATTGGCTGAGTCAAACCCATTAACCCATCTGCAAGTGACGAAAGATTTGATGTACAAACTCAGCGATAGAGGTTATCCAGAATTGCTGGCAATTGTTGCACAGAAAGAGGATAACCTTGACCGAATTGCCATCCATGAAAATGCCGTTCTTTTATTGTTAGACCGGTCACAGAATGCGGGAAATTTAGGGACAATTATCCGATCCGGAAACGCGCTGGGCGCTCACGGTATGGTGATTATGGAACCGGCGGTAGATCTCTACGATCCAAAGACGGTTCGCGCAACGATGGGTTCTCTCTTTGCCCAGTCTGTGGTGCGCATCAAAACGCATCAGCTCTTGGCGGACTGGCTAGAGAAGGTTCGCATAAAGCTTCCAAATTTACAGCTCGTTGGAACAAGCCCTCGTGCAACGACTCCAATAGATAGACACGATTTCACACGCCCAACAATTCTCGTCGTCGGGAAAGAGCAATCTGGAATGAGTAACGATTTTGAGAGGATATGTGATGCGTTGGTCACCATCCCAATGTCCGGTTCAGCCGATTCCTTGAATACCGCAATCGCCACGTCCATTGTCCTCTATGAAGTCAATCGCCAGCGGCTATCCCGGTAAATGCGTATATGCACTGGATGCAAAACCTGCTTTGCCCTTGACCAATTAAACTGCAGAATAGTATAATGTCGTCAATTATGGAAACTCTTCATTCTGTCAATCCACATTGGCGTGAATCTCTCCGCCAGCGCATGAAGCGATTCTACGAAACCTCTGAAACGTACAAGGGGCTGCTCGCTCATCACGATGAAACCTACCAACAGACTTATGTGGAGTTGGTGAATCGTTACGCACTCCCGGGCTCAAGAATTTTGGACGTCGGTTGCGGCAACGGAATTTCAGCGATGTTGCTTAATCGGTTAGGGCACGACGTTGTTGGAACGGACATATCGCCTCTATTTCTGAAGGAGGCACAAAAGTGGGAAAATGAGCGATTGAAATATCGTATCTGTGATGTCCTTGAACTTCCGTTTGACAAAGAAAGCTTTGATGTCGTTAGTTCCAGCGAACTCATCGAACATCTCCCTGACGTTGAAATGGCACTATCAGAGATGATCCGGATGGCTCGGAGGGGCGGCAGAATTATCATTTCGGGGCCAAATCTTTGTTCCCCTTTGATGCCATTCCTTGATTTGATACGAATGATTTTGGGGAAACCGGGAAGACTTATTTGGGCAGAGACCAAAAGGCAAGCTCTTCTAAATACCCTTAAAAACGCTACGCTCTATTTCCAAAAACGCTTTTCGCGCGAACCGCAATTTCTTTATCGAGAACCTGACCTCAACGATTGTGCAATCGGTGGAGATGCTGATAGCGCGTATTGCGCTCATCCGATCGATCTTGAGAAGTTCTTCCGTCTTCGCGGTTTGCAGATAGTAAAACGCTGCGTTGGTTTTGGGCTGAAAGGCAGGATTATGTCAACCTGCTTTCCACATCTCAGCCTTTACATTAGCATGGTAGTCCAAAAATGAATATCCAACCCAATGATTTCATACTCGAAATCGGCAGTGGACACAATCCGAAAATCCAGTCTGACATTTTGTGCGATAAATTCATTGACGACAGCACACAGCGGGGTGGGGACATTACCACAGATCGCCCGATCATCGAAGCCGATGGGCAGTATCTACCATTCGCAGATGCATCGTTTGATTATGTCATCTGCTCCCATGTTCTGGAGCATGTTGAAGATCCGGCAAAGCTAATCTCAGAACTGATGCGCGTCGCTTCGCGTGGTTATATTGAAACCCCTTCCGAGATTGCTGAACGCCTCTATGGATGGCCCTATCATAACTGGATTATCAACCTGATTGATAATCAGTTAATTCTTCAGAAAAAGGTAAGCGAAAGTCAATTTGGGCAACTTTTTCACGCCCTAGCCGCTCACGATAAGAATTTCACCCGATTCCACCTTACCCATCATAGCCTGTTCCTTATTCAGTACGAGTGGGATGGTAAAATTGATTATCGGATTCTTCCACCAGACACATCACTATTGAATTTGGAATCCGCAGAGACAATAGAGGTGCTGTTGAGCCAAGTCGCCAATATCTCATCGTGGAATAAGTGGGTTCCAATTATGAAGAATGCCGTACCAAGACGCCTTGTTTCCATGGCGAAATCTTTTTTGGCTAAGCAACGTCAGCGAGTCAAAAAATCACTGCGAGAGATCATTGTATGTCCTGTTTGTAAAGGGGAGGTCAAATGGAAAACAGATGGCATTTGTTGTGAGCGGTGCGAGGTCGATTATCCAATTGTTCGCAACATTCCCCGCTTGATTCCTCCGGATTCAAAGGAATCGGTACAGAGCGAATGATAGAGTAAGAGAATAATCCAGTGGTTTTAGACCTGACAGGTTTCTAAAACCTGTCAGGTCTGGTAATTGATCCCCAAGATGCCTGCCCAACTAGGGTCGGGCATTTTTTGCAAAAATAAGATGTTGAAAGGGCAAAATATGCCACGAATTAAAATGTACACAACCGATTTTTGCTCCTACTGTAATCGGGCAAAACGTATTCTTGAAAGCAAAAACCTTGAATTTGAGGAGATTAATATTCACGGCTCTGCAGAAATGCGAGATGAGATTGAAGAGCTAACAGGTCGCCGCGATGTGCCACAGATTTTTATTGATCAAGCACATATCGGTGATGACGACGATTTAGCGGAACTCGCTTTTTCTGGTAAGCTGGATGAAATGTTCAACAGAGAAGGAGAAGGTACACAAATGGAAGAAATAAAAAAAAACAGCGATGGAAATGGTTTAGAAGAACGTAACGTCATTATTATCGGCGGTGGAACAGCCGGTTTTGCCGCAGGCATTTACACTTCACGGGCAATGCTTGAACCGTTGCTTATTACAGGAGATGCGCTCGGTGGACAGCTTTCGCTCACGCTTGATCTTGAGAACTATCCCGGATTCTTTGGCACTGAAGCCGCAAAATTCATTCAAGGCATGCAGGAACAGGCTGAGCGTTTTGGGACAGAAGTTCGGTTTGATCGGGTCACGGAGGTAGATTTCAATCGTCATCCGTTCTATGTGAAAACTTACGATCAAGCGTATTTAGCCAAAGCTGTTATTATCTGCACCGGCGCCTCACCGCGCACCCTCAATATTCCCGGCGAAGAAAAATACGGTGGACGCGGGGTTTCCTATTGTGCAACTTGCGACGGATTTTTCTTTCAGGAGCAACGTCTTATCGTTGTCGGTGGTGGGGATGCGGCGATGGAAGAGGCAATATTTCTTACAAGGTACGCCTCAGAAGTGTATATTGTACACCGTCGCGATCAGCTTCGCGCCAGCCAAATCCTACAGGAACGTGCCTTCAAGAACGACAAAATTAAGTTTATTTGGAGTTCCATTGTTGAAGAGATTCAGGGAGATGGCGAAAAGGTTACCGGTGCGTTGCTCAAAAATGTAGAGACGGACGAAACGCAGGTGTTCCCAATAGATGGCGTGTTTATCTTCGTTGGACATATCCCCAACACCGAGCTATTTGAAGGTGTTATTGAAATGGACGAGCAAGATTATATCGTCGTGGACAATTTGCAAAGCACAAATATTGAAGGCGTCTTCGCCGCAGGTGATGTACACGATCACGTCTTCCGTCAGGCGATTACTGCGGGTGGTGCCGGTGCCGCCGCTGCAATCTCGGCGGATAAATTTATCGCTGAACTGGAAAATCGGGCATATCCGGGACAATAGGTCAGTGAGTAAATGGGTAAATGTCATTGATTCAATCCCTCTATTTTTACACGAGTCATTCCGAATTTTGATACGAAAATCTGGGATGACTCATGTTTGTCTTTTAGAGATAATACTTACGGGGCAATCTCATCGATCTAAGACCTTTCAATTTGAAATGCGTAACTCCTGGAGGTAACTACAATGAATAATCGAATGTTTCTACAAAAGCTGAATACCCTCAATCATGAGATTGAGCAACTCAAACGAGAGTTGCTTCTAAGTGACAAAAACCATATAATTGAGCCTTGTCCCTCGCTTTACGGGAGTGTGCAGGGAGGCGATATTACTGAAGAGATGATTGACGGTGCCCAAAAATCCTTGTTTCGGAATCTAAAAGATCTTTGAAGACCTATATGAATGAACTATACGTGTTAGATACGCATATTTTAATTTGGTATTTTATTGGAAGCAAGCGGCTTCCCAATAGGGCGAAACAGATTGTCGATGATTGCTTGGCAGGCGAAGGTTTTCTGCTCATTCCAACGATTGTATTGTCAGAAAGCCTCGACATTGCGGAAAAACGCCGAGTGGAATTTGATTTCACTACAATGTACAGACTTATCCAAATGGAATCTGCCTTTGTCGTTATCGGATATTCTCAGGAGATTTTTGAAGAAACCCTTGCTATCAGTGAAATCCAGGAGATTCACGACCGTATTATTGTGGCAACAGCTCGCTTATATTCAGCACATATGCTAACGAAAGACCAAATCATCAAGACTTCTGGTGAAGTCGAAACAATTTGAAAGGGTTATGAAACGGTGGAGGACTGGAAAATGGCAAGACTTGCCTTGGGACTGGATTCAAGCACACAGAGCTTATCAGCCGTTGTCGTAAATATTGATACCGGAGACAAATCTTTCGAGCATTCCCTCGATTATAGAAAAGACTCGAGATTCGACGATTTTGCGCTCGGGCCAGACTATATTATACCGCCGAGAGTAGAAGGTGAAGCCGATCAGCCTCCTGAGATGTTTTGGGCTTCTTTGGATGCGTTGTTTTATGATATGAAAGCTGCTGGAGTTCCGTTGGATGAGATTGTCGTCATCAATGATTCTGGCCAGCAACATGGGCACGTCTATCTAAACAGACATGCGGAAAGTATCTTTGCTCAATTGAAACGGAAAGACAGCGGAGAAAAAAATCTCCTCAATCTTCTGGATGGGAGTTTGGCCTACCTTTCAGCCCCTATTTGGATGACTTCCAATACAGTGAGGCAAACCGAATTTGTACGGAGAGAGGTCGGCGGAAAGGATAAGATGATTCGCTTGTCGGGTTCAGACGCGCCATTGAGATTTACCGGCACAATCATGAGACGAGTGGCGGAACAGTTCCCTGAAGCATATCAGGAGACGGAAAATATCCAATTGATTAGCAGTTTGATTCCTGCGGTTCTCACAGGAAATTCAAAAGTGCCTATTGATTATGGGAATGCCTGTGGAATGTCGCTGATGAACTATCAAACCAAAAATTGGTCTTCAGAGTTGCTTGAGAGCACTTCCAAAGGATTGTCCGGTGGTTTAAGGGCCCTCAAAAAGAAATTACCGAATCTGACTCCTCCCGACACAATCGTTGGAAATATTGGCAGATATTTCGTAGAGAAATACGGTTTTAATCTTGAATGCAAAATTACTGTAGGTTCTGGAGATAATCCGCAGGCGAAAGTATTGGTTGAGGGTGATTTACTAAGCTTGGGCACCAGCTTTGTCAACATGGTCTCCACTGACGGCGAAACACTCGATATGGAAGGGCTTGCAAATGGGATGTATGACGGAGTCGGAAGACCATTTATGTTTGGTTGCAGAACCAATGGGGCAATGGTATGGGATGCGGTGAGGGCACTTTATGGCTTAGTCAAGGAGGACTATGCTCCGGCAGAAGAAGCATTGGGGCAAGTTATACCCGCATCCGCTATGGTGTTCTGGCAGCCCAAAAACGAATCCTTTCCGCCTTCAGGGAGTTTCGATTTGACCAGAATCACGCATCATACAAAGCCCACATTAGCGTCGGATTATGCGGGTATTATCGAAACCAGCTTGGCTGCGGTGTATCTCCATTCGGAAAACTTTACGAAAAAAAGCGAAGAACCGTTGTATATTACAGGTGGTGTGACCGATAGCGCGGAAATAATGAAGCGAGTTGCCGGCATCTGGAATCGAGAAATCGTACCGATGGAAAAAGGCGGTCCCGCTTTAGGTGCCGCGGTTGCGGGGGCTTATGCACACTGTAAATCTCAGGGTGAACCATTTGACGTGGAGGAATTTAGTCAGGGGATATTAAAAAGACGGGTGCCAATTCCTCCAAAATCAGAGGATGTTGAGGCATATCACGGTTCTGGAAGGTATCTGGAGAAATTCAGATTAGAAGAAGCAAAAATCATTGCAGAACATCCGGTTGAGTAGATTTCATGGAGCAATATCCTGTGTTCAAGACACTGCACAACATTGTTGTCAGGTAAGCCAAATAGTCGATTGGGCAATTTCTAAACTCATAATTCCAGTCCTTTTGCGAGGTAACCGCGGAGAACAGATGAAAAATGGAAGCAAAACAAAC
>JADFGN010000242.1 GCA_022567695.1 Candidatus Poribacteria bacterium | reverse complement strand
CATAAAAATGTATGGCACTCTCAAAGGGGGATGGCTGACAATTAAACGTTTATCGAAGTGTCATCCCTACCACCCCGGTGGTTGCGATCCGCTTGAGTAAATTGTTCCGCGATGATAAAACTAAAAGCAAATTAAGCTACCTCGAACTGCGCAGTATTTTTGTACAAGGAGATTCTAAATTTAATGGGACAACGTTACATCTTAGCATTGGTACTCATGGTTGTTGTGATGTTTGCTTGGAGTTTGTTATTTGGCAACAAACTGTCTAAGCAACGGATTGAGAAGCAGGAAAAACAGGAACGTGTTGCCGAGCGAAATCCATTTGCAACATCACCCACAACAAATAGGGGAGTAATAGATACCAGCAGTCAGAATGAGGGAACTGAACGCACCCATCCATACCGTACAAAACCCGGGACGACAGTACACGTTCAGACGGATTATTACGACATTACCTTTTCAACTGAGTCCGCAACTGCTCAACGGTGGATACTCTCAAAGTATCCAAATCGATCCGGTGGAGAAGAGGATTATGAAAAACTTTTTGGAGAAGAGGACTTAATGAACTTGATTCCAGCAACCGCTCAAAACTGTCTGTCTCTCCAGTTCTTCCAACGCCAGTTGCAAGATGAACTCGATAATGGACGTGTCGTTTGGCAAGTGGATAAAGATAAAGTAGATCTTAGGGGTGGAAATTCTAAAGAGGCGGACTCCATCACCTTTAGCACGCAGGTCGGAGAAAACCTGAAAATCTACAAGAAGTTGATTTTTTATCCAAATAAGTATTTTGTAGACCTTGAATTGACTTTCCAGAATTTATCGGATGGACCGTTGGAGATGGATGAGAATAGCCAGAGTGGGTATAAGCTGCGCTGGGGGCCAGGAATAAATGCGGACCTGCTACCGCACGAACGAAGCGGCAAAGGACGTGGGCGAACAGGGGGCGAGGGAGCTAAAGCCTATACGGGAATTGGCAAACCCACAACAAAATTTGGAGAGACAGAAGCTAGGAAGACAGTTAAGTGGGCGGGGCTAAATAGTAAATATTTCGCCGCGTTGATGATTCCCGATCCTGCACTAGAGGCTGAGTACCTCCTTGATGAAAATCTACAGGACAATGGAAAAGAACCCCTTTCGTATATCGCCGTCCCGAAGGTTGCGGCGAACCTTGTTATTCCGAACTTGTCGCTCGCGGCTAACCAAAGTCGAACAGATTACTTTAGCGTCTATGTTGGCCCAAAAGATGCTTCCATATTGAAAGATATTCAGCTCAATACACCCAATGCGCCTAATGCACCTGAAGAGTCGATTGGACTTGAGAAAATTATTGATTTCGGCTTTTTCAGCGTGATCGTTCGACCGATGAAATGGATCCTTAATGCGTTTTACAGTATCTTTAGAAATTACGGTATTGCGATTATTTTGCTTACAGTGTTAGTCAAGTTAGTCTCGTATCCCTTGATGCGTAAGAGTTACAAGTCAATGAACAGGATGAAGAAGTTGCAGCCCTTACTCACGGAATTGAAGGAAAAGTATAGAGACGATCCGCAGAAGCTCAATCGTGCGACGATGCGGTTATACAAAGAACACGGTGTGAATCCATTGGGCGGGTGTATTCCATGGATACCGCAAATCCCGATCCTTTTTGCCTTATTTACGCTTCTAGGTACTGCTGTCGAGTTACGCGATGCTCCTTTCTTTTTATGGATAGATGATCTATCTGCACCTGATGAACTTTTCCACCTCCCTTTTACAATCCCGCTCATTATTACTCAGATTGATGCGATTCGAATTCTACCCTTCATCAACGGCTTGACAACTTTCCTACAACAGAAAATGATGGGTGGAATGACCCCCGCCGCTGATAATATGCAGGCAAAGATGATGCAATTTTTGCCACTCATATTTGTCTTTGTTCTTTATAACTGGGCATCGGGATTAATCCTATATTGGACATGTGGTAATATTTTTACCATCGGACAACAATACTTACTTAAATTGAAAGACTCAGACGAAACTGAAATTATTGAAACTTCATCAGCAAAAACAAAGAGATCTCAACCGAAAAAACGTATCCCCTCAAATGTCAAGCGTAAATGATGACTTGTAGTTGCCCAATTTATTGGGGATTACGAACACTCACCTGACGCGTCGGCCAACTCCAAAAAGTTATCGCTCAATTAGGTGAAGGGAGATCATAATTTGAATCATACCAAGTTTAGATTGTATCTACGGTAGAGTAGTGCCTACTGCTGAATAGTTATGACAAGCCTCAATTAACCGCTAACAAACCATCATATTAAACGCCATTCATCTACTGCTGATTTTGCCGCAACACGACTGGAGATATTGTAGGGATGGGAGGACAATCAATCGTGCAACAATATGTTGAAATCGAAGGCCAAACGACAGGTGAAGCCTTAGAGCATGGTCTTGAGGAACTTGGTGTAAGTCGAGACCAGGTTAATGTCAAAGTTATTCGTGAACCCACAAAGGGTATTTTTGGGTTAGGCGCAAAGGAAGCTAAAGTCCGACTCACTTTAAAACAAGGCGTTTCATCCACACCGGAAGCCATAATGACTGAAATTTTGGCACGCATGGGGGTCAACGCAAAAATAAAATCCCAGATTATTGATGGTAGCACTCACCTAATCATCAATGCTGATACCCCCGGATTGCTTATCGGTAGACATGGACAGACGCTCAACGCCCTTGAACATATACTCAACTGTATTTTGAATAAGTCCTCACTTGTTAAGAAAAAGGTTTTTGTTGATGCCGAAGGATACCGTGAGCGCCGTGAACAAATGCTCATGGATTTGGCTTACCGTGTTGCAACAAAGGTCAGACAGACAAACCAAGAAATTGTGTTAGATCCAATGCCGCCACAGGATCGCCGGATTATCCATACGGCACTACACTCTGATGAACACGTTCGTACTTATAGCCGGGGCGGCGGCGTTATGAAGCGTGTTGCCGTTACACCTAAAGACCAATACGAGGCAGGTAGGAAAGAGTATGCTTCTGGGTGATACCATCGCTGCGATTGCAACGCCACGTGGGGAAGGCGGTATCGGTATCGTCCGGGTCAGCGGACATCTTGCCATTCCGATTGCCTGCGAGATTTTCAAATCTCCGCGAGACATCTCGCCAAGCGAATTTTCTACGCATACGCTCAATTACGGACACATCATTGATCCGGTTTTAGGCGATGTCATCGATGAAGTCATGTTGGGGGTCATGCGGGCACCTAAATCCTACACCGCAGAGGATGTCGTTGAATTTAACTGTCACGGTGGAATAGTGCCGCTAAGGCGTGTGCTCGAACTGACATTGAAAGCAGGAGCCCGTCTTGCAGAACCGGGGGAGTTTACGAAGCGCGCATTCCTCAACGGAAGAATCGACCTCGCGCAAGCGGAGGCAGTTGTTGATCTGATCAAATCGAAGACTGATCTCACCCGTAAAGTTGCAATCGATGGTCTGACTGGCAAGTTTTCCAGTGAAATCAACGCACTCAGTGATCGACTCGCAGACCTTCTCGCAGAGGTGGAGGCCTCAGTCGATTTCCCTGATGAAGACCTTGACTTTATGCCGACTGACGCAATGTGTCAAACTGCTCTGTCGATTCAAAGCGATTTAGATCGGTTGATTGACACTGCCTCGGAAGGCAGGATTTTGCGCGAAGGGATTAGCATCGCGATTGTAGGCAGGCCAAACGTAGGAAAATCGAGCTTGTTGAACGCGCTATTGCAAGTGGATCGGGCGATTGTCACAGACATCCCCGGTACAACACGGGATACTATCGAAGAATCATTAAACCTTGAGGGAATCCCGATTAAACTCGTCGATACCGCAGGAATACACCAGACAAAGGATATCATTGAACAACGAGGCGTTGAGCGGAGCAAAACTTATCTGGATTCAGCCGATCTCGTTCTCATGATGTTTGATGCCTCGCAAGCTTTGACGGCAGACGACTTCGGGTTATTGAATGATGTGGTTGCGCGTAAAGCGATTCTCGTCCTAAACAAAATCGATTTGCCCGTCGTTACAAGTCGCGAAGACTTGCAGCCTCATGTGTTTCAGAAACCAATTGTTGAAACTTCTATGTTGCACGGAAAAGGGATTGAAGTGCTGAAGTCAGTCATTATACAGGAAGTCCTGGGTAGTGAGTTTATCATGGGCGAATCCCCAATTGTCACCAACGTCCGTCACCACGATGCCCTACGCCGATCACGAATTGCTCTCGAATACGCGATAGAGAGCTTCAAACAGAACATGCCTCCAGACCTGGTTGCGGTTGATTTACGAAGTGGCTTGGATTGCGTGGGGGAAATCGTGGGCAAAACAACTACCGAGGACATTCTCGATCGAATTTTTTCGCAATTCTGTATCGGTAAGTAGTGCTCCGCGGCAGAAGTTATGGGCCTTCCGGGTAAGGATTTACACCGCAATGCAGTTAGACCTGACAGGTTTGCCAAACCTGTCAGGTCTACGGGCACCAAAACTTATGTCCGGGAACTTACCAATCGCACCGACAAATAATAGGAAGGAGGGATATGAAATGTTAGCCCCACAACACCAATGGTGTCCGCGCTGCGACCGGTATGTAGAAACAGAACAGAAGCACACTAAAGTTGGAAGGCGTGGCAAGTTGGTGAAAATTATTATCACTTGTCGGAAATGCCAGATAACGTTGAGCAGTAAAACAACCAGTGCGGCAGTAGTCGAAGAGATGCAAGCCGAGGTAGCTACCACGGATGTGGAAGATGAGAAGAAACCAGCAGATCAGTAGTGGGTCAAGTATTAGGCGATATACCCAGACTACCACATTCAAGGTTTTGCAATTGCGCTTACACTTTTTCAGAATAGAACGGGGTAGAATCTATCTAGGATAGATTAAGGAGATCACCCGTCTTCATACACCAAATAATCATGTTTCAGTACCAGATATTGATTCGTTGCTAAAGGTTTCAAATGCGTCACCGATGTAAAGGGTAAAATCAACCTTACGAATGAATTTGTGGTGAATTCATTTTGAGAAGGAGAAAATTCATGTTCAACAGAGTTTGGAAACAAAGGTCTCAAGTTTTGATCGTTGTTGTGTTGCTGGCTGTTCTTGCAAGTCCGATGGTACTCGCGACCAAAGGAATCAAGTGGGAGAAGTCAATCGAGAAGGGAATGGCGGAGGCTAAGAAAACAGGTAAGCCCATCTTCATGGACTTCTACACAGACTGGTGAGGGGTCTGTAAGCGGCTGGATGCCACTACTTTTGCCGATGAGAAAGTGGTTGACTTGTCAAAGGAATTCATTACCTTGAAGGTCAATCTTGAAGCAGGCCCTGAGCAGAGAGCGTTGTATCAAGAATACGGTGACGGGACAGGAAGTATCCCGGCAATCGCATTCGTTAGCTCCGAAGGCGGTATTATCAACCGTCCCCAAGCGGGTGCCCCAGTGTTATTTGATGCAAAGCAATTTGCCACACTGATGGGAGAGACCCTTGAAGAAGAGAAAAAATTTCACCAGTTGAGAGCTGAACTTAAGAAGACTCCCAATGACGCGAAAACGAATGTCGAACTGGCGATTATTTACGCCAAGCGGGGAAACATCGAAACAGGACAACCCCTAGCCGATAAAGCGATTAAACTCGACCCGGAAAATAAAACTGGACTGTTACCAGAGTTGTATGTTAATCTCGGACTCTATTACGGTCAGAATACAGCCGGGGAAAACGCCGAGGATTATTTCCAAAAGGCAGAAACATATTTCAATACGGTCATTGAGAAATATTCCCAGAGCGAATCCTATGAGCCAGCTCATTACTATCTTGGAGTGACTTACGCTATCCAAGAAAAGTACGAGTTATCAATTGCAACGCTCGAAAAGTTGACGGATGCGAAAGACCCTGATACGAAAGCAAATGCAGCAGAAATGCTAGAGCGTATCAAAGCGATAGCGCATAATGCAAACTAGAAAGTTCAGATTTTTGCAACGCCTCAAAAAACGCCCGTATGTCATTAACTACGGGCGTTTTTTATTTTGTGAGACTATCAATTTCAGCGGGGGAGAGTAACCGATACTTCCCAATCTGAAGATTGCCTAGCGAAAGCAATCCAATTTGTATTCGTCTAAGATACACGACTTTGTGTCCGACAGCTCCAAACATCCGGCGAATCTGCCTCTTTTTACCTTCGTGAATAACAACCCTGAATTCTGTTCGTTCTTTTTCCCGCCGGAGCTGGACGATTTCAGCAGGAGCGGTTTGGCCACTTTCAATTTTAATTCCATCGCGAAGCCGGTTAATCGCTTCGCGGTCTGGATGCCCTTCCACCCACGCAACGTAAATTTTCTGAATTTCATAGCTTGGGTGGGTAATTTTGTGTGCAAACGCTCCATCGTTGGTCATAAGCAAAAGCCCCTCCGTGTCCAAATCCAGCCGCCCCACAGGATATATGCGTTCCGGGATGTCCTGCACCAGATCCATGACCGTTGGACGCCCTCGATCATCGTGCCCCGTTGTGAGGTGGCCCGGCGGTTTGTGCAACATCAGGTAGATCTTCCTTGGCTTTCCTCGGATGCGTTTTTCATCAAATTCGATGAGCGATTTGTTGGGCTGAATATGGGTGCCCGGAATCCGCACGCACTCACCGTTGACCTTTACCCGTCCCGCTTGGATGTATTTTTTCGCAGTTCGCCGTGATGCGACACCAGATTCGGCGAGAAATTTTTCAAGGCGCATGAATCTTTTCGATGGGCAATGTGGGAGTCGAATCCTGTAGCCTGCCCTTGAGCGAAGCGAAGGGACGAGATTCGCAGAAAGGATTCCGCTCCTACACCAGTGATTTGTCGTTTATGAAACCTACTTTACTGAGAAGAGGCAACCGGCGCGCTACCAATTATTTTAACAGTGACCGTCGGGCTCTCCACGTCGAATTTCCGATCGTTAATCGTCGCAACTCCGATGAATTTGAATTTGTAGGTATCCGGTTTGAGATTGGCATCCGCTGTAAGTGTAACCTTTGCTTCAGTCTCATGGTCGGGGATGCTAACGTTCTCTTCAGAAATGCGCAATCCTTTTTCGGGCAGTCCTGTCAAGATAATGTCAATTTTATCTGTGAACCCACCTTGACGGGTCGCCTTAATCGTGAGAATTGCTTCTGTCGTCTTTTTTTTTGAGACACTTTCAGTTTCTGCCGGTTCCTCGTTATTTTCATTCGTCCCTCCGTTCGCAGCAAGAGTTTCGCTTTTTTCACCGGACGATGTTGGTAGGACGAGACTCAGTCGAACCGGTTCAACTGCTATCACGAAGGGAGTTTCGGTAATGGTCAGCGAAAAAGCAGCCGTCGATTGCGTGATCGATTCGTTGTTAATTGTTGCGGTGCCATTCACCACGATATCTTGAGTCAACACCGGCGATAACACCGGGATAAGTTCGCGCCCGACGAAACTCCCGGCGTTGATTGTGATTGTCGCCTCGGACTGATTTTCAGGAATCGTGGATTTGGAGGCTGTGACGCGGGGCGGTAAGCCGATAACTGAAAGTGCAATCGGCGCGATGATTCCGTCGTTGCGGATGGCTTTGATATTCAGATCCATCGATTTTGACTGAATTACAGTGCCATTGACCTGGATAATTTCCAAAAGGAATTTAGGTGTTTTCATCACGGTGAGGTAAATTGGATTGGGTTGCGCCGTTCGTTCAACGCGCTTGCCCTGAATTGCGCCAATTCCCGTCACAGTAATCGGAAGATAGCCGAGAGGTGCATTCGCCGGAGCTGTCAAAGTAATCAGATCTTGCGTTTGATTCGGTGCAAGAATCGCCGGACTCACAGAAAAATCTTTGGGTAAGTTGGGAAAGGAGAACCGGAGAGGTCCATTAAATCCATCGATGCGACTAACCGTGACTGTGAGAACCGTATTCCCGCCACGCCCCACCCTTGGATTATCAGGGGTGACCGCGATACGAAAGTCCGGTTGAAGCGGTCTGATACTCAGACGGTAGGCGAAATCCGATCCGCCTTCATTGTTCAAGTCCCGAATCGCAATTGAATAGTCACCATCGTCTTGAAAAGTAAAATCGATTTGGGCCTCTAAATCCGTTGTGTCATCGTTGACCATCAACTCTTCCCCTTTTGCATCGAAGAGGGTTAAGAATGAGTCTAACATTGACCCAAGACGGCGAGAATTGACTTCAAAGATAAGTCGTTGTTCTTTTTGGGCGTTGAAGGTAAAGTAATCCACATCGCCCTCCAAATCAATCTTGCCGTTAATTGTTAGGGGCGGCACCACAGCGTTTGCTTTGTCACGCATGTTGTTTGGTTCTGTCTCCGTCGTTTCAGGGAGATCGCCAACGACAAAGGGGTGGGGATTGGTGGATAATCCAGAAGGTGTCGTTACCCGAACCTTCTGAACGCCCAATGGAGCATCCGGCGCAATAGACACCTGCATCGATTTTACCTCCGCAAGATTCCGTCCTTCAACAGAGATAGCACTTTCCATTCCCCGTCTTCCTCCAAGCGGGAAGATTGAATCAAGATAAGGCAACTCTCCAATCCGCAACCGATATACAAATTGCTCACCACCTTTGTACCTCAGATCTCGAATCTGGAGGGTATATTCGCCCTCTGCATCTTCGGGGATAGTGTAGTCAATTAACGAATCAAGACCGTTGGCAATGTCGTTGCTTGCCACTTTCTCGCCGTCAGGCCCAAAAAGGGTCAAGAAGGAATCGAGCGACGAACCCATGCGAGAGGCGTTGACATCGCATATCAACCGTTGTCTTTTCTTCGCAACAAAACGGAAGAAATCTGTATCATCAACCGACTCGATCTTTCCGCTAATGGTAATCGGAAGGTGAATCATGTTCGCCGTGTCAAGTGTCGAATTCGGCTCTTCTTCAGCCATTTGCTGGGTATCCTCAACGATAAAACGTTGTGCGTTAGAAATGCCTTTAGGTGTTACAAGTCGCAAATCCTGTCCCCCTAAAGGTGCATCCAAGGCGATTGTCACTTGAGCAACTAAACGGTTATCATTGGGGATGTTGCCCGATACACCACTGCCATTAAAAACCGCAGTGGCTTGACGTTTTATCTCGTTTATTTCTCCCGAAATCCCGTCGCCACTAAATAATAGTGCCGTTGCCTTTCTGATGCTCTTTCCCTGCAAGGCGATTTCGATAGTTGTTCCGCGCTGAGCACCGCGTGGGGAAATTGAAGTCAACTCCGGAACAGCTTGAGCTTGAACCCAACCCATCGGTATAAAAAGAGATAACAGGGTGCAAATCGTCAAACCGAATGCATAGTTCGTAATACGCCCACGCTTCTTTATTAATCTATGAACTCGCCGCTCCATAATACGCTGTTTCCTTTCTAGCAGTGAGGCATTTTCAGCCTTGAATTTCTTGAAAGCGCCATTATATCATTACGGAACTGCCTCGTCAATTGAATTTTCGATTTAAAGATCGACACATTGCCGGATTCCGATTAAAATAATATAGACGAGTAGCAGAGCGGTTCAGTGTAAAGTATACTTTGTCCGCAGAATTAAAGGAGGTCTTGATCATGCAAAATAGAGCAAAATCATCGGTACAGCCCAAATTTGTCGGACAGTTTGAGGAATACCTGAAACGCAAAGGATTAAAGATGACAAAATCACGACGTAGCATTCTTGAGCAGGTCTTTGCTTACGATGGTCACTTTCAGGCGGAAGACCTATTGGTTAGCATGCGTCAAAATGGGTATCCGGGTTCGAGAGCAACGATTTATCGAACGTTGCCCCTTCTCGTCAAAAGTGGCCTCCTGACAGAAGTTATTGATGCACAGAAAAATTCGCGTTACGAACACATCCACGCCCTTCAACAACATGCCCATCTCATCTGTCTCCGATGTAGCAAGATTATCGAGTTCAAAAATACAGAGATTGACGCACTTCAAAAGAAGGTTTGCAAAGCACATCAATTTAAGCCTGTGAAATACAGAAACGAAATTTTGGGATATTGTTCGGAGTGTCAGACGGAAGAGATATAATACGATGGATTTTTTGGAACTTTCGTACAGTTCTATGTTGGGGAGTATGGCAAGCATTACAATTTAACGATAGTGAATTAGTTATTGACTTATCGTGAAAAATCTATTACGATTATAAACAAAAAAAGCCGGGAAATTATCCCGGCCTTGAGTGACAACACCATCTCCGTTAATTATTCTCTGCACCTTCGTCGATCCAATCTTTGATGAGTTGAATCTCCGCTTTCTTTAAGGGGGCCCTACCCAGGGGCATCCCGCCGCCATCGACGCGCTGGACAATGAGGCTTTTTCCGCTGTCTTTAGGCACAAATGCGGGACCACTATTCCCACCCTTCCCGAAGTCATTAAAGGTGGTTAAGA
>JADFGN010000241.1 GCA_022567695.1 Candidatus Poribacteria bacterium | reverse complement strand
GGCAGCCACCCTACGACGACGCAATTCAGCGAATTGCCAACCTCGGCTTTCAAGCAACCGAACTTATTGCGTGGAATCGCGAAGTTCTAAACACTCACTACACGCCCCAACGTATCCGAGACTACCGTAGTCTCCTGGGCGATCGGGGGTTGGAACTCTCCGAGTTTGTATCCACACCCCGCGGCATGTCCAGCGATGAGCCTGCAAAACGAGCTCAGGCCGTGGACCATTTCAAGCGTCTAGTGGAAGTCGCTGTCGAGTTGGGGGCCTCAATTGTTAACACTGTGTCCCCCACGCCCTTTGAGCTACGTTTTCCCAACATCACAACTAAGCACCTGGCGCAGGAGTGGACGCTAGACTTTGGATTAGCCCGCGACTGGGAGCAAAACTGGCGTGATTACGTAGACGTAATTCGCCAATTTTGTGACATCTGCGAAGATGCGGACATCCGCTACGCCGTTGAACCCCACCCGTACCGTTGGGTGCGGAATGCCGCATCAATGCGTCGCCTACTGGACCACGTCGGTTCGCCTGCCCTCGGCATGAACTTCGATCCCAGCCACCTTTTCCCGATGGGTGAGATACCACAAATGGTGGTCTACGAAGTTGGTGACCGCGTCTTCCACTGTCACTTTTCTGATAACGATGGTACAAGCAACGTTCACTGGCGACCCGGCAAAGGCAAGATCGACTGGAAAGGAGTTCTGCAAGGCCTGAAGGAAGTCGGTTTTGACGGCGTCATTTCCATTGAATTGGAAGACGTGCCGGGCGTATCCCGCGCTGATCGGACCGCCACAGCGGAATTTGATCGTGAAAACCAATTGTCAAAGGCATATCTGGCAAGTTTATGCCAAGAGCTGGATATCACTATCGAATAGAAATAGGGATATTCCTCCCTATCATCCGGCTTCTTCTGGCGCAATCTTGACGATCATCTTGCCCATATTCTCACCCCTGAAAAGGCCGGCGAATGCCTTTGGTGCGTTCTCCAAGCCTTCTATGATAGTTTCTTCCCACTTAATTTTACCTTCGTTTATCCACTGACGCATATCGGCGTAAAAATCAGCCACCCGGTCCGTATGGTCAGAGACAATGAAGCCTTGTAATTTCAGGCGTTTGCCGACGGCAGAAATGAGATTCTTAGGTCCAGTGTGCGGCTCACTGTCGTTGTAGTGCGAGATCATGCCACACAAAGGGATTCGCCCGTGCATGTTCATCAGCGCAATCGCCGCTTCAAGATGGGCACCGCCGACATTCTCAAAGTAAATATCAATTCCATCTGGACAGTGCCGCTCTAGTTCCTCTTCTAGGTTATCAACCTTCTTATAGTTGAAGGCGGCGTCTATACCTGCCTTTTCCACGAGCCAGTTTACTTTCTGATCTGAGCCCGCACTTCCAACAACACGGCACCCTTTGATCTTGGCAATCTGACAAACAATTGCGCCCACTGCACCAGAGGCAGCGGAGACAAACACGGTTTCTCCTTCTTTGGGCTGTCCGATGTCTAACAATCCCACATAAGCCGTCCGTCCGGGCATACCGACGGCTCCGAGAAAGGATTGGATCGGTGCGATGGTTTGATCGATCGCGGTCACAGCCTTTGCCGACGAGACATAGTATTCGCGCCAGCCCAGCGAACCCAATACATAATCCCCGGCTTGAAATCCATCAGTGCGCGATTGCACGACCTGACCGACACAGCCGCCTGTCAAGGATTTACCCAGTTCAGGATTTCTCATCCCTCCGCGCATGTAGGGGTCTACTGACATATAAATATTTCGAACGAGCACTTCCCCGTCTTTGGGTTCGGGGATTGTGACTTCCACTATATCGAAGTCACTCTCATCGGGTATGCCGACGGGACGGTTCTTGAGACAAATTTCACGGCTTACAATATTGGTCATTTTCCTCTCCTTAGCTCATATAGCATTTAGGGATGGTCAACGTAGTCATAATTTAAATTAGGTAGAGACTTCACAAGGCTTCCTGATACGGTGTCAAATCAATGCCCGGATAAGCATGGGCAATTCGTTGAAGCGATTCCGAAGTGTAGTAGGCATCACCCGGCATCGGCCAACCCAGCACATGCCGCACACGCGGCGTGGTTTTCGCCACGAAATTCAAAAACTCTGGCGAGCCCCAGCCGGGTATCGGGCGAGTTGTGTGGCACCAGTCGGCATTATCAGCACGGTGAAAGTGATAACCCATCCATGCCCGTTGTTTGCTTCGATTTGCAAAAGGCTGGGCAGCATGAATCAGATAGCTTGACCGAAAGGCAGCACTCCCAGCCTTGGCAGTGACGGGCGTTGGCTCCGCAAGTTCTTTGAATTGGCGCCGGTCAGCAATACCTAATCCACCTGCGCGCCCGCCGTGGCTGCCGAATATTGACGGCAATTGCCGATGTGAACCCGGACACACCAGCATCGGCGCACCGTCAAGCTCGATATCGTGCAGGATGATTCCCGAGAGAATGTAATGATACTGTTCCCAGTTCGGGTGGGGCGGCAATTGTGAATTCGTACCGTTGTCGATGTGATAACCTTGCCACGGGTGTTCGCTGTATCGTGTATCGGTCAGGCCTTCGCGCAAGAAGATTTGGCCGTACCCAAGCCGTATCTCATTCGTCGATAATAACTGGCAAGCAACATCGAGGTAGTCCTCGTTTTCCAGCAACCTGTCCACTGCGTCTAGCCCGGTCGGAAAATGGAGTGCTTTGCCGAATGGACCTGCTAACAATTGCATGGAAGGTGACTGCTCGCAAATTCGTCGAATCTCCTCTGGATTCTTGTCCCACTTTTCCCGATATTCGGCGTAGGTAAGTCCATCATAAGCGTTGCGTTCAATTGCCTCAAGTGCAGATGTGACAGATTCCGGCGGAAATACATCAGCCACGACCAGACAGCCGTCGCGTTTCCAAGTTGCCAGTTGTTCTTCCGTGAGTTGCATGGTACGCTCCTGAAAAAATTGGTCTCGGTAATTCCAGTCATGTTTATTCCAATTGTGCAAGTTGCGTCGGGCACAGTACAATTATACGCATCTGATAAAACCTGTCAACAGAAAAGCACTCGGAAATTTTCACCAATTCTCTTGACGAATGACTTGAACCGGATATAATGTAATACTCTGACTTTGTCACATTTCTGCAAGATCCGTTGATGGCAGCGTAGCCTTGAGAAGGTTTCAAACCTTCTCAAGGTTGTAATGCCCGCCATTTTCGATCCCAATTTCTAATCTGACAAAGTCGTGCTAATTTGCTACAATTGGTATTACATGGCAAAATCACGAAACGCTAACATGGAGGTCGTATCATGGCATGTAAAACATTGAATAATTTACCTCAGCCGACTACCAATCTGCCCATTGCCAAGGAAAATTTGGACGAATTCGGCTACTGCCTACTCGCTGATGCGCTAAGTCAGGAGGAGATCGCAATCGTACGAAGAAGGCTTGAAGAGCAGGCGGCTGCGGAGAAACAGCGAGGACTCGCGCACGAGGATGCCGGTCCCAACGGAAGCGGCGTGAATCAACGGATCTGGTTTTTGGTCAACAAGGGGCAAGCGTTTCGCAACCTGTTGTTGCACAAAACGATTCGTCAACTCGTCTGCCACGTTTTAGGAGATGAGTATCTTCTGTCGAGCTTTACTGCCAATATCGCCAATCCGGGTGGTGTCATGCAGATGCACACAGACCAATGGTGGATGCCACTATCTGTCCAACGAGGACAATCTTCGATTCGCCCCGGTTCGATGACCCGCAGTCACTTCAGAGGTTACCATATCGGCAGGGATAAGGCAGGCTCACCGACAGTGCTCCCGCCAGCAGTTGCCTGCAACGTCATGTGGATGTTGACTGACTTCACGGCAAAGAATGGTGCAACGCATATCGTCCCAAAGAGTCATCTGAGCGGCAGACAGCCAGACCCGGCACTGGATGAGGAAGCGGAGTGGGTCGCCGCCATCGCGCCAGCGGGAACAGCGATGGTTTTTGAGGGGAGGCTTTGGCACAGCACCGGCGCGAATGTTAGCGACAGCCCAAGGTTAGGTGCGTTGAGTTATTTCTGTGCGCCTCAGTTCCGCCAGCAGGAGAATCTAACAGTCGGTACGGCGAGAGAAGTGTTAGCGGATGCACCACCTGAACTGCTTGCATTGCTCGGCTTCAAATTGTGGCAGGGCTACGGGCGAATCGGGAGTCCTCGTGATGAGTATATTTCACCCGGTCAAACAGCGCTTGGGGAGATGCGCCCGAAATAATATTATCTACGGCTGAAAAGGTTAATTTTATGCCCCGACCTACAACTTTGAGAACACATCAAATTGCTAGCTTCCCAGTTATCCTTTGTGTTTTATACCTGCTTTCCGGTTGTAGCTCCCGAATTGCAGAAATCAACACACCGTGGGAATTTCCCCCGAGAGATCACGCTCTCCTGCGGACGATTTCTCCGCCGGTCGTTATCAGCAAGGTCCAGACGCCTTTGCATTGGTGAAACACAGACTTCGGGGCAGGTCTGCCTTACGTCGTCGAGATGATGCAGAAAGAAACCGGACTATCCGTAGGGTTGGGGCTTGTTGGTGGGAAAGAGATTCTGGTTTCACAAGCGCTTAACCAATCTGCTGTGTTGTTCATCGAGCCACTAGAAGCAACTATTTTTGAACAATGGGAAGTGAAAGGAAACAACACATACACGGCAGGAGAAATTCAATCCCTGCGGGATTACCTAAAAAGCGGCGGCATGATTTATCTGTTGGCGCATGGGAGCGCAAGCCGAGCCGTCATCGGTGCCAAGCGTTTGGTCAAAGCCGTTTTGCCAGAGGCGAATCTGAGGCGTATTCCCGCGAACCACTCCATCTACACCAGCTTTTTCCAATTGCCTGGCCCGCTGAGATATCCTTATCGGCGAGGGTTTCATCAAGAAGAGGAGGTCTCTTGGTTAGGCGTGTTTCTTCAAGGCCGTTTGGCCATTGTTGTCGATACTGAGGAAACGCTTCATGTCATCGATCAGTGGGTAAAACTGAGGAATCAATCTCGTGTTTACAGCAAACTTGCGCCTGCGGCAGCGGCACAGTTAATCAACGTGATTGTCTACGCTGCTGCCAAACGGCTGCGGTGAATCATCGTCTAGGGGACTGCGGAAGTGCAGATCGTGGAGTTGATGACTATACTCAGTGGCGACAATGGCGTGTGATACCGTCATAGTTGATTCGTATTGCGCCTCGAATTTCGCCAGCAAACGGTTGATTCCCGAAACAACCCTATCTTTCCAATAAAGACGCTTTTCCCGCTTCCAGTCAACGTCTGTCTGGGGGGATTAATCCCACAAACCCCAGTTGCCGAACGACACCGGGTGTTGCACCCACCCAGCGTCTTTTAACAGACGGAGTGCTGTTTTTAATAACTCACACCAAAGGTTTAACTGAAGAAATCCTCGTTATGAGGTCGCAAATCCAGTTCAAAAGTCCATGTGCTCTTGTGCTGTTCAACTAAGCTCCAGTAAACATCTGCAACGGCATCAGTGTTCAGTAGGGGTTCTTCAGCATCAGGCGACATGTCGGAACGGAGGTTAGGGGTATCGAGTATACCGTCAATAATGATGTGGGCAACATGAATTCCCTTTGGCCCCACTTCACGGGCAAGGGACCAAGCCAGACCCCGTACCGCAAACTTGGCACTTGAAAAAGCAAGTGCCCCAGCCCGTCCTCGAACCGCTGACGTTGCGCCCGTAAAGAGTATCGTTCCATTGCCAGAAGAAACCATATCCGGCACAGCTTGTTGGCAGCAAAGAAATGATCCAAAGGCACAGATTCGCCATGAGCGTTCAAAATCAACGGGGCTTAACTCAGAAAAATTACCCCATGCGGCATTGCCCGCATGGTTCACTAAGATGTCAACTTTCCCGAACTGCTCTCGGATTTGCGCGAAACTATCGCCGACCTTTTGCGGGTCCCCAATATCTGTCGGAAACCCTTTGGCAGTAGCTCCCGTCGTTTGTATTTCAGCGGCTAGTGCTTCTAAATAGTCTGCAGAACGAGCGAGCAAGGCCACCTGATACCCTTCACGAGCGAATTTACGCGCCAACGATGCACCCAATCCAGCACCGACGCCAGAAATCACAGCCGTCTTATTCATCGCTTTTTACCTCCTATACATTAGTCAACTGGCGTGCGAAATTGTGTCCAATAAAATGGGGTCACTTCATGCGTCACCTGATAATGACCGTGAATTCAAACTTGCTTTTATCAGGTAATAAGAGTGGAAGCTGCGCGACCGTGGCATTTAGGGGTCGCTTTATTGTGTATCTATCTCCTGATATAATAAATGGAACGGTCAGTGCTAAGTGAGTTTCAGGTTTTGAAATTTTTCCTTTTATAACCCCTGTCAGCATATTTACTAATTCACCGATTGCATCGAGCACTTCCTCATTCATTTCCCGTATTTCTTCATTGTATAGCGCACTGGCAATCTGAAGCCCAGCACTCCGTGAGCAGCACACATCGACCAACACAGACATGCTGCCCGCCATTCCTATAACGGCACTCACACAGTCCACCAGTTCTTCACTCGATTTTGATGTTATTTCCCCGAGTGAGAGTGGGATTCCAACCATGGTTTTAAAGACCTCTTTAATGCTCTCAGCCATCCATCGGGCCAACTGTTTCTGAGTCATAAGCTATTTCCTTATCCCTCTGTGAAAATAGTGATAGTTTCGTTTATCGGACTTTTTTAATCTCATCAAGCAAGTCATCAATCGGCGGTAGGTCATTTGGGTTAATGTTGCTATGGACACGCGACCGCCAGCGAATAATGCCGTCTTTGTCAATTACAAAGAAGGTAATGGCTGGAAAACCGAATGGCGCCACAACGTCGTAGGCGCGAATGATCTTTTGTTCTGTATCCGATAAAGACGGGAATTTGATCTTGTGTTGTTCAGCAAGCCGTTTGTTGGTTGCGACTGGCTCGTGACTAATTGTGATGACCTCCGCGCCAAGCGCTGTGATAGCTTGATAATTTCCACCTAGCAGTTCACCTAACTGCTTTGGGCAAACCGGTCACAATTGCCCCCGATTGAAATTGAGCAATACCAGACTCTTACCGCGATAGTCGCTTAGCGAAACAAGGTTTGCGTTGATGTCGGGCAACGTAAAATTGGGCGCGATGTTGCCGACCTGTGAGCCCGGACCGTCTGGGTTATCGTCAGGAAGGGCAACCATATCAAGCTGCAATTTCACCGTTTCTCCAACTTTTATTGCTTCGACATCAACCGTTTGCACCTCCATGCCTTCTGCTTCTACAGTCACGCTGAGTTCTACGTCTGCCCAAACCCCGTCAAAACTGAAGATGCCAAGGTCATTGGTCTTTTGTGTTTTTTGGCCTTTTGGACTCTCAACCGTAACAATGGCATTTTGGATTGGGATACGGTCAGGAGAAACGACGATTCCCTTCAGGGTCGTTACGAGTTGCTCAAGGGTAAAATTCTTTGTCAGCGTTTGTCCATCGATAACCGTCACTTTTTCAGGCGAAAGCGGTTTGAAGCTGAAGGCAACAACACCAACTTCGTAGGTGTCGGGCTCTAAATTGGCGAAAACATAATTCCCGTTCGTATCCGCTTTCGTCGTGGCTATTAGCTGCCCGTTTTTGAGGAGTTGTATTTCGGCACTGGCGTTAGCGGGTGAAACGATACCGCTAATGCGACCGAAGGATGTTATGTCGGGTGTGCTAATCTCCTCTGGTTCTTCATCACCACCACACCCGATAATTAGAGAATGGGTAAGAATAGCAAATAATATGAAAATCCATCGGTTTTGATTCATCAACTGAACCTCCAAGTTATTTTCATCGAAAGTTACATCGTAAAGATGGCATTCAATGCTGGTGTGGGCATCGAGGTGAATTTAATCGACGCGTTGTAAGAGAGATGAGTCGCTCACAAAGCACTTGGTTATTGTTCGTATTGTGGGTTATCATACCAAAGAAAAGAGAATTCTGCAACGGAAAAACATTCCAAGTCGAAAAAGAAATAGATAAAAAGAATGAAAACCGAAATGTTCTCAATCCAAGTTTTGAGGTGTTTGGCTGTGGATACTTACCATCCGTGCGATTAAGACTGCGACATACATCACGCCAATCACGCCTTCAATTGATGCCAGTGATTGAGATTGGAAAGTCGCAGGCGTTATATCCCCATACCCGATTGACGTCAGCGTCATAAAGCTGAAAAAAATCAGGTGACGCCACCCGATCTTACTGTCTCCCTCTACGGGTACATTTATCCGGAAAGACTCCGGCTCAAGGGTTTCGATTAAGTCGTAAAGCGTGCCGAATGTGACGCCAATCAGAAGGTAGACGCATACCACGCCGTATATTGTTTCTGCCGTAATCCGCGTGCTTTTTATAACCTCAAGAAAAATGACAATCGTCGAGAAGGCATAGAAAAGAAAAAAGGAGGCTTCGACGAGGGGATGTCCACGAATACCTTTGATGAAGGCCATTATACTTGCCGAAGCGGTTAGAAGCGCAAGTCCACTTGCCACGATGACCGCCCACTTCTGGGCCCGCACGGCATAGGCGCTGGAAATCAGAAGTGCCAACGAGACAAGCCCCCCAAGGAAAGCCCCAAATTGATTATCTTGAAAATAAGGGTATCCGACCAGAAGCACGGCTAACGCGACCAACAGAAAAACAAATCGGTTAGCTGTGTTTTTCTTGTCTCTGGCTTGATGTTCTTGGCCGGTCATACAGATTTGCCCTCCATACACAGGACACTTGCGAATTGCCTTTATGAGGTCGTTAATTGCTCGAACCGTTTCCCAGCATATCTGATCGTCGCAATCCAGCCGATTAGAATCACGACGGTGATAACCGACAGCCAGCGAATGCTGCTAAATTCACTAAATATCGTTGTAATCCCCAGCAACAAGAAAACCGCAAGTGCTTTGGCGAATCGTTGGACAAACATATCGATAAACGCCTTCGCTTTATATTTCTCATCTTTGGTAGTGGGTACATAAAGCGTCTCTTTCGCGGACTGATTAATCGAGTAGCTGAACCCATTGTTGTCCGTTGTATCGCCGCTAAATCCAAATCAAATGAGTTGGATTAATACACCTGCGGCACAAAGGTTTGATCGCTCATGGGGGGACGGACATAACCGGTTTCCTCTTGTCGAGGGGGTAATTCAATCGGCGCTGGCGTTAAATCCTCGTAAGGGATGGTGCTCAACAAATGACTGATACAATTCAAGCGCGCTTTTCGCTTGTCATGGGAATCGATCACGTACCAGGGTGCCTGTTTAATATCGGTATGCGCAAACATCTGATCTTTGGCCTTGGAATACTCCACCCACCTTTTGCGAGACTCGAGATCCATTGGGCTGAGCTTCCACCGCTTTGTCGGATTTTTGATGCGGTCTTTAAAGCGGCGCTCTTGCTCGTCGGCATCCACGGATAACCAATATTTAATCAGAATAATCCCTGAGCGCACGAGCATTCGTTCGAACTCCGGACATGAGCGCATGAACTCCTGGTATTCCTCTTCTGTGCAAAAATCCATCACTCGCTCGACACCGGCTCGGTTGTACCAACTCCTGTCAAAGAGAACCATTTCGCCGGCGGCTGGCAGGTGTGGGACGTAGCGTTGAAAGTACCATTGGGTTTTCTCGCGATCGGTCGGCGTTCCTAACGCCACTACCCGGCAGACACGTGGGTTCAAGCTCTCGGTGATTCGCTTGATCGTTCCCCCTTTGCCGGCAGTGTCACGTCCCTCAAAGATCACCACCACTTTCATGCCCGTGGCTTTGATCGATTCCTGCAATTTGACCAACTCAACCTGGAGTTTCGACAGTTCTTTCTCATAAGCCTTCTTGCTCAATTTCTTCGGCTTTTCTGCCGTTGTTTCTTCGCCTTGAGCGACTGAGACCTTGACCTGTGGGTCTTTCTGCTTTTTATTTTCTTTACCTTTCTTCTTTTTTCCCATAATTTCCTCCTAGATTATTCAAAATAAAAAGGTAGAAGAATGAGAGGAAGATGGTGGCCTTCTTCTCATGCGCCAAAAGCGGATGGTTAAAAAATAGCGATGCGTGCGATTCCTCCCAACCTAAGGATTTCATTGTGTACGCGATTCGAGTCAGGCTCTGGCTGCTATCCTAACGACGTCAGTAGCATAAGTGAAAAGCATTTTACCAGTCTAATGTTATAGAGTCAAGCTAATTCCTATGCCTTATGAACCCTCCCTCATATAGTCGTTGAAACTCTCGCGACCAAGCATTGTGGGGTTCAATAGTTTGATTGCTCATCGTCGGCGTCCGCCGACTCGACTGCCATGACCGCCTCCGCTAGAGCCAAATCTGCTGCCCCAGGAGCTTGATGAACTTTTGCTTCGAGAGCCGGAGCGCC
>JADFGN010000240.1 GCA_022567695.1 Candidatus Poribacteria bacterium | reverse complement strand
GGACTTGTCTTGTGAAGGCCTTTGGCAAAACAAGTTTTGCACTCCAGAGAAAGCGAAATTTTAATACTGAAAATTATTTAAACTGAATAGGAGAACGAAATGACAAATCCATCCGGAGGGCACGTATCACTGGCTGCCGTTCCGGTTACTGCAGTCAAGTTCACCGACCAATTCTGGGCACCCCGAATAGAACTCAATCGCACAGTAACCCTGCCACAGTGTTTTCATCAGTGTGAAGTCACAAACCGCATTCGTAACTTTGAAATTGCTGGTGGCTTAGCTGAAGGAGAATTTGATGGTATTTACTTCAACGATTCCGATGTCTACAAAGTCGTGGAAGGCGCTGCCCATATCCTCGCCTCCTTCCCCGATTCTGAGTTGGATGCCTACCTTGATAACTTAATCGCGAAATTCGCGGCAGCCCAACAAGACGATGGTTATCTGAACACCTACTACACACTCGTTGAGCCGGATAAAAGGTGGACAGATCTGCCTGTGAGGCATGAATTATATTGCGCGGGTCATCTGTTTGAAGCGGCTGTTGCACACTATCGCTCAACAGGGAAACAGAATCTGCTGGACATCGCTATTCGCTTTGCGGATTATATTGACAGCGTCTTCGGCGAGGACGGGCTGATAGGCGTTCCGGGGCATGAAGAGATCGAACTTGCGCTGGTGAAACTCTACGAAGTCACCAACGAAAAACGCTACCTTGAGCTGGCTAAATTCTTCATCGATGGGCGCGGTGATAGCGATCGGGACTACGCCCAAGACCACATCCCCGTCAGAGAACAGAGCGAGATTGTTGGTCATGCGGTGCGAGCAATGTATCTCTACGCGGGCGTTGCGGATGTCGCACGACACACAGGGGATGAGGCGTTGTTTGCAGCGATGGATGCAATCTGGAGTGATGTGACGTTACGCAAGATGTACGTGACTGGCGGAATTGGCCCGTCTTCGCGCAACGAAGGATTTACCGTACCCTATGACCTGCCCAACGAAACCGCCTACGCCGAAACGTGTGCAGCCATTGGTATGGCATTGTGGAGTCATCGGATGTTCCTTCTTCACGGCCACGCCAAGTACATTGATGTTCTCGAACAGTCTTTGTACAACGGCTTGATTTCAGGCATTTCGCTTGATGGTGCGGAGTTCTTCTATGTCAATCCGCTTGCGAGCAACGGTCATCATCATCGTCAACCGTGGTACGGCTGCGCCTGCTGCCCAACGAACGTTGTGCGCTTCATTCCACAAGTCGGCGGCTACTTCTACGCCACCTCGCCCCAAGGGATATGGGTGAATTTGTACGCAGCGAATCAGGCGACAATCACATTCAACGGTAAGCAAATTGAAGTCATTCAGGAAACTGACCATCCGTGGTCAGGCGATGTCAAACTGACTGTAAGGCCAGAACGTCCGACAACCTTTGAACTTAACCTGCGTATTCCGAGTTGGTACGAAAAGATAACGGCTGCCATCAACGGTCAGCAGATAGAAGCCGCTCACAACGAAAATGGATACTTGTGTCTCTATCGAGAGTGGAAGCCGGACGATACGATAACACTTGATTTGCACATGCCCGTTCAGCGGGTAATTGCTCATCCAAGCGTCACATCGAATATTCGGCGTGTCGCGCTACGTCGGGGGCCTGTCGTCTACTGTTTGGAGGGGGTAGATAATGATGGTTCGGTTCAAGACATCGCCCTGCCACGAGAGGCAGATCTGGAAGCTCACTTCGAGAAAGACCTGTTGGGCGGTGTCACGATTTTGCGCGGCAATGCATTACGGCGTAAGCCCGTTGATTGGGAAAATAGGCTCTATCAAATTGCCCCCGAAGATGAGGAAACAGAGATCACTGCAATCCCCTACTACGCTTGGGATAATCGCGATGAAGGGCAAATGGTCGTGTGGGTACCAGAAAGCACAACAGACATTTAAGGGATGTGGAAATAATAAAATATCCCAGGGGAAGACCACTATGTCATTCCTTCGCTGCGCTCGAGGACAGGCTCTGAGGCTTTGCGAAGGATCTTTGTTCACTAAACTATGGAGATTCTTCACTGCGTTCAGAATGACATTGGGACAGTTATTTTCTTCTATGCCCCTAACCTCAAGGATGCCCTGCGAAATGTAGGAGTAATTTAGCAGGTAATCCTTAATCGGATGCCTCATTACCAATCTGATAGCCGTCGGGCGGATCGATTCCCAGCAGGTGTTTGACGAAATAATCCCACCGTTTGCGCGTGAAATACGGCCCGCCCAGACCGTGAAACCTGCCGGGCATGATTAGCAGATCGAAGTCCTTGTTCGCTTTGATGAGTGCATCCACGAGTTGGAGCGTGGATGACAGGTGAACGTTGTCATCAAGTTCACCGTGAGCAAGCAGGAGCTTGCCTTTCAACTTGTGGGCGAGCGTGACATTGGATTGCTCAACGTAATGTTCTCCCAATGGGAATCCCATCCATGTCTCGACCCACGACGCCTTGTCCAAACGATGGTCGTGATTCCCGGATGTTGATACCGCTACTTTGTAAAATTCTGGATTCGTGAGCAATGCGTGCGTCGAGTCGTACCCGCCCGCCGAACCGCCCCAAATTCCGACGCGGTCGAGGTCTATGTACGGGTATTCATCCGCGAGCTGTCGAAGCGCAGCAATATGGTCAGGGATGCCTCCGTCCCCCAAATTCTGGCAGGAAAAATCGTTGAAGGCTTTGGAGCGTTTGTTCGTTCCCAAGCCATCAATCTGAACCGTGATGAATCCTAACTCCGCGATGGCCTGAGACATGCGGAGGTAAGCCTGAAACGTCTTGGGCACAAAGAAGCCGTGTGGCCCCGTATAGATCTCCTCGACTACCGGGTATTTTCTCGACGGATCTAGATTCGAGGGTCGCCAGATAATCCCGTAGATATCCGTTTTCCCGTCACGCGCTTTCGCCTTGAACGCTTCAGGATACTGCCAACCGGTTGCCAACAGCCGCTCAATGTCAGCGCGTTCAAGTTCCATGACCACCTCGCCATCCGCGCTCCGGCGCAACACGGACACGGGCGCGAGGTCAGGTCTGGAATAGGTATCAACAAAGTATTCTCCGGTGGGCGACATGTGGATTGTGTGCTCGGCATCTTCTGGTGTCAGCAGTTGAAGGTCTGTTCCATCCGTGTTAATTCGGTACAGATGCCGCAAATATGGGTCTCGCCCTTTCTCCTTGCCACTCGCATTGAAGTAGATTTGACGTGCATTTTCATCAACATGCACGATGTCCCGGACAACCCATTCGCCTTTCGTAATCTGATGCTTCATTTGTCCGGCTTTCCCATCATGGAAATAGAGGTGATTCCAACCATCTCTTTCTGACGATGCGATGATTTCAGCACCTTCATCCAGAAAGCGGCTGATAAGATTCCAAGTATTTATATAGAGGTCGCCTCGTTCCTCGACCAGTACCCGTACTTTGCCGCTGTTTGCATCCACCTCCCGCAGTTGAGCGACTCGCCCCCCGCGCTCAACGTACCGATAGTAGAACCGCTGGCTATCCGCGAACCAGGTGAACGTCGGTCCGCCGTAATAAAGTAGATTGAGCGGCTCAGTTTGCACCGGAATTGACGTGCGATTCTCTACATCAAAGATTACCGGCTCGGCTTTGGTGAGGCCAATTTCTCCGGGAAGTGCGTAGGCGTATGTGTAGGCGATGGGTCGTAGCTGGTTTGGGGGCGATGACTGCACCACCGTAAACGTCCGCGCCGAGCGTTGATCGAGCCGATAGGAGACGATGCGCTTTGAATCCGGTGACCAGAATGCGGCGACCGGCATTTGAACGTGCTGAGTGCCTGCGTCAACCATGGTTGGCGGCGACGGCAACGAGGCGGTGTAATCATATTTCCCGACTCCGTCATCGCTCAACTCGATGACCTCCCCCGACTCCACTGACCGCACAAAGAGGTTATGGTCTTGGAGAAACGCGACCCACTTTCCGTCGGGCGATGTTCGCTCAAGCTCGCGTGATGGTGACTCGACTTGCCCGATCTGACAACATTCGTAGTTGGTCAGATTGCAGTCATATCGTGCGTCACCCACGACAAAGTGGATCGCCTGACCGTCTTCGACGAACTCGAAACGCTCAAAGGGCAGATCTACGGCTGTGCATTCTACCCCCGTAGCTTGAGACAGCGCAGTAGCCAGCCGCTCATGGTCGAAGGCAGGTTCACGGGTGTTCTGTGATGCGTCCACCAGCAGAAATTGCTTGCCGTCGGGCAACTGCCGCTTGTACGAAAACCGATTGCTTTCGTTAATCCAGTTTGGCGTCACCTGCTCGTTGCGCACAAGGTGATTGACGTTAGGTTCAAGAAACTGTTCAGCCCGCTGATAGTCTTCCAAAGTTCCCTGTGATCCTTTCACTTTTCTTAGTTCTCCTTCAGATTATCCTGCCAATAGTTTATAGTATAGCTGAAAACTGGAAAGAAAGAAAATATGAATCATCCCGAATTTTCCCCAATTCGTTCTAAATCATCAGATGTGAATTTGCAAATAAAAGACTCAGCTGGTAACAAAAGCAAAGGGATGCGGTGACAATTTCGACCTTCTCAACCGACGAAACCCTGATGGACATTGTTTATTCGCCGCCTGTGACACCGGTTTTGTCACGAAAAACAATGAAGGACATATTCTGCTAACCATACTTCTACCGATACGGCAGCGGTTTGGGATGGAGCCATTCAACAATGCGGGATTTGATCGCCCAGGCGAAAAAGAAATTCCCGCGCGGCGTGTGATGGCCGATGTAATACGGTTCGAGAAACTCATCAGCGTCGACTTTGTGCCTGGCGTATTCCTCGCGAAAGGCGTCGCGCAGATCGATAACGGGCAAATCTTTGTTGGCCAGCCAGTCTTTAAACGTCTGGTCAAAAAGCGGTTTTCCCAGAAGCGCATCGGCAACGCTGCGTCGGCTGAACGATAGAATGATGAGCAGCTTTTTGTTGTTTGCCCGGGTAAACTGCTCGGCCAGTTCGATGGTGCACCGCGTGGCAAAAAGCGCAGCCTCGGTGTGCAGTTTGTAAACTTCGGCATCGGATTCGGCATTTTTCAGATCGCCGCCCAAACCGCGGGCCACGACATTAAGCGTGTCTTTTGCCCCCTTGCGCGCAAGTACGGCGTGTAGGATAGGATCATCAAAAAAGGTTTCCCATATCCAATCGGAATCGCACATCCGGTAGACTTCCTCGGGCGTTTGGCACAGGTTTTCGCGCTCTTCAAACGTTTGGGTCTCAAGATTCACGCGCAGGTGCGGGAGCGTAAACCGGCCCTGTCGCCCCATGCGGATAGAGCGCCACGCGTCGAGGTTTCGAAAATGGTCGTCATCCCAGACGTTCAGGATGATGTATTCGGCGGGGTGTTCGGTTTCGACCATCCGCATGCGCCGATAGGCCTGATACACGCTGTGCCCGCCGATGCCGTAGTTGAGAATCGGTTCCAGAAGATGCGCCGCCAGATATTCCTGCCAGGTTTCTCCGTTGCTGACCTGATCGCAGTGCGTAAAGCTGTTGCCGAAGGTATGCACACGGCATGGCAGATCGGGATAGTTCACCATGTGCCGTGCGCCGTCTGCATCATAGGTATAAAACCCCTTGGAATCGTCAACGCTCCCACTGCGAAAGCCGTCGCAGACGCTCCAGCCAATTTCGGGATGGAATGCCGATTTGGCATTGTTGCACATAATCCTGCTCAATTCTTCCGGCACGTGCTTCGATGCATCGTGCGGTGTGACAAAGTGGTCGACCATTTCCCGCGTGGGCATGATCGACAAAAGATATTCACGTGCGTTCATGGCCATCTCCTATTGTGCCTCGGTATTTACCAGTTGCGTGACCGCTTCAAGATCCACATGTTCACCTTCGGTGGGAAAATCAAACAGGAGCAACAACCAGTGCTCCGTAAAGTGCGCGCCACCGCCCGGTGGGATGTTTTCTTTAGGACCGATGAGTTCAAGTTCACACACGATGTCCTTATTGTACCAGATCGAAATGGTGAGCGCGACCATTTCGTTATACGCCCGATCGGGATGCGTTTTGAACTACTTGACGAACATCAGGTCGTGCCGCATCAGGTAGGCGAACCACCCTGCGTGGGAATCCATCCCGAGTTTAGGCCGGCTAGGCGGGCCGATGATTTCCAGAAAATTCTATATTATCGATAGGGTAACATGCAAATTATGGGCGACAGAATTCAATCTCACTCGATGCTCCGGGAAATTCTACTCCGTCGTATTGGTCGGTGGAGAACCGATTTTCTCTGGCGTTTCTTTGGCCTCGTCATCTGTCAGTTGGGCATACTCTTGCTGCATGATACGGATACGGTTGAGAAGTGTCTTCTGTTTCCATCGGATTCCACCTGGCACTTGTCTGTGGTCTACTCTTGATTCTATTCGGCCCTCGGCTTATCCTATTTTTCTGACATTGGTCGCCATGTTCATCTTTCTCCCCGTGGATTGGAGAAGTGGTCGAACGTCAGGTCGCCGACGAATACATTCTTTTGCTGGTATTTCCAACGGCATGTCCCCATACCTTGGCCTGAAATATCGACTGAACTTTGCGATGTTGAGCAATCTCCGCGTTGATGAGGCACGCTGGAACAGCCTGTTGATACAATTATGGAAAATTTGGCAACTTTCACTACCCACTTTTGAGATAGACGAAAGCCATTTTACGCATTTTTGTATTAGTCAACAAAGTATTGCATGACTCGTAGGGTCAGGTTGCTATCCCTGACCCGATACGGGTTGAGGAACGCGACAGCGGGCGTCCCCTACGCTGTGCAACATATGCCTGACTGATACACATTTTACGCATTTTTCACTCTCTAGTCCAGTAATTTCCTAACCGGAAATTACTGGGGGATAGTAAAAAAATCCGTCAATACTTTGCAAACGACATCAAATTTCAAATCAACTGAAATAATGAACGGAAGGTCTTGACTTTTTATTGAATCTTTGCTATTCTAATATTTCAAGGAAATGAACATGAAAAACTAGAGAAAGGGGAGTTGATGCGAAAATATATCCAAGCACTTGCCCTACTTACAACAATATCCGCATTGACGGGGTGTGTGCTGCCTCTCGGTGGCAGCCAATTGCTCGAAGAGGAAGAACAGGTCGTCGTGATGACGACAGAAAAGGGTAAAGTCGTTATCGAGTTGTACCCCGACTCTGCTCCGATTGCGGTCGAGAATTTTGGGAAACTCATCTCAAAGAAGTTTTACGACGGGATAAAATTTCATCGTAAAACGGACTGGGGAATTATTCAAGGGGGAGATCCAAACGGAGATGGTAAAGGCGGTCCCGGTCATACCATCATTGATGAATACACCAACCCCAATCAACGTCCGCATCTGAGAGGAACAGTCGCAATGGCGCGTCCCAACAAACCGAACTCAGCGGGGAGTCAATTCTATATTTGCCTCAAACCACAACCAAGTCTCGACGGTCAATACACGACATTTGGTCGCGTAATTCAAGGTATGGATGTCGTTGATCAATTAGTGGTTGGCGATGTCATGACAAAAGTCAAATTGGAGGCGAAGTCGAAATATGTTATCCCGAAGTAGAAACCAACAAAGCAATATCGCGCGTTTCGTTGTTATGCTCTTGGTAGCCTTATTCACCGTATCTGTCACAAGCTGTACACAAGAGAAGAAAGAAGCACCAAAGCCAAGAGCACGTCGAACTGGAACGGGACAAATTCAGAAAACCGCACAACAGATTGATGCTCAGAATGCTATCGCTGTTATTGAAACAGCGAAGGGTACAATAGAAATGGAGTTTTATGCGAGTGAGGCACCCGAAACGGCAAAGAACTTCATCAAGAACATCCGGTTGAAGTATTATAATAACGAACGGTTCCATCGTGTCGAGCCAACTCAACTGATTCAAGCAGGTTCTCGCATGGTGATTAATGAAACTATACCGCTTGAGGACAACAATCTGAAGCTTGTAAGAGGATCAGTGGTAATGGCGGGAGACGGAACCGAGTCGCATGTCGCCGAATTCTACATCTGTCTTGATACGCTTGAGACAGCAGAGCAACATACAGTGTTTGCCAAAGTCACTAGCGGACTTGATGTCATCGATAAAATCGAGAAAGATGATAAAATTTTGAAAGTGACTATCCGTGAGAAAGATTGACGTTTTGCATTGGATTTTAGTGTAGGAATGGGATTTTGGAACAGAGCATATTCTTGAAGGAGTTTGACTCCTACATTGAACTTCTATATTGGATGGATTGAAGATTGAGAGGCGGTTGCTCAATCTCCAATCCTCAATCTCATAATCGTAAGGAGGGATTTATGGCATTAACAGTTATGCGAACAGCACGACCTAGTCCAGTTTGGCAAGAATCTTATGTCCGCGTGAAGAAGGGGCAACGCTTGGTCATCGACGCTGAAGGCGCGTGGTCACCAGATCTACGGAACCGTACAGGTTGGTGCGGAGCAGATGGTGTGCCGAGTTTGCCTGCTGGAGATGGTTTTCTACTTCCGGGGGCGAATGTCGGCGCGCTCATCGCAAAGATCGGTGATGTTGTTTTTGCAGTTGGCTCGCGATACGATAACGCTGCTACCGCCGATGGTGTAATCTTTCTCGCCATGAACGAAAATACGGCACACAATAATCAAGCCGGATCGTTGCTGGCACAGATTATTGTTTTTGATGAATAATCACCGTTTGTGGCTAAGGTTCATCGGAAAGATCTCCAGATGTGTCTGTTAAAGCAGGTCTTGTAGGGCAAGAGCACTACAATTTGGAGGATGTGAAGGGCTCGTTATAGACACATCAGGAGACCTATAATAGTATGAATTCTGGAGACCAAAATGGGACAAATTAAATCACACATCGAAATCACATCGGGTGTCTGTGGAGGAAAAGCTAGAATTGCAGGGCATCGAATCCGAGTGCAGGACATTGTCGTTGATTACGAACATTTTGGAATGTCACCCGAAGAAATCGTGAACCAGCTTCCGGTAACTCTAGCTGATGTCCATGCGGCTCTGGCATACTACTACGATAACAAGGAAGAAATCCGTCAGTCTATTCGGCAGGAAGAAGCATTCTATGAGGAAATGAAAGCAAAGACGCCTTCTTTAGTCCAGCAGAAGTTAAAGGGCTGTCATGCCTCAAACGATTAAATTCCATCTTGATGAAAACGTCCATAATGCTGTTGCCAACGGGTTAAGACGTTCCGGCATTGATGTCACGACGACCTCCGAAGCTGGACTGATTGGTGCTTCCGATGAAGAACACATCAACTTTGCACGGGAGGATCAACGGGTCATTTTCACGCAAGATAGGGACTTTTTGAGGTGGCATCATGCCAGTGTCAGTCATGCGGGTATAGCTTACTGTGCAAGAGGCGTCCGCACGATTGGTGAGATTACCGAAAGTCTTATTTTTATTTGGGAAGTTCTTGACCCAGAAGACATGGAGAATAGGGTGGAGTTTACCTGATAGATGAGACCGTCAACAGACACAAATACTGTCAGACTGAGATTTCCACAACGCGTCAATTGTATCCCCTCCAATCCCTCTCAAGCGACACTAGCGCTTTTTCAACAGCGGCTCATCTACAGGAGAACGAAATGAAAATCACCGATGTAAAGGCCACAACATTGAAAGGCTACAAACAGTGGAACTACGTCCAGATTGAAACGGACGAAGGGCTGACGGGATTGGGAGAAGCGCATCCGGGGGATGGAGTCGTCGATATCGTGCTTAACCAACTTAAGCCAATGATAGTCGGAAAAGACCCGCGAAATGTCGAGCCGCTCTACAATCGAATGATTAATGCATCCAAAAACCGCTCCGGGATTTCGTTAGCCGCTATTGGTGGCGTAGAAACGGCACTGTGGGATGTGACAGGCAAAAGTATGGGAGTTCCCGTCTATCGGTTGCTCGGAGGCAAATATCGAGAACGCCTGCGGCTTTATGCAGATGTGGGACGTGGGAAAACAAACACGCCGGAAGCATGGGCAGAGAGGGCACGCGAGGGTGTGGCAGATGGCTATCAGGCAATTAAGTTTGATATCGACGGTTCAGCCAACGAACTCCGTCACGATACAGTTAACCGGGAATTGAGTACAGCAGAGTTAGAAAAGATGACAGCGCTCGTGGCAGCAGTCCGAGAAGCCGTTGGGAATGAAATAGATGTTTGTATCGACTGCCACTGTGTCTACAGTGTGCATTCAGCAATTCGTTTGGCAGAGCGGCTGGAACCGTTTAATTTAATGTTTCTCGAAGATCCGGTACCCAATGAGAATATCGAAGCGATGGCGAAAGTGACAACATCCACTTCAATTCCGATTTGCACCGGAGAGTTTCTGTATCGCCGGGACGGGTTCAGAGAACTTATTCATGAACAGGC
>JADFGN010000731.1 GCA_022567695.1 Candidatus Poribacteria bacterium | reverse complement strand
ACAACACTTGCTCCCTCGGCGGCAAACTGTTTCACGGTTGCTTCTCCAATGCCTGAAGCTCCGCCTGTGACGATGACAGATTTCCCTTGAAATCTCATTGATTCTCCAAATAATAGAATGTCCTTGTATCTTTGAGACGCGAATAAAATGAAGTGGGGGATTGCTCGTTTAGCTGGCAATCAACGAATTTCGTGATGTTTCGTGAGGTGATCTAAAAAGTTTTGATTCATTCGAGCCAATTCACTCATCATCGCAGCTTGCGTTCCTTTGATATGTCCTATTTCAGTAACTAAAGTTGCTTGGGTAATCTCAATCTGTCCGAACTCTTGTTGTTGCTTTGAAAATTCTGTTTTCAGTCGTTCTACATCTTTCTGGATTCGTACTATATCTTTCTGGATCTCAGCTACATCTTTCTGAATCTCAGAAAGCAATCTGCCCATTTTATAGATTACGGTTGCAAGTGTAATAAGAACGGCTAAAAAGGTGGCGATGTTAAAGGAAAGGGATATCATATCCATAGTTAATCCTCTTCGTTTTCTGGCTAATCTTCCCGCGTAGGCCAGTTCTTCGATTCAGTGCGAGCGGTCTGTAGATAAGCCTCGATCTTTTCAATCACTTCGGGATGCGCCGTTGCAACATTGCGCTGCTCACCGATGTCCCGACTCAAGTCATACAGTGCTAATGGTTCTGTCGGCGCCAATCGCATTCCCTTCCAATCGCCGACACGCACCGCTTGCATGAGACGCCCTCGCCTGAAGAATTCCCAGTAAAGAAAGCGATCTTGCAGATTCTGTTCCTCGCCCAGCAATGTTGGTAGCACACTCACACCATCGATATTTGATGGCGGTTCTACACGGGCAAGTTCAGCGATTGTCGGCAGAAAGTCGGCATAATTCCAAACCTGATCGCTGACAGCATTAGCGGGAATCCGACCTCGCCAATGGGCAATCATTGGCGTGCGAATCCCACCTTCGTACAGATCTCCCTTAGTCCCACGCAATGGGCCGCAGCTATCAAAAGTGCCTTCCCAACGCCGGGCAGCGCCATGGTCCGAGGATAAAAACAGGATTGTGTCATCTTCAATATCGAGTTCTTTCAACAGTTCCATAACCCTGCCAACGTCTCGATCTAGCCGCGTGACCATCGCCGCATAAACCTTTTCGTCATCTGACCAGGGCTTGTCCGCATACGAACCGATGCTCGGAATTTCGTATTGGCCATGCGGGAGGCACCAAGGCAGGTACAAAAAGAACGGGCGATCTTTGTGCTTGCGGATAAAGTCAAGCGCAAAATCCGCAAACATGTCATGCGAGTATTGCTCTCTGCGGCCGTCCTGGTTTCCCTCAAGGATGACCTTTTCCTCATTGTGCCACAGGTAAGGTGGGTAGTAGGTGTGAGCACGCCTCTGGTTGATATAACCAAACCATTCATCAAAGCCTTTCTTATTTGGCACGCCAGTCGTACCGGGTTCTCCCAACCCCCATTTGCCGGTCATGCCCGTCACGTAACCTGCCTCTTTGAGGACTTCAGCGATTGTTACATCTTCAGGCTCAAGCGGCACGCGCCTTTGTGGAGATCCATTATCCAAAACGAGGACGCCTCCCGTCCGTGCGAAATTATCCCGAATGCGTGTGTGCCCGCTATGCTGGCCGGTCATCAGCACGCTACGGGACGGCGCACAGATTGGCGCGCCGGTGTAGCATTGTGTAAAGCGCGTACTCTCGGCTGCGAGGCGGTCAATATTTGGCGTTTGGATCTCCTTCTGACCGTAGCACCCCAAATCGTTATAGCCCAAGTCGTCGGCGAGAATAACGATAATATTGGGTTTTCGACTTTCATCAGCGGCCGTATGGCTTTGGTCCATTATCAACATCTCCTCAATGGATTAGGGTAAAGTTTAGAGTCAGCCATCGGAATCGACTTGGAGCGATCTAACTCGCTCCGCAAAAGGGGCGAATCCTTTCGGACATTGTTCTTCTAATGTGTCAATCTTTGCTTCAGCTGCTACGGCGGCATAGAACTCATTTTGAGCCATGCTGTTGGTGAGTAGTTCGGCACACCTCTCCTTTGCATCGCGAACTTC
>JADFGN010000239.1 GCA_022567695.1 Candidatus Poribacteria bacterium | reverse complement strand
AGTACACACCAGCTAACGCCGTGTGCATCCATTTCAGCGAGAAGTTCGTCAGTAGTTCCCGGTTCATCGGGATAAGAATTCCAACTGGGAGCGGTGGGACCAATTGGATATTTGGGTGGGTCAATTTCCCAAACGTGAACGTGTGTATCAACAATCATCAGTGATAACTCCATTTTAAGCGATAGACTGCCTATCATTATATCAGCTTTTCAACATTGACTCAACGAAAATCGAGTCCGCTCATAGTGGAAAAGAAAGGTTCGGCTTAAGCCTGACCCTCCCCGACGCCTTCGACCCGAACTGGGAGAGGTAGCTGAATTCGCAAGAATTCGGGAAAGTGACGCAAAAGCCCGAACTCTGGCGAGTTCAGCTACATGTGCATTTCCAACAACTCACACCAAGCGTTTCAGAGACCATCCATGAAGTTCCGCATGTTTTCGGGAATACGCCGCGTATTGTGCTTGCAGTTTTCTTCGCAATGTCAGAAGACGATGAAGAGATTTTCGTGTGGTCGTAAATCGAGTTGACGATTGGGTTAATTTATGTTATCGTTTCCCAAAACGACAAGGAGAAACAGTGACAACTCAGCAAACTCTCCTCCGAGAGATCACTACCTTCTGCCGCTTCCTCAGACATAAGGGAATTAACGTGACAACGACGAATCAGATTAGCCTCTGCCGCAGTTTGGAGTTAATTGACATTGGAGAACGCGAGGAATTTTATCACGCTGCCCGCACGAATCTGATTGCGAATGAACCAGACCGCGCCGTATTTGATGTCGCTTTCAATCAGTTTTGGAGGTATCCGCGTCCCGAGTTTGAAGCTTTTGGCCCTGAAACAGAAGGAACGGATGAGGTATCCCTTCAAGACCTAATTGATGCCGAAGATCAGATCTCAGATCTGGAAGAATGGACACAATTTGACGAGTCGTCTGAGGAGGATTCAGAGGACACGATTTCCTATAGCGTTGATGATGTTTTGACTCAAAAAGACTTCAGCCGCTTTACGGAGGAGGATATTGAAAAAGCACGGCCGATTATCGCAAAATTTGCTGCGCTGCTCGCAACGAAGTTGAGCCGCCGAAAGGAATTTGGCGTTAAAGGGAAGACAATCGATTTCAGGCGAAGTTGGCGTAAGAATGTTGCCTACGGCGGTGAGCTGTTAAAGTTAGTTCGCAAACGCCCGAAAATAAAGAAGAATAAAATCATCTTACTCTGTGATGTTAGCGGATCTATGGATTGCTATTCAAAGTTTCTCATCCAATTTATCTGCGGCATGCAACAGGAAATTAAAGAGATTGAAATTGCAGTTTTTAGCACACGCCTAACAAACGTTACCGGTTTCCTCCACCGTAAAGGGGTAGAAGAGGGACTCCGCGGCTTGGCAGATACAGTGCCTGATTGGTCGGGTGGAACCAAGATCGGTGAAAGTATCATCACCTTTTACCGGGAGCTTGGGTCATCTTTTTCAGCGTACCGCGCGGTGGTAATTTTAATCAGTGATGGCTGGGATCGAGGCGACTCAAAATTGCTGCAACGTGCAATGGAAATGTTACAACGTCAAGCATACAAATTAATTTGGCTGAATCCACTACTCGGCAGCGAAGGGTATCAACCAATCTGTCGAGGAATACGCACCGCTTTACCGTACGTCGATTACTTCCTACCCGCTCATAATTTGGAAAGTCTTCTCAAACTCACAAAGGTTTTGATACCGATCTGGTCTCGATAGCACAATCCACACTTCATGTTTGACCTTTCACATCGCACGTTTCACATTTCGCGTTTGACATGGTTCTGCTGTCTTTTCATTGTGTATTCAGCGTGTGGAACTCCGCCACTCATCACGCCGATTTCCGGGACTGTTGCGCCTAACTTTACCCTCAAAGATCAATACGATACCGAATATCGTCTAGATGGATTTCGCGGGGAGAGTGTACTGCTCTTAGGCTGTGATAAGGAGGGCGTAGATGGAAGCGAGAACTGGTTTCATCTTTTCAACGAACAATATGCTGACAGGCTGAGAATCCTTCCAATATTCAATGCTTCTAGTTTGCCATTTTTCGCTCGGCTGTTCATGAAAGGCAGAATCAAAGCTGAACTTCGTAGCAGTGCAGAGGAATCCAATTTGCCAAACATACTCCTGGATTGGGACGGCAAAGTTTCCAGGCAATACGGGATACCTTCCGAAAAATGTGCGGTCGTACTCATCAATCGATTGGGGCGAATTCAGGTGTTTATTCCGTTGGGACAAATGGATGAGCAAAAAATACAGGAGACGTTCAATCTCATCGATCAACAGATGACACAATGAAGATTTTGGTTGCCAAAGCCTCATAAAGCTGATAATATTATTTGTCTTTCGATTTCAACTTGGAAGTCAACTTATAGGATGCGTGTAGTTCAAGATTAAAGAAGGAAATAGATGTTGCGAAGACGCAGAAAAAATGACTCAGGTCTTTCAGAAAACGATTCTCCCAGTGATTTGAGCAAGCCTAGCTTAATTATTTCTAAGCTCAAAGATATCACTTCAATGCTCCTTGATGCAATTCGCCACTCTGCATCAGACAGTGAAGAACTGAACAGTGAGACATTTAAAGTTGATTTGGATCAGAATCACTTCCGATTAAAGAAGTCATTTGATGTTCAAGAGCTTACTGAAATTAAAGAAAATTTGAAGAAATTACTTCTAAACCAACATCAAGCTGAGAACATTCGCCACCAAAGTCAATATGCCGAATATTCCCAAATTGTAGAGACCCTAGTGGAGGGGATTGGAGAGTTTACAGGCGATAACGATGACTTTAACAAGCGTGTGGACTTGGGCTTATCCCAAATTGGTCGTGTTGCCATTGAGCTTAACGATTTGAAGCAGATTCGTCAGCAGATTGCGCAACGGGTGATTCAAACCAAAAAGGTGCTTCAGGAGAAGAGGCAGCGTGATAACGAAAAACAGCAGATGTTGACTCGTAAGATTGCAGTGCTTGAAGTGCAATTAAATAAGGCGCAAGAAGAAATACTCATCGATGATATGACGCAGTTGTACAATCGTCGTGGATTTGATCGACGTATTAAGGAGGCGGTTGAACGGCGCAAAATGTTTGAGCAGGACTTTGCGCTGTTGATGTTTGATGTTGACCATTTCAAGAATGTCAACGATGCCCATGGCCACCAGATCGGCGATAGGTTACTCACAGCCCTTGGGCAACAGGTGAAGTTGGTTTTCCGACTGGATGATTTTGTCGCACGCTATGGCGGCGAGGAGTTTGCCGTTATCATATACTGTTCCTCAATTGATATCGCACAGTCTGCTGCGGACCGACTGCGTGAAACTATTGATAGCTATGGATTCCGCTATATAAAAGACGATAAGGCTCAAATGCTTTCGATTACAATTAGTGCCGGAGTTGCGTGGTGTGGGGATGATGATACGCCTGAATCTCTCATTCGTCGCGCAGACGAATGTTTGTACCTAGCAAAAAGGCGCGGTCGAAATCGAGTGTGCGTTGAATCAGGGCTTGAGAGTGCCGATGTCAATGATAAATCCTCGATATCGGAGACCGCCCCCGTGATTGCAAGGTTGCTTACTGATGATTGAGAAATGAAAGGAGAAATTGTGATGCAAGTAAATGCTGCAGTGATGCCAGAACCGGGACAGATTGAAATTCGTGAGTTTGAAAAACCATCGCTTGCCAACGATGCGCTACTGCTTAAAGTCGATGGCGTTGGAATTTGCGGTAGTGACAAACACATGTACCTGGGTCATACGAACCTGAATTTTCCTGTCATCCCCGGTCACGAGGCTTCTGGCATAGTCGCTGAAATTGGCAAAGATGCGAATCAGGTCATGAACGTCATGGGAGGGCCAATCAAAGAGGGCGATTGCATCACGGTTGTGCCCGGATCTAAAAACTGTGGGAAATGTTACTACTGCTTACGTTTCGCAAGCCGTCCGACGTTATGTACAAATCGGACAATTTATGGATTTAGCAACTGCGAGAGTCCACCTTATTTGACTGGCGAATTTTCTGAATACACGTATATCCACGGTAATTCTTGGGTTTACAAAATCCCTGATGGCATTCCTGAGAAGATTCGCGTTTTAACGGAGCCAGTCGCTGTTGCCACGCGTGCAGTAGAACGCGCTAATGCGCCGGGCGTTGCACAAGTTGGCGAGGGATACGGCATTGGGAATCGTGTTGCCGTTCTTGGATGTGGCCCAATTGGCCTCTTGGTGGTTGCTGTGCTTCGGGGTACAGGTGCGGGTACAATTATCGCCACGGATATTGTGGCGAGCCGTCTGGAGATGGCAAAACGCATGGGAGCGGACGTTGCCATTGATGTTTCCCAAACTACCTCCGAGGAACGGGTTGAGCAGATTCAAGAGCTAACCGATGGCATCGGCGTTGATCTCGTTATCGAATGCGCGGGTTTGCCCAACGTTTTTGCTGAAGCATTGAATGTTGTTAGGCGAGGCGGGAAAGTGATTGAGCTAGGTCACTACACAGATTCCGGATCGATTCAAGTGCGTCCCCACCAGATCTGCAATAAGGACTTGGATATTTGCGGAGTGTGGGCATATCCGCAAATTCAATTCCAAACGGCCCTGGATTTCCTCGAAAGAACAGATGCACCACTTCAAGATCTCGTTACCCACTATCTTCCTTTAAGCCGACTTGAGGAGGGCATTCAGATGCTTGGTCAGGAAGGGGTATACAAGGTTGTTATAGAACCGCATCGGTAATTCGGGTCGGCACACGATACGAATCTTTGATGACGAGTCATTCCAATTTATCAATGTACAACCTTTGAGTTAATTTGATGCCAGCGGGCGCAAGCCCGGCAAGGCTAATACTTCGAGAGTTTTGTAATGAAAAAATATCAATCTATGTTCACATTGTGCCAATGCTTACTGTTTATCACACTCAGTGTCTGTGCAATAGAAGGATTCGCGGAGGACTCTCTCTACGAGACCATCAAACTTACTGAATCATATATTCTCAAACATCAAAACCCTGATGGTGGCTGGCCCCTCGTACCGGGACAAGAGAGTGATGTTGAAGTCACCTCCTTTGCAATGCAAGCATTGATGGCCAAGGGCTGGGGCACCGGTACAAAAGTGATTCGCGGCGGAGTGAGTTACCTGATAAAACATCAGAACGCGGATGGAAGTTGGAATGGGAATACCGCACACACTATCTTTGCACTCATTGCGCTTACCCAAGCGGAAACCGATCCAGGGGCTCGGTTTAAAGGACTTAAATGGATCCAAGAAGCTCAAAACGAAGACGGCAGTTGGGGACGCGAGATGCATCAAGGCGGGAATTTACTCTATACCGCTACGGTTCTTGATGGTTTCAGGCGATTAGACTTTAAGCAGGACTTCCGTGCTGCCTCTAAAGCTGCCGATTGGTTGGCAAATCCTATCCGAATCAACATGGATGGGGGGTGGTCGATGCTGCGCGGGCAAAGCTCTGATATACTTGTGACCACGTGGATTTTGCAGGGATTATCGCTCGTCTACGATATTGATGTACAGATCGCGTGGTTAAAACAGATGCAAAACGAGGATGGTGGGTTTGGCAGGCGAAAAGGAGAGGCAAGCGACCCTGAGATTACAGCTTATGCCATCATGGCTTTGGTCGCAGGGAAAGATCCCTTGAATACAGATCGCGTTGCGATTGGGTACCTGAGAAAAGTCCAGCAGGAAGACGGCAGTTTTGTCAGCGCAACTCCTATTGAACTGAAGCAGCCAACGGCAAACTTGCAAACAACCTGTTTCGTACTTCTCGCGATGTATGCAAGGAGCATCGAAGAAGCTCTCGAAAAGTAAATTCGATGTATGGTATGAATTATAGGGCATAGTTCGCGGCTTCTAGACAATTCGCACCAAGTGCTTAAATTATGGAGCAGGGAGGCATCAGTGAAGCAAGTAAAAGACTATGACGCCTTATTAGACCTACTGTCCTCGACGGATAACGGTGGACATTCAGGCAACGGGCAATACTACCGATCGATTGAAGATCGACGGGAAGAGACCTACCAAGAAGCCATAAAGCGCGGTTTCTTTACGCCGGAGGAGTTCGACGAAAAATTTCGCGGGCAATTTATCGACAAATATGGTCAAGATAGCTTGGCTTGCTATATCTCCTGCGCTTTTGAAAAACCGGACGGCATTTTCATCACCGTGAATCCGAAGTTGCTAGCGCGTAAAATGCAACTCATGCTTAGGTTTGAAACCAAAATTATTGCCGTTGAAGAAGCCGGATTACAGCGGCGCGGGCAAGTCTTGATGTTAGATGCAAGCCTGCTAACGGGCATCCTTGTGGAAAAGCAGGTTCAGAAATCCGCTAAACTTGCTGCGGAAGGGAAGTACAAAAAGTCAATTAAGGAGGCGGATATTGGTTTAGCGTTCGAGGAGCGAAACCTCAAACTCCTTACGATTCGTGGAACAGCTTACGCTTCTACAGAGCAGATGGAGAAAGCAAAGGTCGATCTTGAGACGGTCTTCGAGCACGATAAAGATTGTCCGCCGGAACTTGTCCACAATTTGGGCTGTGTTTATTGCGCCCTTGAGGATTTTGATAAGGCACGAGAACTCTTTCATCAAGCTTTGCGGATGCGCCCCGATTATGACTTACCCAAGAAAATGCTGGAGCAGATGGATGAGGAGGAGGAAAAGAAGACAAAAGAAGGGGAGGACCAGTCTTGACATCTTCCTGCATAGGAATTCTGTGCGGCTGTAGTTAGGCAATTTAGCCTCTATTCTGGAAATGACAACACGAGCTAAATCTACCGTTTTTTCAAAAGGAGATCTCTATGGTCAATGCAGCAGTCATCGGATATGGTTACGCGGGTCGGTGTTTTCACACCTACCTTATCGGTCTAGCGGAGGGACTGAACCTCTACGCAATTGCCTCACGAAATGCCGAAAGACGCCAATCTGCCACAGAAAATTACCCCGGCGTGAAGAGCTATGAAACGATCGATCAGGTCATCGCGGACGATGAAGTCCAACTCGTCGTCCTTGCAACACCGCACGATACCCATGCAGAGCTTGCCATCAAAGCGATGGACGCAGGCAAACATCTTGTCACGGATAAGATTATGTGCATGAATGCGGCCGAAGCAGATGCAATGATCGAGGCGAGTGAGCGGAATGGAGTGATGTTGAGCGTCTTCCACAATCGCCGTTGGGATTGGGACTATCTGACCGTCAAGAAAGTGATCGAGGACGGTTTGCTCGGGGAACCGTATCTGTTTCAAGTTGGCATTATGAGATATGGCCCACCTCGTGGATGGCGAGGCAGCAAAGCACAGAGCGGGGGTATCCTTTTTGATTGGCCGGCGCATTTTGTTGATCAAGCATTGCAACTTGTCCAAGCACCTGTAAAAACAGTGTTCTGTGATATTCACTACGGAACAAGATGGGACATAGACATCGGCAACTATGCCAACCTCATCATTAAATTTGAAAACGACGTTCGCTATCAGATTGAGATAAGCAACCTGGCAAAAGTCGATAAGCCGCGATGGTACGTCATCGGCGAGCGCGGTGGATTGATAAAATATGGGTTAGATCCACAGGAGGGGCCAATGGTTGCGGGCGACATCGACGCCGCTGAAGAAGACCCCGCCAACTATGCGAAAGTTTGTACAGAAGCAGATGGCGAAAACCGTGAGCTTGTTGTTGAGAGCGTCAGAGGCACTTGGAAATCGTACTATCAGAATATCTCCGATGTCCTGAATAACGGTGCAGAACTCGCCGTAAAGCCGGAGGAAGTCAGGCGGACAATGGCAGTTTACGATGCAGCGATGCGCTCCTCAGAAACAGGTGAGACGGTCCGGTTGTGAGCGCGGATGCACAGTTTGTGAGCGGCTTCGTTCATTTTCTGAACGAGTGCTCCCCTAATGAATTCTACCTACTCTAACGATGAAGCATATTTGATGTTGGCATAGCATTTGCTTTCCTATCGGTTTCATAAATCTCGCTGGCAAGATAATTCCTCCGTCAGCCAAGATTCTAAAATCGACATCTAATTTTGGAGGCTTATACAAATGACAATGAAAGATTGGCTTAGAATTATGCCCCGCCTATTGACATGCATCATCTTAGCTTTGATTTTGCAGCCCTATGCCAACGCTGATGAATCCTATGAGGAATTGAATAAAGAGGTTCTGGAAACCGTTGATCGAGGACTTGTCTGGTTGAAAACGCAGCAAGGTCCAGATGGGCTTTTTCGCGACCACCCGGGGTTGACCGGACTGGCAATCACGGCTTTTTTAAGGCACCCGCAGGATAAATACACGGAAGCAAATCATCCCTTTATTCAAAAATCCATCAAGGCGTTGTTGAAGATGCAACAGCCGGATGGTGGAATATATGACATCGACAAGCAACCTGCCTTGCCGAATTACAATACCTCGATATCGTTAATGGCACTTTCATCGACAAAGAATCCTAAGTACAAAGACGCAATCACTAAAGCGCAGGGCTTTATCAAAGGGCTTCAGGTTACAGACACAAATAGTGTTTATTTCGGAGGTATCGGCTACGGAAGCCGGGAGACTGTCCATGACCTTTCCAATATGAGTTTTGCCATCCAAGCCTTAAAAGAGAGTGGCTCCGATGAACAGGAGGTCTGGGATAAAGCGATTAAATTCCTCGAACGCTGCCAAAATAGTAGTGAAACCAACGATCAGAGTTGGGCTGGCAACGATGGGGGATTTATCTATGCGCCTAGTGGTGAAAGCAAAGCTGAGAGTGAGGATGGCAAACCAAAATCTTATGCAAGCATGACGTATGCGGGTTTATTGAGCTTTATTTATGCCAACGTGGATAAGAACGATCCGCGCATACAAGCCGCTGTAGGCTGGATTAAGAAGCACTTCACAGTCGAAGAAAATTACGGCATGGGAAAACAGGGACTCTTTTACAATTATCACACAATGGCAAAGGCGTTGAGTGTCTACGCCGATCCCATCATTGTAGATGCCAAGGGCACTCGGCATGATTGGTACAGAGAACTTGCGGGCAAGCTTATCTCCGAGCAAACCCCTCAAGGGTTTTGGAAAAATGACGCCAGCCGGTGGATGGAGCGAGATCCAGTCCTCGTGACTTCGTATTCGATACTTGCCCTTGAAACCGCCTATCGAGGTGAGTAAGCGGAAATTATCGTGTTTGAAGCCCAAGCTGTACGCTTGGGCTTTTTTGTTTTCCCGATCATTTATGGACACCAAAGAAATTCTGAAAAAGATTCGCCGAATCGAGATTTTCACGAGTCGCCTTGTCAACAACATCTTCGCGGGCGAATATGAAAGCGTGTTCAAAGGCAGAGGTATGGAGTTCAACGAAGTCCGTGAATATCAGCCCGGCGATGAAATCCGTACAATCGACTGGAATGTAACAGCGCGTATGGGGAAGCCATACATCAAGAAATATGTCGAGGAACGTGAGCTTGTTATCATGCTGGTTGTTGACATGAGTGCTTCGATCGATTTCGGTACACAGCAACAAACGAAGGGGGAGATTGCTGCGGAAATCTCCGGCCTTCTCGCCTTCTCGGCCATCAAAAATAACGATAAGGTAGGCTTGATCTGTTTCACGAATGAGGTGGAGTTATTCGTCCCGCCGCGCAAGGGGAAAAAACACGTCCTGCGTGTTATTCGGGAGATTCTGTATTTTGACCCCCATCAGCGAGCGACCAATATAAATGCGGCGTTGGAGTATGTCGATCGTGTCCTTCAGCGGCGGAGTGTCGTGTTCCTAATCTCCGATTTTAGGGATGACGGGTACGAGAAACGATTGGCGATCACAAGCAAACACCACGACCTTATCGCGGTCATGGTCGAGGATGCACGCGAAGAGGAATTGCCGGATGTCGGACTCATTGAACTCGAAGATGCGGAAACAGGCGAGATAATCATTCTGGACACGAAGGATCAATCGACACGAGAAGCGTATCGCCAACTGAACCGACGTGCCATTGAAGCACGTCAGAAACACTTCCGAGCGAACAAGGTTGACTGCATTGAAATTCGGACGGATAGGTCTTACGTGGAACCGCTAATCCGTTTTTTTCGCCAACGGGCAATGCGAGGATCGTTCTAGTCGGATGAATGTCCCGCTATGAGGTATTGTTGTAGCAGTAATCAAGCGATTCAAAGAAAGTCCAAGGCGTAGCTTGTTGTCAATAGGCGTTTGCAATGAACTATACGGAGAAAATTATGTTTTGACCTAACCCCCCGGCCCCCTTCCCTGTAAGGGAAGGGGGAGGAGATGTCTCCCCTCTCCTCGTAGGAGAGGGGTTGGGGGAGAGGTTGTAGCCATGATTTATTTCACAGTGCACTATACGGAGAAAATTCAGAGTCAGGCAGGCTTTTATGAAGATCGTTATTGCACCAGATTCGTTTAAGGGCAGCGTTACTGCCTTGCAAGCAGCAGAAGCCATCGAGCATGGCGTGCGTCGTGTGTTTCCTGATACCGAGCTCGAGAAAATACCAATGG
>JADFGN010000238.1 GCA_022567695.1 Candidatus Poribacteria bacterium | reverse complement strand
GAAACTGCTCCGGTTGTTGCCGGTTTGAATGTAACGGTGATGGTTTGGGTACTGCTGGGGTTCAGCGTAAATGAGGTTGGTGAAATGGTGAATTCCCCTCGGCTCAATGTTATCCCCGAAACAACGAGATCGCTGGCATTGGGGTTGGTGATTGCCAACGTCGCCTGTTGCGATTGACCCACCTTAACTGTGCCAAAGCTGAGGCTGGTTTTATCAAGCGTAATAACCAGCGGAGGTTCTGCGTCCTTTTCTACCAACGTGATGCTGATGCTGTCCTTGACAGCGTTGGACGTTTCTGCTTCGATAAAAATATCCTCTGCCACTTCGCCCAGTGCAGTATATGTTGCGATATAAGTTCCATCCCCTTGATTTGTTGCTTTCCTGGGGAGATTGCCGGTTGCTGGCGCGTGTGTCAAAGTGATTGTCTCATTGGTCACCGAGTTTCCAAATTCATCCGTGACGGTAATGATCAATTCCGCCGTATCGCCACTGCCTGCGGTTAAATTCAAAGTTGAACTTTCAACTTTCACAACCGATGCCTGCCCTGCGAGAACGGTTATTTCGTTGCTTTCCGCTGTAATTGCTGCGTTAGATTTCAGTGTGGCTATAATCTTTGCTTTGCCGACAAATTTCGCCGTGAATTGTAACGAATCTGCCTCAATCGTTCCAATCGCATCACCACTGAACCCCCAAATGATCTGATCGCTAGGAACTTCCACAGTGTTTCCCTTGTCGTCGGTGCCCACAAGGCTAATCGGAATGATTCCTCCGGCGAACACCAGCGGTGGCAATTGGCTTCCGAAGGAGATCTGCGTCAGTACCGCCTCTATTAATTTCAGCGTCGCGTTGTCTTTTATCCCGTTAGATGCTTCAACTTCGATGAAAATATCTTCCGCTTGCGTATCTCCTGCTGTGTAAATTCCTTTGTAAACGCCATTTCCTTCATGCGTGGCGGTTCTCGTGATATTCCCATTCTGGGGTGAGATGGTTAAAGTGATGGTTTCATTCGTGACAGGATTCCCTGACTCATCGGTGACGGTGATGAGAATCTCTGCTGTTTCTCCGCTACCAACCGTCAAGCTCTCGGTAGAAAGCGAGACTTCAATATTTGCAGCAGGCCCAACGACAGTGACGGCATCAAACAGCACGTTCACGCCACGGGCTTGCAACGCAGGGATATGCGTGTTGAGGGAAACAGAACTCAAGGGGTTGCCCCGCACATTGACTATATCACCAGCAGCCAGTCCCAGGTTATCAACTAGCGGTTTCAGATCGGTAATTTGGTTGGTGTTGAGCTCCAATTCGTTCAGGCTTGTGAGATTCGCCAGCAGACTAAGGTCCTCAATCTGGTTATCCTCCAGAGACAGAGTTATCAAACTGGCTGCATATTCCAATCCCGTCAGGTCAGAGATATTCCGGCTGCGTGCCTCAAAATCGGTCCCCGTTGCCAAATCTTCGGCGGTTATTTCCTCCCCCGGATTTTTCCCAAGTGCTTCTTCGAGAGCGCGGCGAAGATTGCGGTCGGGAATAAGGATCGGCGTTTCTATTGGTGCTGGTATTTCGGCACTAATTTCTGGTGTTCGGGGCTCCAACCTTAACCACGGCGAAAAGAGGACGTTCCCGCCGCCACCATTCCCAATCAGATCTCTTGGACCATCTGCCTCCGTACCGTTGCCCCAGAAATTTCCAACAGCTTGGATGTCATGAGGCGTTTCATTCCATAGTTGCGCCGACCCCCTGTTACCATGGATAATATTATTTCCAAGCTCTATTGCCGTTCCAAGGTTCGGAGTTGTTTCCTCATTTTTCATCCAAACGCCATTGTCGAAGTTACCCGTAATCAGATTCCCCCGAATATACGCGCTTCCTCGATGGTTTTCGATGCCGCTCGAACCGTTGTTTATAATCTGGTTACTTACAATCTGCGCGCTTGCCGTCACAATTTCGCCGTCATCCAAGAGAGATACGCCGCTGTTAATGTTCTCGGAGATCTCGTTGCCAGTGATAACAACTGAACCATGAGCTGTACTCAATACGCTAATCCCGTAGATTGTGTTGCCGATGATCCGATTGCCCCTTATGGTTGCGCCAGCCTCACCGTTCTCATCTCTATTTATGCCAATACCGTTAGCTCTATTGAAAGAAAGAGTGTTATTCACAATCGTTGGATTCGAGCCACCTGCACAATACACCCCATCCCCGGCGTTGTCAGTCACAGTGTTGCCTTCAATTGTGGGGCTTGCTTGACTGATAAACACCGCATGATCGCCATTCTCCGCAATGGTATTATCATTCACAGAACCGCCTGAACTGTTAACGAGCAGAATCGCATGCCCTTGATTGCCACGAATCTCATTTTGCGAAATAATCGGATTGGAACGGTCAATCTGGATACCATCCCCAAGATTCTCCACAATCGTGTTTTTGTGAATGGTCATATCCGCCGCACTGCCACCAATACCAATTGAATTCTGCGAGATGAAATTATCCTCAATCGTGCCAGACGCACCTTCAGCATGGATGCCCTTCTCGCCATTATTGACAATTTGGTTGTTCTGAATTTTCGGTTCAGAAAACCGACTGAGCGCAATGCCGTGACTCCCGTTTAAGGTGATCTCGTTATCCGTGATTGTTGCGTTCGCACGCACCTCACAGAGGATACCAGCCCAGCCATTTTCCTTAATCACGTTGCCCATCACAATTGCGTCACTCTGGTTGAGATGAATACCAGTGCTCATGTTCTTAACCAATTCATTGCCCGCGATGGTCGGTGCGCTTGATTGCGCAAAAATTCCACTCGATTTGGCGCCGGTAATGATGTTGTTCGTGATTGCCACTACCGCTCGATCCAAGGCGATGGTATCTTCGATAATCTCCCTCGCGTCGATTGTAAAACCATCAATCGTCCCGACTCCAACGTCCGTGACGTCGATGACTGATTCCCCTTCGTCCGCGATGATTATCGTGACTTCCCTTCCCGCTCCCCGAAGGGCGATACCATCCTTGAACTCGATTGGACCGCTGTAGGTTCCAGCGGCAACTTGAACGGTGTTGCCACTTTCGGCCGCGTCTATTCCCTCTTGAATCGTGTTGAATGGTTTGGCTTCTGAGCCATCTTCCTCGCCCCGGTTGGTCTCATCGACGTAAATTATTCTGTCGTCTACAACCTGTACGTCGTTATTTTCATACGCGCCAATATCAGCCACTGCCCCAAAGGGGCGTCTGTTCCCTTCTATATCTGTATCCGGTGCGCCGTCTGCCGTGCCCGCGTCGATGCAGGGGCTACCGTTGGCCAAGCGGTAATCTCCATTGACAGGATTAACAAAAAAGGGGTCAGCATTAATGTTGTTTCTGTAGGTTGAATCGGCGATTGCAGTTTCATCGCCTCCAAACGCCTCTTTACCGCCCTGCACATCAGAGAAGGTGATAGAGATAACAGCGTTAATCGTTCCTAAATGCATTTCCGGAGTGGCTCCGATATTCCCCCAGATAATTGTGTTCGTGATGACAGGCGGTTGCCAAGGCCGAAGAAAGCCATCCCACCGCCTTCACCGCTGATGGCTTGATTCCCGGTGATGGTGCAATTTATAATAGTGGGTTCAGCACCGGAAACACAGACAATCCCGCCTCCGTAATTCGCTGTATTCGCCGCGATGATAGAGTTGGTGATCACGGCAGATGAACCGTCGAAGATAATTCCACCTCCACCGTTGTCATTCGCCGTATTTCCCATGATAACACAGTTGGTGATTAAGGGAGAGCTTGAGCAAAAAATCGCGCCGCCACCAAAGCTTCTGGCGTTGCCATTTGTAATTGTAAATCCGTCCAACACGGACGAAGTGGTTTCGTGGGTATTGAATATGAAACCTTTCGTATCATCAAGGTTTTCACAGTCAATGATTGTTGCGCTTGGTCCGTTGACCGATTTGACGATTATGGCTTTTCCTTCAAAACTTAGATTGATGTTCCCGCGATCGACGTATCTTCCGTCGTTCACAAGCACGGTATCTCCATCTCTAGCTTGATCGATTCCTTCCTGGATAGTGTTAAATGGTTGTGTTTGTGTTCCGTCTTCTTGCCCGACGTTATTAATATCTACGTGGATGGTTGCGGCGTCAAGTGAATGACAAATTAAAATCAATATTATGATGCCAAGCAGTGATAGCTTTCTCATTCTTAGCCTCCTCACCATTGCGAGGTTTGTGTATAGTTTTTTATACTTTGTCGACTTTGGGTTACAACTGGAATGAATTAAATGGAACTCACTTTCTGACCTATACTTTGAAAAGCTTTTGTTGATTGTTCTCTTCGTAGTGACGACTTCAGTCGTTCCGAAACAACGACTATTCGTCACTACAAGGGATCAAAAGTTATTTAACAATGCACTACTACACTGTCATCCCAGCCCGATCCAAAGTTATCTATTGGGTAGCTTTTCCAAGTCTTACGAAGCCATTCCCGTCCTTTGGTATCAAAGTATAAATGAACGCTAGACCATGCCCACATATAGGGCGTGCTAACATAGCCATGCTTGACCGGATTGTAGTGGATGTAATTGAGTACCTGATAGTAGTGGTGCTCATCACGAATTCCGCGGTCGGTAAACTTGTACCATACCCTTCGTTGCCCTGTCATTCGATCCGCAAGATTCCATTCTCGCGATGTCGATCCGTGCAATCGTTTGAGAACTACCGATACATTGTCAAAAGACTCGACACCTACTACCAAGATGTGGTAGTGATTTGGCAAGATGACCCAGCCAGCGATTTCTACATCAATGGAATGAAAGGCGTCAATTAATCGCTTCTCGAATTCGTCACGCCGATCGGATGTGTGCATCAAAGAAGTGTGTTCAAAGTTGGTTCCAGTCAGAAGATACCAGCCAGACCCGCGATAGGGGTGAGGCGGTGCGTGAAACGGATAGCCTCGTTTGCGTCTATTTTCTACGATCTCAGCCTGCTCCCCTGGGCTCACTCTTCGGTATTCGTAGGGCATTTTCTCATTTCCCACACTGTCGTTCCGAAACAACGACTGAAGTCGTCACTACAATAATCAAGGGGATAACACGACAATCAGTGAATCAGTGACCCATTTATTGGTTGGGAGAGAAACACTCGAATCCGTAATATTTCCTTCCTGGAGGGATTCACTGACGATACGTATAAGTTGGCTACCAAGCTTTGCACCCGTGAGGTCTGCAAGGATTTCAGATTGATCTCCGATTTGGAAGATCGGGTTCGATAGCTGTGTTGTCGTCGCCAATGCCATGACTAACTCACGCCCGTGTGGTGGCTTTGTCCGGATCTTGAACGGCATCGCGCTTGACGGAATCGTGTAGGTCTGTCCGCCAATGATCTGGTTATCTGGACGATATTTGTTTGGAAACATCATCGTCACATACCCTTCGGAGTCTACATTCAGCAGGATGAGATAGCAATCCTTCTCAGCCCTGAAGGACATCGACAGGGTTTCACCGATTTTATACGTGGGATTGTCTCTTCTGTTAACCCAAACTCTGAGATTAAACGGGGGATTTGGATTGCGAAATAACCTGAACAGCTTGATTAATACTTCCCTTTCAAGCGTTCGACGCAATTTATCAGCGAGTTTCTCAACCGATTTTTCGCTGACCTCAGACACGATTCGTCCTTCCGTGGAGATCAACCTTCCGGTGATACCGCCAAACTCCGACGACAGTCGTAGAATGAAATCGGCTCTTTGCTCCTCCGAGGTGATAACGACGTTTCCCACACCTAAATGTTGACTAAACGTATTCCTTTGTTCCGGATTAGCATCCACCCACAGGTAGAGGTTGTCTTTGGGAAATGCATGCTCGATTTCAACGGCGCGACACGTCGGAACAATCAGTCCCTCGACAACCAGAGGACGTTCAATGCGAGTTGCTGTTGAAGTGTCTAAAGCGACCTTTGAGATCTGAATCTGTCCCAGCTCTCGCCCCGAAAATTCCATATCTTCTGGGGAATAGACTGCATAGATCGAACCTTTAGTCACCCCATGAATTGAGCCTGCATTGATGGTTAATTGTCCGCCGATGGTGTCGGTAATCACCACATAAGGCTTGGTAGCGGCTGAAACCGTTTCGATGTCGCCTGCTGGTTGACGTGTGGAGAAGATCGGGCGCTCTATATCGCCATAAAGCTGTGGCGTTTGTACCGCGCCCGTACCGATCTTCTGCCGTATCCTTGCCATCAAATTGGTGTAGGTGATGTCGGGTTGTTGCTGATTAAGCTCGTCCACCAGGTACTTCGTCAATACGCCAGATCGAAAATATCCGACGTCAGGTGAATACCAGGTGCGCTCTTGTGAAACTTCGTGATCATCGCATCCTGTAATTACGACATGGCTTGGATTACCAGGTGCTCGACTCGAGCCCTGCGGCGGTTTTTCATTTTTGGGCGGCTTAGGCTTCTGCTTCGCCACGAGAAGAAGATCGCGGTCAATTACCCTCGACTGGGACATCCCAACCGACATGAGGCTCTTGGTTGCCGTGCCGGAGTGGCAACAATCCAAAATAACAGTGACGTTATCGGTCGGAATTTGAGAAAGAAGCTCATCCAGTTCATCATCCAAAAGCACATTCAGAAATTCGGTTTTGGATTCGTTGGGTTTGACATCCGTCGGACAAAAAGCTTCATCAAATCCGTCTTCTTCATCTCCGCTTGTGTCTACGATTTGGACGCCGTGCCCGCTGTAGTAAAGAATAACAATATCACCGGCTTTTGGCTTTTCAATTAACCACTCTTTTAATGCGGCAACGATATTCTCTTTCGTTGCCTTTTCGCTCAAAATCAATCCGATGTTTTCTTTGGGGAAGCCATATTTTGTCGTTAATACCTTCCGCATCAGCTCAACGTCAGTCTCACACCCCTTGAGATCGGGGATGCCATCGTAGATATATTCGTTGACACCGATCAGCAATGCCCATTTATCCGCCAGCAGGGATTGCGAGGAAAGCAATAAAACAAAGAAAACTGAAAAAAAGAGCCTTGCTATTGACATTCTGATTCTCCGTGATTGTTACGAGTTTTTCACTTTGAGGCGGAATGAGAACCTTTTCAAGGTTGGGTTTTCCACGCCTCAAAAATGGGGGAAGCGGATCTGAAAATGATGGGCTTTAGCGATTTGAACCTTGAAAAGGTTGCCACAACTATTGTAAAGATGTTCCACAGTTAATCGACCACTCTTTCATAGATTTCCGTACCAACGGGATAGGTAATTGCCATCTGACCATCGTTAATCTCAACAATGCCGGTACCTTCCTCACCTTCAACTATCCATGTGATTTGATTTCCTAAAATCCGATACTCTCCCACAAACTCGAATACACCGAGTACTACTTGGATAAACGTACCATTTGGCCTAAAGGTCGCAAGGAGTCCGGCAGCCTCCGTATTTGTTAGTCTCCAAGTGCCAATAATTCGCTCAGAAATAGGAATGTCAATAGGAATAAGCGAACGGAGCGCGATATCCACACGGTTTTCGCCACCAACTGAGAGATTCACTGTTCCAGATCCATCAAACAGTACCTCTCCATCTTTTGATATTTCGATCGTAATTGTGCGATTAAAGCCAACGGGGATGTTGTTAATGACTATCTCGCGAGCTTCATCATCGCGTGGTATGGACGCAATGTTTCGGACCCTCGTGATGTCCTCCATGTCTGGGGCTGTGATAGTTACGGTGACCGCGAATCCATCTTGCGCCAAAGTATTCATAAGACTCGGTGCAAAGTCAATCGGCAGGACAAGCGAAGTTAAGGCGTCGTCCTCGCCCGTCCCACACCCCGATAACAACACGGTTAAGCAAAGAATTGTTAATGTGATGAGCGATAAAGTCCTGGACATGATTTTTCCTTTCCTTGGTTTGATAGCTCACTGTAGTCTCAGTGAAATGGTCAGTGATGCTGTTTGAGGAATTAGGTCAAACTCGTCGCCATTGCCATTGTCATCTAATCCGTCATCCCCCGACCCCGACAATAAAATTGCCGCAGCAACGCCTCCCCCTGCGACAATTGCGCCGCCGATAATGAGCCACGGCAAATTGCTCCCTTTCTTCACAGTCGGCATCGGTTTCTGTTCAGGTTGAGGTAGCAGCACTTCGATGAGCCTTTTGTTAATCTCTACTGTTTTATTAGCTTCGATACTAACCATCTGTTCCCAATCTTCGTAGCCCTTAAGGGTCAATTTCAGCGAATGCTTGCCCGCCATAACGTCTGTGATCGTCATCGGCGTGCGTTGATTTTGTATGACATTATCCAGTATGACCTGTGCCGATGGTGGCTCAGATTTGACAGAAATAGACCCCGTTTTGGGCATGGCTGATTTTACACTATTAAAGGGATTGAGATACTTTGGCGAAAGGTTTGGATCTAGTTCATAGGCGGGATTTAGTTTCAATAGACTCTCGAATACCTTTTGGGCATCAGCGGATTGATCGGTATCAATGTAACAAAAGCCGAGATGCTTATATGCCTCGATTTGGGAAGGCTTGGGCAAACCGAGTCGTAAAGCTTCATTCAAAAGCGTGATAGCGGTCTCTAACTCCAATTCTTCATATGACCGAATGCCTTGATTGAGTTTCTCATTTGCACTCTGTGCGAAAGCAGCGATAGGCATAAATAACACCACTACCATCGTGAGCACTAAAAACCTGTTCATCAGTTTTTCCTCCGTTATGTGCTGTTCCACGAGATTTGACGATTGCAATTACTTTAGGAATGGCGATTTAATAAATCGAACACATCTGTTCGACCCACAGCGTAGCATGCCTCGCCCGAAATGTAGGAGTTATTTCGTAGCCATTCCTTAGTAACTAATTTTCATGAATAAGTTTCCGCAAGAAATCAGTTATCATGCGGGTCCCGTAGTCTGAAATATATACTTTAATAGAGAAATTTAGTTACACTGTCAGATTAGTTCGGAATGGTATTGTCGAGTTCACCACGTTTTGATCGAGATCGTTTCATTGGGTATAACTTGAACTGTTTTGGTAATTTCCTTAGAAGAAGGCGGGTGTTTCAAAGTCAACTGATGCTCTCCAGCTTTCACGTTTTTGAGAATCTTGGGGCTTTCACCCATATACTCCCCGTCCAAATAAATCTTTGCCCATGGCTGCCTGAGCAGAACCTTGATTTGACCAAATTGGACAGGTTGGACGGGAGGATTGGGTGACAAGTTCGCCTGCATCGATGGGTTGGAACTAAGTGCCTGCTGTACCAAGGGATTGCCATATTTCTTGTATTGCGCGACAGAATCTTCGCCTTTAATGAGACCTGCGATCGCACCTAAAGCCCTTTCGTCGATCTGGTAAACTTGACCGTCCTTTTTTAATCGAGCCGCAATGTTATCTAAAACCTTTTCGGCATCAGCAACCTCTTTCAGTGACAACTTATCAGGACCAGTGCCAAGATAGCTGTAAAGCTTTTCTTTAATCTTTTCGCTGACGATTGCAAACCCTGTCGCCAAATCATAAGTCAGTGCGATTTTGCCGAAGCCGCTTTCCATGTGCCACCTTGGATTCTGTTTCCCATTCTTATATTTTTCTGCCCAATCTGACACATTTTCCTGGACATATTCTACTACCTCATCAAAGGTCACAGCCTGATCACGTTGCTTATTTGCAGCTCCATTCAATGCTTCTAAGAGGTAGTAAGTAAAAACACCGTGCTCCTTTTCCGGCCATTCAAATGACTGTTCATTACCGCTACAAGACGCAAGCGTAACCCGACCTTTTGCCTTTTCAAATTCGTTATAAAAATCATCGGGTAACACATCACCCACTCCTTTGCCGGTACGTGAGACGCCCCCACTATGACAGCTATCCAACAGCGTGATGATTTTCTCAGCTTTAAGTCGATCAATACCTTCAATAAATTCTTGATTGTCAATAGCATACGCTGGCACATAAAATATGTCTGTATCAATTGGCAGAAGGTATTTTCGATCTTCATCAACATAGCCATGTCCACTGAAAAAAATCAGAACGGTGTCCTCTTTCTTGACGTTTCTAGCCAACCATTCATTCAAAGCCTGAAGTATGTTTCCTTTAGTTGGTCGTAGTCGCTTGTCAGTTGTGTCACTCGTTAACAATCTTACCCTTTCTGGCTCAAATCTGCCTTTGTCTGGATGCACCAACACTTCATATAAAGCTTTTGCGTCATTGACCGCATATCTGAGTGAATTAATCTCAGAATCTTCATACTTATTTACTCCGATGATTAAAGCCCATCGATTGCCCTGTTTGAACTGTTCAGATCCAGCATCATCTGTCGTAAATGCCTCGATCTGAAGTCGTTTTGCCATTTGTGCCATGTTTATGGATGTATACAAAAAGAACATGACAAGTAAGCTAATAATTAGACGAATTTTTCCAACCATCTGTGCTTCCTCCTTTGAATACGTATACTTTAAACAGTCTAGCATAATTAACTAATTTTCGTGAATAAGTTCCCGCAAGAAATCAGTTATCATGCGGGTCCTGTGGTTTAAAATATATACTTTAAT
>JADFGN010000237.1 GCA_022567695.1 Candidatus Poribacteria bacterium | reverse complement strand
GTGTTCAATCACCCTGCCTGTCGGGATGTCCACTAAACCACTCTCTCGAAAATACGGCGCAGTCCAACCCGATGAAGCGAAAATCAGGAAACAAAGGAAAATGAGGAAACAGGAAGAGAGGAAACTGCGAGACTGGGAAACCGGGAAATTAATTTCCGAACTTCCGAATTTCCTTTCTCCAAATATCCAAATCATATCAGTCAATCTCCTCAATTTACCTCTCCTTTCGTTCGAATCTGAATTCCTGAAGTTGTGCCGATAATCACCTTATCCGCGCGATTCACAAAGAGCCCGTTTTCGACAACGCCGGGGATGTTATTAAGCTGTAATTCAGTCTGTGCCGGGTGAGGAATTTCCCCAAAATGGCAGTCCAAAATGTAATTCCCATTATCACTGATGAAGGGTTTTCGACCAGCACCGCGCAATGTCGATTTCCCACAGATCGGATGGATTGCCCGTTGTGTTGCCATCCAATTGAATTGGACAATCTCTACTGGGAGGGAAAAATTCGCCCCCAACACCTTAGATATTTTGCTCTCATCAACCACGATCACGAGCCGTTTGGAAGCGTGAGCGATAATCTTTTCTCGCACCAATGCGCCTCGGCCTCCCTTGATCAGGTCTAAATTGGCATCCACTTCGTCTGCTCCATCGATAGTGAGATCAATTGCGGTGTGTTTCGCCAACGTCGAGAGCGGAATGCCTTGCTCGGCGGCGATCGCTTCGGTTTCCTCTGAGGTTGGAATCCCAACGATTTTTAGCCCCTCTCGAATCCTTTCGCCGAGTTTCAACAGGGCGTAGTAAATCGTTGAGCCTGTACCCAAACCAACAACCATTCCAGATTGCACTTCTTCGACAGCTTGTCCTGCGGCAAGTTTTTTAAGCCATTTTTCATCCATAGTTTCTCCTCTGAATTTTAATCAGCAAAAGTGTACCAAAAATTGCTGGCAACATCAATAAAGAAAAGTGTCAAATTTCTGATTGACAGATTTTGCTTTTTGGGCAAATAGTTCGGTCTGAACGACCTTAATTAAGGATTGACATGACTTTCCCGGTATCATATAATTCCCCACACGATAGCATTAGACGGTTTCAAGGAGAATTAGCTCATGAATATCATTTTTATCGTGGTTGACACCCTGCGCTACGACTACATTGGAGCTAACGGCAACAATTGGATTGAGACGCCAAACATCGATCGGCTTGCGTCCGAGTCATGGTGTTTCGATCGCGCTTTCTGTGCAAGCTTTCCAACAATTCCCTACCGGACGGATGTCATGAAAGGACGCTATGGCGATCCATTTCACCCCTGGAAGCCGTTACGTCATGATGTCCAGACACTGCCCTGGACTTTGGCCGAAGCAGGCTACGCAACCCAACTCATCCACGATACACCCCATCTTGTCAATGGCGGACATAATTTCGACTGGCCATTCCACGCCTGGACGTTTGTTCGGGGAGCAGAAGTCGATCGCGATTGGCTGACGGATAAAGTGGAGTGGCCCAACAATTGGTGCCGTGATCCGCTCTATGACTGCCTCGGCGATGAAGCGGCTGAAAATGCACACGTTTTTACCTATGCCCGTACCAACCGAAATCGCAAAAAACCGGAGGATTGGAACTGCGCCAAGCTCTTCAGCACCGCTTCGCAATTCCTGAAAGATAACGCGAACCGAGAAAATTTCTTCCTCTGGATCGACTGTTTTGACCCGCACGAGCCGTGGGACGCTCCCGCTGAGTTCATGAAAAAGTATGACAATGCACCCGGCTACGATGGACGTGTCGATCCGCGCAGTCTTTTTAGACACCGCAACGATGAAAGGCTGTCCGATGCCGCCAAAGAGCGTATCAAGGCACAATATCCCGCCAAGCTGACCTGGATGGATCACTGCTTCGGACAGTTCCTCGACACACTTGAATCGACTGGCCTGGCGCAGAATTCCGCGGTCATTTTCACCGGCGACCACGGCACCAATGTGGGTGACCGTGGCAGCTTTGGCAAGGGCGCACCCGTGAGGGAGCAGGAAGGACATGTCCCTCTCTTCATTCGACTGCCTGAAGGCGATACAGGTCGCAGTAATATCATCGTTCAGCCGCAGGACTTTTTCGCTACTATCTTGAGTTTGGCTGGTGAAAATCCTCCGAAGGAGATCGAAGGCTACGACATTTTGACCCCCGCCCGTGAGGGTAAGGATGGGTCGAGAGAAATAGCGTTGGCTGGAACAACCACCGAAAGATGGAAATCCGGTGCCCCTATTCTTTTCACAGCTTTCAACCATGAGTGGGTTTTGGAAGTGGCTGCCAAGCCGGAAAATTGTCGCCTGTCGCGTCTCGGATCGCTGGAGTATGTGGAAAAAGATTACCCGAATATCGTCGGTGAGATGCAGGCGGCGGCATTCAACGAGATTGAACGTCGAGGGATAGGTCTGGCATTGATGGCATGGCTCCGAAGCGGTGGGGAAAACCAGTTCCCAGACAACTGCCGATTCTGGGACGGATGGCCGGGGCCGTCAGGTTTCTATACCTACTTCTCAAGGATTTACACCGGGACTTAATCTGTAGTGAATTAACAGTATCCGTAGGTCGAGATTCATATCTCGGCGAGTCTTTAGGATTGGCGATTTAATAAATCGAACATATCTGTTCAACCCACAGCGTAGAGGTGAGGCATGCCTCGCCCGAAATGTAGGAGTTATTTCGTAGCCATTCCTTAGTCGATTTTGGAAAATCGTTACTGCTAACTCTATTTTCATTATTTGCCGTGAGTAAACGTTCGTGAGGTTGGCATACTAATTGCCTTTGTTTTTATGATGACGAAACCCTTTTGAACAAACAAAGGATAACCACGAGATGAAAAAATTAGAATGTATTATCCGTCCCTACAAACTTGAAGAAGTCAAAGAAGCACTTCGCAATGTCGGTGTTCGCGGGATGACGGTCTGCCAAGTGCGAGGATTCGGCAGAAGCCGAGGGCATACAGAACTTTATCGGGGAAGTGAATACCGTATCGAATTTGTGCCGAAACTGAAACTTGAAATCATCCTTCCAGATGAAAATGTCGCGAGAGTCATCGACGCCGTGCAACAAGCCGCTTCAACCGGAAAGATCGGCGACGGCAAGATCTTCGTTTTGCCGGTCAAGGAAACGATTCGCATCCGCACCGGGGAAAAAGGAGTGGGGGCAATCTAATACCATTTGTAGCTAGAAATGCAACTATTCTCCGGTCCACCGTGAGAAACCGAATGGAGATTGGATTCCATTCAGATGGGATAAAATAGGTGCATCTGGAAGTCAAAATGGTATAATACCCTGTCAATTTTCAATCTCCGCATTAATTCACATAAGATTTAAGATGTCGTCTGACGAATCCCGTCAGTTGTCTGCTTATCGAACTATCCCACGTCCACCTCCATATTTCCAATTCGATCCAATTGTTTCGAGCATGGCTTCCACTTCCTGCATGAAATCGATTTCTTTTTACATGGCATGAATCGTGGCTGTTGCTTATTTTACGAATAAAGACAATGATAACCACACGAGACCGAGATGAGATCCTCATTTCAACAGTGATCAAATTCATTAAACGCAATGCGACACCGAACCTCCAGAATATGATCGGTAAAACGCATTCAGCGGACATCGCACATCTGTTTCCTCACTTGCGCCCTGAAGAGAAGAGCGTGCTATTCAATATCTTGATTAAAGCGAAGCGCATGGGGGAAGTCATGAGTGAATTGAATAGTGAGGATCGAAACTTTTCCTCAAGAGGAAGTGGCACGGGTTGTTGCTCGATACAACCTGCTCGCAGTACCGGTGATTGATGACGCGGAGGGGCTTGTCGGCATCGTCACCATTGATGATGTGATTGACGTCATCCGTGAGGAAAACACAGAGGATATGCTGAAGATGGCGGGGACGGGGGATGTCAACATTGCTTCCAAATCCGTCTTTAAAAACACACGCGCCCGCCTGCCTTGGTTGTTCGCCAGTTTCGTCGGTGGATTGATTGCTGTCTATATGATTGGTAGATTTGAGGGACAATTGGCACAGCTTGCTGCATTGGCAGCCTTTATTCCGATTATCATGGGGATGGGAGGTAACATCGGGACTCAGTCATCGACGATTATTGTCCGTGGACTCGCAACCGGGGAAGTCGATCCCAAAGAGGTATGGAGCGTGTTGTGGCGTGAATTTGCGACCGGTGCTTCCCTCGGAGGTATATACGGACTCCTTTTGGGTGCATCTGCCAAATTCCGTTTTTGGACGATTAAAGTGGGTGGATTGCAATTGGCGTGGGAATTTCCCGTTGTTGTTGCCCTGTCAATTTGTGTGAATATGATTATCGCTGCCACCGTTGGTGCGGTTATTCCTATGTTCTTTAGGCGGATACGGATCGACCCCGCCATTGCGACGGGTCCCTTCGTTACGACTTCAATTGACGTGTTGGGGATCTTTTCTTACTTTATGATTGCACAAGTATTCCTTCCATTAAGTTAGACAGATAAAATTGACAGAACGTCCAACTCACGTTAATATAATGCACGGAAATTGACAAGATTGTCATATAAATTGAAGAATATTTGGCAAACTTGCCAAAATGTCAAAAATTTATTATAAACTCCACACAAGCACCGGTTGTGGCAACGTTTTAACGTGGTACAATTTTTGCCTTAGAAAGAAGGTGAAGACAATGCGTAGCATCTTTGAACTTTTCTCAAAATCGCCCTTTGGTCCCACACGGCAACTCATGGAAAAATCAATCGAGTGTGCTCAACAGCTACGTCCGCTGTTTGATGCCGTTTTTGCCGATGATGAGGAAGAAATCCAACGGGTAACAGATCTCATCAATCAGTTGGAGCACGAGGCAGACGGAATCAAGAATGATATTCGGAACCAACTGCCGAAATCACTTCGCATGCCGGTAGATCGCAGAGATTTGTTGGAACTCATCCACATGCAGGATTCCATTGCGGATTCGACGCAGGAAGCTGCGGGAATGCTTTCTTTGAAAAAATTACGCCTCCCAGAAGTACTCAAGCCGGACGTGATAAACCTAGTCGATGAGATTCTGGTCACCTGCGACGTGGCAGGGGCAATTACTGCTGAAATGGAGAATCTCGCCGAAGCATCCTTCAGTGGACCGGAGGCGGAGAAAGTCTTAGACATGATCAATCAACTGGATGATGTTGAGACGAAATCCGATGTGGTTGGAGTACGCCTTGCACGTCAGTTGTTCGCATTAGAGGATGAGATGAAACCTGTCGATGTTATGCTCTGGTATCAGATTTTCTACACGGTTGGGCAGGTTGCAAACTACGCAGAAAGAATGGGAAATCGGTTGCGCTTACTCATAGCACAGGCTTAAAAGTAGGTCGAGATTCCGATCTCGACCGGTTGAAGCGCGGCGAAGCCCCAATCTATCTGGAATGACGGTCGTCGATTTTGGGAAATCAACTTACTGATTTGGAGGGCAAAAATGGGAACAGAAACCGTCATCCTAATGCTTGCGGCGGGATTTGGATTTTACATGGCATGGAATATCGGTGCCAACGACGTTGCCAATGCGATGGGGACTTCGGTTGGCTCAAAGGCTTTAACACTGAAACAAGCAATTATTGTTGCAGCGGTCTTTGAGTTTGCTGGTGCATTCCTCGTTGGGTCGCATGTCACAGAAACCGTCCGTAAAGGGGTGATTGACTGGAGCGTGTTTGTAAATATGAAAGATGGTGTCAATATTTTGATGTACGGGATGTTGGCTTCACTGCTCGCCGCAGGAGCTTGGTTACAGATTGCCACGTACTTTGGTTGGCCCGTCTCGACGACACATTCGATTGTCGGTGCAATCGTTGGATTTGGTGTTGTTGCTGGTGGCGTTGCAGCCGTTTCTTGGGGAAAAGTTGGGACAATCGCGATGAGCTGGATTGTCTCTCCGCTGTTGAGTGGCACAGTTGCCTTTGTTATTTTCTCGATTATTCGCCGTGTAATAATTAATGTACCGAATCCCGTGGAAGCCACGAAACGATGGGCACCATGGTTTATTTTCTTTGTTTTCGGAATTTCGACTCTCGTAACGCTATTTAAAGGGCTCAAGAACTTAAAACTTGACTTGAGTCTTACAGAAGCGTTGATGTATGCCTCTGGTGTTGGCTTAGTTGCTGCTGTCATTGGCTGGTTCATCATTAGACGGATGGCAGCGTCCGTGTCGAGTCAAAGTGATGTTGATACATCGATTACTGCGATGTCCCTAGATCTCCGGGCGATGGTGAGACGTGCCCGCCGCGTCCAAAACATAGCAACCGAGGAAACCGAAGGGCATGTGGAGAATATTCAGGAAAACCTTGAATCACTGATGAAACTGGTTGAACGGAGCGAAGCCCAAATGTACACGAGGGAAGATTTTCGCTTCGTCGAAAAGGTATTTGGCTATCTCCAGATTCTTTCTGCCTGTTTCGTTGCCTTTGCGCACGGTGCCAATGATGTTGCAAACGCAATTGGTCCAGTAGCTGCGGTGATCTCACTTGCTCAGGGAGGGGCGGAAGCACTTACAGCGGAAAGCTCTGTTCCAATCTGGATCTTAGGTTTGGGTGGTGTTGGTATCGTGCTTGGTTTATCGACATGGGGGTGGCGGGTTATCGAAACGATCGGAAAGAAAATCACTGAGTTGACGCCGTCACGCGGCTTTGCAGCAGAACTTGCGGCGGCAACGACCATTGTTTTCGCGTCAAAACTTGGATTACCTATCTCTACAACGCATACGCTTGTCGGTGCCGTGATGGGGGTTGGATTTGCAAGAGGCATAGATAGCCTTAATCTACGGGTTATTCGTGACATTCTCTCCTCATGGATTGTAACCTTGCCCGCAGGGGCAGGGCTTTCAATTGTTTTCTTCTTCATCATCAAAACGATCTTCGGCAGTTTTGCTGGATAGATTTGGCATCTTGTTAATGAGGAGCAATCATGAAAAGGATATTAGTCGCGGTTGATTTCTCAGAAGCGTCGGTTGACGCCTTAAAGCAAGCGATTACAATTGCAAAGAAATTTGAAGCAAAATTACTCGTGTTGCATGTCATCCACGATCCGGCGAATTCACCCGGTTTTTACATTTCAAAGAAGGCTGGCAAAAAGGTGTTCCGTAACATGGAAGAATCCGCTCGACAGATGATGGAGGAGTTTTCCAGAAAGCACTTGAAAAAGTTTAAGGACTATGGTACATTTGTGATTACTGGACTCCCCGGCGCGCAAATCATCAATTTCGCCGAAAAGAAAAAGGTCGATTTAATCGTGATGGGAACACATGGACGCGGTGGGCTAGATCGTCTGATACTCGGCAGCGTTGCTGACAAAGTGATTCGTGGCGGAACATGCCCTGTACCTTCCGTTCGTGAATTGAAATCAAAAGGGAAAGATGAGCAAACGCAGGAGTGGCTCACATTCTGTTTAATATCATAGGGGTGATTATCTGGATTGCTTTCATTGACCATTTAGCTCAACTCGTGACCTGGCTGTCACCAAAAGCTCAGGGATTGGTAGGAGTTGAGAAACTAGCGGCTGAGACGCCACGACAGATTGCCAATGCCCACACGGTCTTTATACATTGCCAACACCATTATTTTCCTTCCCATCGCCGGTTTAGTTGCACGTCTGGTGGAATGGCTGGTACCTGATAAGCGAGAGGTTACTGAAGAAGTTGTAGCCGTACCAACGTTGACAACTCAGTACCTCGATCCAGGGTTGCTTTCTACGCCCGTCTTAGCAATTGAACAGGCGCGACGAGAAATCATGAGAATGGCGGAGGTCGTCCGCGGAATGTTGGCTGAGATTATGCCGGCATTTTATCAGTTCCAATAATGGGTGTCCAGCTTTTGGAGGAATAAATGAAGAAAACTGATAAAATTAGAATTGATCGACAAGAAAAGGATAGTGTCACTTTGAGTGACCTTGATGATGAAACCCGAGATGATTTACTCCTAGGTACAGAAGCTATCGCTATTGATACCGATGGGGTTGAAACGATTGAAGCAGAGGAAGATGTGGAGAAACATACAGTCCTGCCAATCGTCGATATGGAATCGGAAGAAGCTACGGAGATTAAACCAAGCGGTCGTGACGCAGAGGATCTGAAGCTGAAAACGGCAAAAAAGAAATACAAGAAACGCAAAAAGAAAGTTGATGATCGTGTAGGCCCACTCAAAAAATTGAAAACTGCAGATTATCTCGAACTGATTATGCCTTTGCACGTAGAGATTATGAAACTGCAAAATTGGGTGAAAGATCAAGGTCTACGAATCGTTGCGCTGTTTGAGGGACGGGATGCAGCGGGAAAGGGTGGGACCATCAAGCGCTTCGTCGAGCATATGAATCCACGGGGTTGTCGTGTGGTGGCACTTCACATACCGAGTGATCAGGAGAAGACGCAATGGTACTTCCAGCGTTACGTGGCACACCTGCCGAGTGCAAGCGAAATTGTCCTATTCGATCGGAGTTGGTACAATCGCGCAATGGTAGAGCGGGTGATGAGTTTCTGCACAGGCAACGAAGTCAGGGAGTTTTTGCGATCTGCACCAGAATTTGAACGCATGTTAATTCGTTCGGATATCATCATGTTCAAGTTTTATTTCTCCGTGAGCCAAAAGGAACAATTGAGACGTTTCAACAACCGCATCGGAGATCCACTGAAGCAGTGGAAGCTTTCTCCGGTGGACAGAGAAGGGCAAAAAAAGTGGGACGACTACACCAAAGCAAAAGAGGACATGTTCTTCTATACCTCGACGGCTGACTGCCCGTGGACAATCATCAAATCTGACGACAAGAAGAGGGCTCGCATCAATGCGATACGCTACTTCCTGAGCCATTTTGACTATCCGGACAAGAAGGAAGACTTATTGCAAATGGATCCGCGGATTGTGCGGACGGTACAGGAAGAACTCGGTGTGGAGGATTGATAAATGCGAAAAAAGAAGAATCGCTATGCCGTCATCGACAAATGAATTCCTTGAAAAAACTCTGTCGGCGCAGGTTTCCATTCCGACGCCTCAGATTCCAAAACCGCCGGTGCTCGTGGGAATTGGTGGGACAGCCGTAAACTTAGCTTCCATCAAATTGAGTTTGGCGGAACATGACCCTCAGCAAATACATGGAGCACCTCTCAGTCTACAGGAAATCACAAATCAGATTCGGCTATTTCGTGCAGGCACAATCAACGATCGGCTAATGATTCCAGGATTGGAAGCCAGACGTGCTGACGTAATTATCGCGGGGGCTGCGATTGTCCAAAGTATTTTAAAACATGTCGGTGTCGAACAGATTTATGTGAGTACCCGTGGTCTCCGGTATGGTGTGATGTACGATCGTTTCGTGATGCATAATCCGACATTGTCACATTGAAGCTTCCAACCTAAAGATGAGTAATGCTGAAGGGTAGCTGAATTCGCAAGAATTCAGAACCGAATTTTTGCAAATTGCGTGAGGTTCTTCCTCCCACCCGAAGGGGCAGCTACATATCAACACCTATTTTACACTGCACTACGAATCAGCGACCTGTGGGTGCTATTTATACGGAGGTAACGCAAAATGGCCCTCGAAATTGAGACGAAATTCCAAGTGAAATCACCAGAAATATTCGATAAGATTCGAGCTGAGAAACAGGTAGCAAGTTATGCACTGGTAGATAAACAGGTGATCTTGCAATGTGATACCTACTTTGACTCACCGGGGGGTTTGCTTTTTCATCGGGGAGCTTCTCTACGTCTGAGAGAAAAGGGCGGGGAATATCTAGTGACATTTAAAAGTCAAGTTAAAGGCAACCAAGTTCGTACAGAGATTGAAATGCCGATTACAACATCTCAAGCACAAGAACTCTTGCGGGGCGATCTCATGAGTGTCTGCTGTGAGGCGATTCAAGCCGCTATGAGCTATGTAGAAACAAAGGCAATGGTTCCCGTGTTGAGTGTTGAAAATAACCGTGAAGCGTGGTTTATAAATTCTGAGGCCGGTCGTGTCAAAATCTGTTTTGATGATGTTCAGTACACAAAGCCCGATTGCAGTCAATGCCAATACGTTAAAGAGTACGAGCTTGAGTTAGAATTAAAGGAAGGTGAGGATACATTCCTTCAAGAGTTGACTCACGCCTTATCTCAACAGTGTGATCTGGTCCCAAATCTCCAGTCGAAATATGAGCGTGGCGTAAGAATTTTGAATGTGTTTTCCAAAGCGAATTAAGGCTTGGTTCAATTCATGCTGATAATTCCAAAATGCGTCGAGATCGGAATCTCGGTCTACTATCTTGACTTTGGTACGATTACCTTGTAGCCCAAGATTTGCGTGAGGTTCTTCCTCCCACCCGCAGGGCTATCTTGGTTCCGAACGATTACTCCGTTAAGTTGCCAATCCTTCACGAAGCCTGCCCGTAGCCTGTCCTCGAACCCTTCACTTCGTTCGAGGACATGCCTTAGAAAGTTAGGCTACAGCTGCATCCAATTTCTATTTACCAAAGTCAAACTATTACGACTTTGTCACATTATGAACCAATGTGCATCAACTGTAGTGACTCGATATCGAGTCGAATCGACCGAAA
>JADFGN010000236.1 GCA_022567695.1 Candidatus Poribacteria bacterium | reverse complement strand
TGCTAACCACATAGACCAAAGAGTTTTTCATGCCACGATTCTTGGAGCGAGATGAAGCAGAACGCGCCGAACCAATCGAGCCATATCCTTGGGATGGCGTTGAAAATCTTCGACTGCTTTCTGAACTTCAGGAGACAGTCGTTGTGGGAGTGTATTGAAAATTTGACACCAACCATAGAGCAAGTCATCGTCGAAAAAATGTCATTTCCCCAATCGAGTGAACAAATCTCTCTGTTAACTAATTTTCATGAATAAGTTCCCGAAAGAAATCAGTAATGGTCGGGGCGCCGCAAATCATCTGGGTCCCGTAGTTTGAAATATATACTTTAATAGAGAAATTTAGTTAATGAAATTGAATGGTATAAAGAGGAATAGGAGGAGAAACAACACATGCACATTGCAGGTAAACGTATTTTCATAACAGGTGGCGCGGGATTTATCGGAACAACGCTCATACGCCGTTTGGTCGAGGACAATGAAATGGTCGTTTATGATAATTTCCATCGAGATGCCATCAGCCGCTCCGGCATGCTCAATCACAAAAATGTGGTATTAGTTCGTGGCGACATCTTAGATTTTGAAAATCTCAAAAAGCAATAGTCGGAAGTCAGATTGTCGTTCATCTCGCTGCGATTGCAGGTGTGGACGCTGTGCTGGAAGACATGGTCAGAACCTTAAGAGTGAACGTGATTGGTACATACAATGTTCTCGAAGCTGCCAAGATGTTACCCCAATTAGAGCGTCTCGTCGAATTTTCGACGAGCGAGGTCTTCGGCATGCACGCCTATAAAGTTGATGAAGCGCGTTGGACTTACGCTGTCAGTAAATTGGTAGGGGAACATTCCTGTCACGCTTACTGCTATGCCTTTGATCTTCCGACGGTATCGCTACGGCCCTTCAATATCTATGGCCCCGGACAGGTTGGCGGAGGTGCCATTAAGGCTTTTGTGCAAAAGGCGATCAAAAACGAAAATTTAACCGTACACGGTGACGGTTCTCAGATCCGAGCGTGGTGTTATGTCGATGATCTGGTAGAAATAACTTTTTTCGAAAAGAAAGGACGTTTTTATCTTTGCGTATCTAGGAGTTCTCCGCAGTACGTCTGAAGGCAGGTTTTGCTTCACTTTCCGCCACTAATTGCTGGTAGAAAATGTATTTCGGCATCCTCGGCGATACGTTGGCGCATGCCTTCTCGTGATATTATCCCATCAATGTACACAGCGATGTTGGGGCGAATCCGATCTTCATTGCAGAGGCGAGCTTTGATGCCGGGATAGATCTTCTCCAGATTATTGACGACCTCTCTCACGGTTGCACCTTTGACCGATACGATCTTTTTGCCGTTCGTGAGATCTTGCATGAGAGATGGAATTGATATCATTGGCATGATTCTGACTCACCTTTCATGATATTTCTTGAGTTATCCAATTCGGACTTCGGAACTTCACGTCTGATCACAGCTAAAGCTGTAGCAAACCTTGGCCACAAAAACGGACAAAGGTTTGCTGAGAATTTCTGGGCTCTAAGTGGAAACAGAGATTCACGTAGCTCTAGATCTTTCCCATCCTTTTGAGTATACGCCCCGGTGACATTGGGAGTTCTTTCATCCGAACGCCCACGGCATGATAAATCGCATTTGCGATTGCTGCCGGCGGAGGCACAATTGGAACTTCTCCTACACCTCTCACACCGTAAGGGTGTCCAGGATTAGGAACTTCAACAATGACTGTGTCAATCATCGGCAAATCGAGACTGGTTGGCATGCGGTAATCGAGGAAACTTGCATTGGTCATTTCTCCTTTGTCGTTATAGATGTATTCCTCGTTTAACGCCCAACCAATACCTTGAACTACCCCTCCTTGTATTTGCCCTTCGACATAGCTTGGATGGATGGCTTTGCCGGCGTCTTGTGTTGCTGTATAGCGTAAGATTTCGACCTTACCAGTATCTGTATCCACCTCGACATCAACTATGTGCGTGGCGAATGCTCCACCGACTCCCTCCGGATCAACCGTACCGCTTCCAACTACTGGCTCGCGAAGTTGTCCTGCCAACTCTTTAAAGCTGATGCTTTCCGCTTTGCCATTGGTTGAGGAGAGCACTCCATCAACAAACTGGACATTCTCTGCTTCTACTTCCCACAGCTCCGCCGCACGTTCAATCATTTGTCGCTTGACATCTTGGGCGGCTTCATAAGCCGCGTATCCGGTAGCAAATGTGGTCCGGCTTCCACCTGTCACGTCGGTGTAACCTACTGAATTGGTATCAACGACGGTTGGGTTAACTGCTTCGGCGGAAATGCCCAAAACTTCTGCCGCCTGCATCGCAATTGACGCGCGCGTGCCACCGATGTCGGTCGACCCTTCGACGAGATTAATGGTCCCATCCGGATTAACGTTGATTGTCACGCTTGATTTTAAGCCTACATTGAACCAGAAACCAGAGGCGACTCCACGCCCTCTATGTTTTCCTTCAAGCGGTGTTGAATAATGTGGGTGCTCTTTTGCCGCTTCAACCGTTTCGATGAAACCGATGCGTGAGTATACAGGTCCATCAGGGCGGCTATCTCCTTCTTTAGCACCATTAATGATGCGGAAGTCGAGCGGATCTATCTCAAGTTTCTCACAAATTTCGTCGATGACTGTCTCTGCCATCGCCGCATTTGTCGCACCTGGGGCTCGGTATGCGTTTGTTTTCGGTTTATTGACCACAACATCATATCCGTCAATTAGCACATTGTCAATCTTGTATGGCGAGAAAATGCACATCGCCCCCGCTCCAACGGGTGACCCTGGATATGCGCCTGCTTCATAAGCAAGATACGCCTCTGCAGCCGTGATACGTCCATCGTTGTTTGCGCCGATTTTTACACGGATATAAGATGCAGGTGTCGGACCTGTGCTTTCAAAGACCTCTGCCCGATTCATCAATATTTTAACCGGACGACCTGCTTTCATAGAAAGTAATGCCGCCACAGGCTCAAGGTAAACACTGATCTTTCCCCCAAAACCACCGCCGATTTCCATGGGTACAACTTTGACTTTCGAGACCGGGTGCTGAAGAAGCTCTGTCAATTGCTCTCGAACCGTAAACGCACCTTGCGTACTGCACCACACCGTGAGTTGTCCATCAGCATTGTACATTGCAGTCGCATTGTGGGGCTCGATGTAGCCTTGATGAACTGTCCCAGTCTTAAATTCTTGTTCAACGACAACATCGGCTTCCGCAAACCCCTTTTCGATATCGCCTTTCTTGAATTGTAGATGACTCGCAATGTTGCTCGGTGTGTCTGCGGTTTCCCCCATTGAAGAGGTTTTTAGGTTCTCGTGCAAGAGCGGCGCATCGTCTTTCATCGCCTCGCGTACATCAAGCACCGGCGGCAACACTTCATATTCGACATCAATCAGTTCCAACGCTTCTTCAGCAGTATGGGGATCGGTTGCCGCCACTGCCGCCACCGCGTGTCCTTTGTAAAGTACTTTCTTGTTTGCGAGTATGTTGCCCTGGAGATCTTGCAGGTTGACAGCACTCTCCCCAAGGTCAGCGACTTTATCTTCCACTGTGGGAAAGTCTTTCGCCGTCACAGCCGCCTTGACACCAGGATAAGCTTCTGCACGGCTTGTATCAATTGATTTAATTCGGGCGTGGGCATGAGGGCTACGTAGAATTCTTCCATGAAGCAGCCCTGACGTTTGGAAATCTGCACCGTAAAGGGCGCGACCAGTTACCTTATCTACACCATCGTGGCGGATAGGACGAGTACCAATTACTTTGTATTCTTTCTTTTCTGACATTATACATTTACCTCCGAGAATTAGTTTAAGACATGACTTCAGCAGTACTGAGCACTGCGCGAATAATTTTATCATAACCAGTACAACGACACAAATTGCCCGCTAGCCAGTAGCGGATTTCATGCTCTGTGGGATTCGGATTTTCATCCAACAGTGCTTTCGATGCCATGATAAAACCGGGTGTACAGATGCCACACTGAAGTGCAGCGTGTTCTAAGAACTCCTGTTGAAGCGGATGGAGCTTGCCGGGGTCGGCGAGACCTTCAATAGTTTCTACCTCTTTCCCATCGATTTCAACGCTAAGCACAAGGCAAGAATTGACAAGGCGTCCATCAAGAATCACGTTGCATGCGCCACAATTACCATTGTTGCATCCTTCTTTCGCACCCGTCAATCCTAACTCATCTCTCAAAATTTCAAGCACGCTCTGCCGAGGTTCACACAGAAATTCAACTTCTTCACCGTTAATCGTTGTTTGGACATGAACTTTTCTTGGCATGTTTTTTAAGACTCCTTCGCTCTTTGAATTGCGCCATTTAAGGCACGACGTGTCAACACTCCAACGAGGTGTCGCCTCTGTTCTGCTGTTCCACGCATGTCGCTGATTGGACGGGCAATCGCTTGAGCAGCTTCAGCAGCAGCATTGATTGCTTCATCAGAAATTTCCTGCCCGGCAAGTAAAGCACCTGCTTCTTCAGCGAGTAGCGGCGTTGGGGCAACGGCAGCGAGTGCAATACGCGCCGAGACAAATAACGTTTTCGCATCATCTAAAACAACCGATGCGCCTACTCCTACAACCGCGATGTCCATCTCGTTGCGTGGGATGAAACGGAGATAGTGGGCGCCGGAATTTTTCTTGGGAGGCGGAATCTTGAACGCAAGAAGTAGTTCCCCTCGCTCCAACACCGTTTGTCCTGGTCCCGTGCAGAAATTTTTTATAGGGACTTCACGCTTTCCAGCGGGGCCTACGATTTCACCAATCGCTTCCAGCACAATTAGCGGCGGTATTGCATCAGCGGCAGGCGAGGCGTTACACAGATTTCCGCCGAGGCTGGCTCTGCCTTGAATCTGGATGCCACCTATCATCGAGGCTGCATCGATAAGGCCAGGATATGCGGTGCAAATTTCTTCGTTTGCATAGATTTTATAACAAGGAACAGCGGCACCGAGATATAACCCGTTTTCCGAATCGTAGGAAAGCACGTTGGCTTCAGGGATGTTTTTGGCATCGATCATCACTTCCAATTGCCGACGCCCTTCCCGAACCTGAACGATGAGATCAGTCCCTCCGCTGAGTACCCTTGCCTGCTCACCTTTTTCGGCAAGCAAATCAACCACTTGACTAACAGTTGTTGCGGCAATATATTCAAACGCTCGCAAGATATCAATCTCCTTTCAAAATGGTGGTTTGCTCCGTAACTAATCTTTGAAAATAAACTATACATTTTGGAATGCAAGACTTGCCTTATGCAAAACAAGCTTTGCACCCTTCGGTTGCTTACACGAAATATTTGACAAGGATTATCTTAATCAAAAGCAAGCTAAATGTCAACAGAAAAAAGTTGATGGTGTACGATTCCTAACTAATTTTCAAGAATAAACTATGATTTTTATGACTCAGTAAGGTATACTTAATTGAAAGGTGTTTGAATAGTGTGAAAGAAAAACACACACAAACGTACCTCTGACGCCCCTGAAATTAACGGTTGAAATCCTCCATCCTCCTGGAGTTGGCCAATGATATTTGCCACTATACCTGATGAAGCTTTGAAAACTCAACTCATCGAAGCCATAAAGAGTTGTACTAAGCCGCACATCTATCGGAGATTGCTGACGATTCAACTTTCTGCTGAAAGGAAAAAGGTCAGCGAGTTGACCGACATTTTCAAGGTCACCCCCCAGACCATTCGCGAGTTCATTCATGCCTACAACCAAGGTGGACTCGAACAATTACTACCTAACAAAAAGCCTGGACGACGCCCGAAGTTGAGTTTAACTTCCGAGCAATGGATTGTGATTATTCATCAACCCCCTTGCTCATTTTGCGGCGCCCCGACCATTGAACTGAGATTTCCAAGAGGCTCCAGAATATAGAGAGAGTCAGGCATTAGTGACTGTGGAGGGCTGAAAATGCGAAAGAATCTCAGCCAACAAGGCTCTGTTGCCAGACATCTTGAGAATAATCTGGTGGGGTGTCAACCCTGTAGCGCGAGAGACGTCGGTGAGCATAAGATACGCCAGGATTTTAACGCCGAGCGATGCATAAGCGCCATCTCGTTGATGAAGACTCATCGATGAGAGATGAATAATTGACTTGAGGTTGCGCCAGAATTGCTCAATACCATGATGTTGTCGCCAGATGGATAAAATCTCTGCTGAGCGCAAGGGTTTGCCGAAAACCATCATGCATCGGATAGTTGTCCCCGAGGCGAAAAAGAGCAGAATCAGTTTGCCGAAAGTCGGACTCTTTGCTTTGGCTCGAGCACAAGCACAGTCACAGCCCCATTGATTCTCAACCAGTTCAATGGTGCGTTTATGTACAGAAAGTTTGTGGTGGTGGTCGTCGATGGTGAAAACGTAGCTGCCTTTGGCATGAACGAGAATCTGCTGAAAACCAATCTGCTCGAGGGCTTCTCTCAATGGCTGGCTTCCATACCATGAATCGAACGTTACTGGATAGTCGGTAATCGCTATCCCATGTTGCGAAAAAAACGCGGCAATCTCGCTCATCATCTCGATAAGTAATGTCGGTTTAGAAGTATTGGCTCGACCCTGTTTGCTGACCAACCGGACACATAACGGAATGACGACATCACCGACTTTGAGAGTCACAGCGAGTATGTTCTGGCCCTTGAGGACTTGATGAAACCGTCCACTGTACCAGCTATAGCAGTAGGAGATGAGCTTTCCATCTCTGCCTTGTACCGTATCATCGACGCCAACAGTGATTCGCCGTCTTGATTGCGTGGCTCCACTCATCGATAAAGTTTGTTCAAGCAACTCTAAAGCTCGGTGACACCCAATGACTAGCAACAGCCGCTTCCATTGGAAAAGACTCCAGCCTGACAGATGATGGTATAAACTTGATTTCGGGATCTCCAAGACATCCGCTAACTGGTTGAGGTTATACAGCCCGAACAGATGACCAGTCAGTAGCCAGGTTAATACCTCCACCGCTTCTGCCTTATCCTGACGAAAATGAGTGAATATCAGTCCTTGAAAGAAATCTATCCATCGCTTAATTTCATGTTCCATTCGATAGCCTCCATATGCTTGAGATGTTGTAACTTTCATCAAGAATTATGGCTATCGAATCGATAAAAAGCGAGTCTAAAATTGTTGCTGATGGCTTTGACCCAAAAAACCATTGTAGTTCTGGGCTTTTGGCCCTGGGTCAAATCGCATTTTCAGTCGCCCACAGTCACTAATGCCTGGCTCTCTCTATATTCTGGAGCCTCTTGGAAATCTCAGTGAAAAACTCAATACTTGCTCTCAGAACTGGACGCTTAAGTTGTTGTCCAATTACTGCCAACAATATCATTCCGTTAAGCTCTGCCCTTCAATGCTGTGGTATATTTTACGGGGTCATAAAATCAATATGGGCAGAAGCCAGCTTCGAATCACTTCACCGGATGCAGAATATACTCAAAAACGTGACAGAACCGAGGCGATAAAAAAAAAGCGGAAGACCACACACTGACCTCCGATGATGTAGAGATAATTTCACCGGGGATAATTCCGGTTGTTCGGACCAAACAGGCCGTGATGGTCTACTATGATGAAACCGAAATCCATTGGTGTTCTGACATTGGCAAAGGGTACCAACTCATCAATGAACAAAACCGAATCACCTCTCCTGGACAAGATGAAGTCAAATATCTGTTGGGAGGTGTTGTTTATCCCACTGGTGAAGGGCTTTACCAAATCTTCGACCGTAAGCGGACTATGGAAGTGGAAAGCTACCTCCAAGCACTGTGTGAGATGTTTGATGAACATTTCATTTTTCTGATATGGGACAATGCCAAAACCCATACCACTGATATGTTATGCCCGTTTTTTGATGCTTATGCACACCAGATTTATCCGGTGTATCTACCAACCTATAGTCCTTGGCTAAATAAAATCGAGCGACTTTGGAGACAAATGAGGGCGGATGTAACCAGAAACTCCTTTTTTTCCTCCATAGCTGATACCTGTCAAAACGTTATTGACTGGCTTGGTAATCGTGAGAGTCGGAGTAGCTTCTCAGCTAGTACCGCTCCGTTAAACCGTGCTTGCGACTTTCACCGCACACGGCTTGGCAGAGATGACAACCGCTTTATCTAATAGTCTTGATGCTTTATGTTCTCCTTGTATCTCAGCCGTAGGTATGATGGCTGACACTTTCTTTCAGTCTCACTGACAGAAGAACTTTAATACATCATGCTAAGTTGTCCATACCTCAAAGGAGTTTTCGGTGAGTCAGGTCTCCCTAACTCCCTATCTGTTATCTCACGTTAGAATAACTCTGACAAGTTGCAAGGCGTCATCTTTCGATGTTCCTCCGAAGCACTCTTGTCAGTTCACATGACAATAACCGTTCTCTATTGTTCTCTGCGAACCTACTTTTAATAGGTCTCCATGCCCTTATCACTTTCGATATTAACCAAATATGACTTAGGGATTTCTCTAACTTCTATCTAATGCACTTCATCAACGGGTTAGGTGCGGACTGTACCCCAGTATCTGTATGTCCTATCAATAATGGTAATAAGGAAATACCATTATTCAGATACGTTGCTTTATTAGCTACAGGCTTTTCTTGATGGATTAACCTGCTTATTATTAACGAGGCTTACATCCGTTCACATTTCTATTCACCTTACCGTTGTAGTCTGACATACCAATCTCTAATGTCCATCTTCATATTCAGGTATTTGCCATTTCCCTTTGCTTCTCACACCATCGTTTCTGATAGTGCAATTAAGGTAAGACTTATAACGATAGGAAGTCATAGTAGGAATTTAACCTGCATTGCATTAGATTTTGTTAAAGCGCACTCTCTTATCACAACTTTATGTCTTTAATGGGAATCGATTTCGACAGATTTCCCCACCTTCAAGAATATATGATTTAATACTGAAAATTAGTTAGTTTAAGATTTCTTATTATTAGAATTACCCATCCCCAAGTCATTGTTCTTTTCATTTTTCTGATATTCGAACTTGATTGTTGAATAGGCCTTTGATATAATGCGTCAGGGAGAATCCCACACGTTGTGTAACCCAACAATTCTAACGAGGGTAAAAGTAACCGTGAGCAGATTTATACTTTCATGTACGGCCTGCGCGCTACGGGCACCAGGCAAGGACGAACTGCTTGAGACGTTGAAGCATGCCCCTGTAGCGGGCTTCAAATACTGGGGAGTTGCCGGGCCGCCGTTTTGGACGCCGGGAGTACCACAGTGGATCGATGCGGACAAAATCAACAAACTCGCTCGTGATGCCGGTCTGGAAGGCATGACAGAAGTGTATGCCGCCGGAATTGTCACCGATTCGCCCCAGGCGGCTGAAGCATATCCTTACCTCAAGCACCTCATTCTGGAGGTGACGGGGCAGGTAGCAGAATAACGGAGGAATACATGAACGCCGCACGATTCTACGGAGGCAAAGACATCCGATTGGAAACCTTACCTCAACCGACGCCTGAAGCAGATCAGGTGCTGGTTCAGGTTAAAGCAACGGGCATCTGCGGAAGTGACCTGCACGGCTTTCATTTTCAGCCGAAGCAACCGTTGCCACCCCGCACAAGTGGCCATGAATTGACCGGGCAGATTATCTCCATTGGCCAACAGGTTACCAAACACCGCATCGGAGACCGGGTTGTCGTCGAGCCAACAGTCCCTTGTAATAATTGTCCCGAATGCTTTAACGGGAACTACAATATCTGTTCCAAGCTGGTTCACATCGGTGGGTCGGTTTTCAGCGGTGGATTTGCCGAGTTCATGGTCGCGCCAGAAGATAATGTTTACACGCTTCCTGACAATGTCTCGTTTGAAGCCGGAGCCCTGACCGAGGTTTATGCCGTCGCCGTTCATGCCCTATCAATGGTTCCAGTACAACCCGGCGACCAAGTTGCGGTCATCGGAAGTGGGCCTGTTGGACTGACTATTGCGCAGATGGCGCAACTCGCGGGCGCAAAATCGGTAGCCGTTTTAGGAAAGCCCGACGCCCCACTGCATCTCGCTGAGAACATGATTGGGGCAATACCGATCAATGTAGACACGACCGATGGGGTAGATGCGGTCAAAAAGTGGACGGATGGTCGGGGCGCGAATGTTGTCTTTGAAGCGGTTGGCGGCTTGGCCCCGACACTTCAGCAAGCGACAGAAATTGCTGCAAAACGTGGACGTATCTGCATGGTGGGTGGTCATAGTGCGCCAATTTCCCTTGACACGCGCTATGCCCGAAGCCGGGAACTAAGCGTCACATGGTCTTTCTGTTACGGGCGTCGCGATGGCAGAAAGGAATTTCAGATTGCTATCGACTTGCTGGCAGCTGGCAAACTCGATCCGGTGCCATTGATTACTCACCGCTTCCCTTTGGCCAAAATTCGTCAAGCGTTTGCTGTCGCTGCAGGTCGGGAAAAGTACGGGTCTGTGAAGGTGCTTGTACTTCCAGATGATTCGTCCGCGGAAAGCTAAATCAACTAAATAGTGGTCCACGCTAGCGATTCTGTTGCACACGGGCTGCCTGACGCTACGTGAAATACTTAATCAATCTAACATGGACCCAAGGAGAATATCGTTTGAAAGTTTTAATTACTGGCGCA
>JADFGN010000235.1 GCA_022567695.1 Candidatus Poribacteria bacterium | reverse complement strand
GACAGGCATTGAAAGTTCCCAAGTTAGATGGGAACGGAAATTATCCCAATTTGAAACCGATAAAGTCGGGGGTGGCAGAGAACGTATATGCCACATAAGCATTCCAATTGGGCTATCGCAATCATAAGGAAGATAAGTGACTGAGTAGTTCTCTTTGTTTAACTCGATGTATCTGCGTTTTATGGCGATATGTTTAGGACATTTGCGGCAACCTGCTTTGAGGTTGTCTGTGCAACGGGGATAATTGGGAAGATTTTCAAAAAATCGGGACAAAGCCGGGTGGTTTTTGTTATAATTTGTCATGTAGGTATCTCCATATGCCTCGCATCTCGTCTGAACATGCCGACCAAAGCAAAGGACAGACGGATTTTTTATTTGGAAACAAAAAACTAACTTCTGTGAGTTTCAGCCAGTGTGCGATCACTGGCTGTTTTTATTTATAGAATTTCTTTTGAACATAAAGAGTATGATACCGAAGTTGAACCTATTGTATCGGATTTCCAAAATGGATTCAATCAAAATCTGAGAGGAGATTATCATGTCCAACGAAAAATCAGCACCACCGTATCCCTACGATGAAACGGTTGGGATTGTTCTGCCGGAAGAAATTGAGCAGGAAATCAAAGCACTCGTCAAAAGTGGAAGGAAGGTCGAGGCAGTTCAGAGAGTTTTCAATTTAACGAGAGCAGGGCTGAAAAATGCGAAGGATTATGTTGATGGGCTGTCTGGGTAATGCTACGGGGTGGAATTCCTGAAATTATTGCAAGTCAATCGAGCCACTGCACGGAACTGCCGGGATCAATCTGGATCGATTCAACAGGAAAAAATGGCTGGAATGTAGGCTATTAGTAGATTTGACGGAGGGCTGCTGAATTGTTCGGGGAGTGATCGTTGATGCTGACGAATAGTATGGTCGGATTTTCACCTTGACGAAATGCGGCAAATGACAAACTCACTTAAAGCAAACCCAGTGAGCATAACGATTTGAGGTGTTCGTATCACTCGCCGAATCTTACGTCTTCACTATTTCGTCAAATTGCCCAGTTCAACAGTTTGCGGATAATGTTAAACTCATGAACGATTATCCGATTTCGTCCCGTTTTTCGTCGAAGGTAACGAAAACGGTTACATTTGGGGGAGTCGGTTGCTTGCAGGCATGGAAAAGCCCCGACGAGGTCAAAAAGATGAATCATCGGGGCAGATGAAATTCTGTTTTTTCAAAGCAAAACTTCATTGTGGCCATCCGGCCCAGATTGTGCGCTGACCAGTATGGTCAGCAGGGAATGGAAGTTGCTGATGCATCACCAACAATCAGTTGTTTGGCCACTGCGCCCAGTTGCCACAGTGTCCGCCGTTGTCGGTGCCAAGCAGGGTCTGTTGCGGCCCGGCGTAGACTGCGTTCATCACGGCTTTGGGGGCGAACTTGAGGTTGCCCTTTTTGTCGAAAAAGACCTTGCCGAAATGGGCCTGGCTCAAGCCGTGGCCGATCTCGTGCAACGCGACCGTTTCGACGTCGATGTTGGTTACACCGTCGTCCGCCCAGACACGGGGTGGGCCGAAGAAGCCAACAAACGGATCGTAATAGATCTCGCGGAAGGCGGTATCAAAAAGACCGTTGTTGTTGATGTCGGTGAAGACTGGCGTGGGCACGCAGGGGTCGCAAAAGGCGAAGCTGAAGGTCGCGCCGATCGTGCCGCCACTGAACTCGAGGTCGCGCCAGCCGGCATGCTGGATGTCCGCGACGAGGGCCTCGCCCACGATGACACCGATGTCTCCTGCGAAAGGCGTGCGGACGAGCGGCAGGTTCGAGCAGTTCAAGTTGTCCCAACTGTTGGTGGCTCGGACGATCGCGGCATCGGTTTGGGGTTGAGTGAGGCCACCTGCGAACGGTACCGCATCGCCTGTCGTGTCAATCGCATAGGTGATGGTTCCCGCAGGCCCGCTCCAGGTCCGCCGGGCATCGAACGGCACGAAATCTGAGAACGCAAGGCGCTTGTTGCCCACGTCGTTGGCGATGACTGTGTTGCCTATTTCACCGCTGTCTCCCGAGGTAATGTATTCAGCCGTTGCTACGCGATAGTCGGCGCCTTGTCCATCGAGTCCAACATTCGCCGCGTCCATCATATCCAGCAGTATCACCTCGTTGATTGTTGAGATAGCTGGGGCGGCGGGCACCCTGCGTCCCTCACCTTTGATTTGTCCCCAAGTCGTTGCCAACTTGCCATGGGGACTTGCTGCTTCAACTATCAGTGGTATTGAGATTGCTACAAGAAACATAGCACAAATCGCACACAGTACTTTCTTCATCTTAGACCTCTAAAAATTTGACGTTTTATTTTTATTTGGGGGGTAGTAGTTCCAAGATTATAGCACAATCGCCAAAAAAATCAACAAAAAAAAGCCCGCACTGCACTCATATGGCAGCCGGACTCTCACATTTAACTCTCCTTGTGAGTCAAGGTTTTGCGTCTACACTCCGTTGTAGTTGCCTTTATTAGAAAAGAAACTTAATTCAATTTGGCAAACATTATAGCTTGACAATGTTAAGTTACTCACTCACCCAATTGGGGTGACATTTGAAACAAAAAAAGCACCGAGAGCGAGTCTCGATGCTTTTCCTCTGCAAATTGCCTGTTTTCAAGATGGCCGTCGCCATGGACAGGTTTGGCTCCATCTTGAAAGCTTACTTCAGCAGGAGCATCTTTCTTGTCGCCGTAAATTCTCCCGCGTGAATCGTGTAAAAGTAGATACCGCTTGAGACAGGCTCACCAGAGTCATTTCGACCATCCCAATATGCAGCTCTAGCCCTGCTTGAGTAAATTCCTGCTGCCTGGTGGCCCAAGTTTAATGTGCGAACCAGAAGCGCAGAAGCATTGTAAATTCTGATTGCCACATCAACATCTTTGGCTACGCGGTAGGGAATCCATGTCTCTGGATTGAAAGGATTAGGATGGCTTTGCCCCAATGCAAAATCAGTTGGAATGGGAGCAGCAGGTGCCGCTTTCTTCCCTTTCTTCAGGATAACTATGCAGTCCTTCCCCTCTATGCGTGTCCCATCGGACAGTTCACCTGTAAGGGTTAAAACCACTTCATCACCATCATTGACAGCCCCCAAGGCAGCGACAATTTCTTGGCGGTCAAATTTAAGGGTCAGGTCATCAACCCCATCATCGCCATCAGTTGTACACTCACACTCGTCTTGCGGATTCACAACCGGTGTGCTTACATCTTCAATATCCGAACGGATAGGAGATACCCCTGAAAGCTCAATAGTTGACACATCAATATCATTCACATCAAAATTAGCAGTGCCTAAAATCGCGACCGGCAACACGCCGTTGCTCTTGACATTTAGCGGGTTGGGGCAAGACTGGGGTTTGATGTCCAAACTAACCTCAATAACGCAGGCTTTGGGCGGAAATGCTGCAAGTGACAGCAGCCCGGACCCCTGACCTGTGCTGAAGGGCGACCCCGGTGCAGGAGTCAGAGCACCATTAAGGGCGATGCTGAAGACGCCGACGAGGTTGGGGAAATTCGCTGTGTAGAGCAAAGTCCCCGCCTTGTTGGTGGCCAACCCGGAGGTAAAGAACGCCCCGCCCCCAACGGGGAACGGTGAGCCAGGAACCACGGTGAGGCTGCCGTTAGGTGCTACGTTAAACACGGTGACGGTATTACTGGTCTGGTTGCTGACAAACAGGAGTTGGTCATTTGGGCTGAGCAAGGGCACGTTGGAATTGCTGCCGACGCCGGGAAAAACGAAGGGCGAGCCGGCAATCGGGGCCAGGGCGCCATTGCCGGCGATGTTATAGACATCGACGATGGTGCCAGAGGTGGCGTGGCTGGCAAAGAGCAGGTTACTGGCGCAGTTGATGTCCGTGCCGGTCGCAACCCCCAAAGGGCTCCCATCAGGGAAGGGCGAGCCCGGTACGGGTGTAAGGCTGCCGTTGGGCGCAATGCTGAACATGCCCACTGATCCACCCAGGGTAAAAGGTAGGGCCACCGATAGGAATTGGCCGTCGGGGGATGCCTTCATACCGTCTGGGGTTCCACCAGCAGGAAAAGGTGAGCCAGAAATCGGGGTCAGGGCGCCATTGCCGGCGATGCTAAAGACGGTGATGCCCCCTGAATTCCCCGCCATCAGGAATTGACCATTAGGGGGTGCGGCCAATGAGATGTCACCGAAGCCCCCGGTAGCAAACGGTGAGCCAGGAACAGGGGTGAGGTTGCCCGTAGTAGCGTTGATGGAGAAGGCGCTGACGTTGCTGCTGCCGTCGTTGCTAATGAACAGGAAGTTCCCAATCACACAGACGGTAATGCGGTTGGAGGCAAACAACCCACCGCCGGTGCCGGAACCTCCGGTCACAAAAGGCGAACCGGCGATCTGTGTCAAAACGCCGTTCAGGGCTACCGAGAACGCTGAAACGGTGTTGGTAACAGAAATGTCGTTATTGGTGTAGACGAAATCTTGAGCGTGGAGGGGTTCTGCCTGCCAGGCGGACACCACGACCGCCAGCAACAGGACAAGCATCATCTTTGTCATTGCCACATGTTTCTTCTGCATAATACATCTCCTTTATTTGTAAATCATGTTGGAAACCTATTTCCCCCAGCTATCATTTCGTTGAAATAGTCGAAAATACAAAAGAGGCCAGGAGAAAACAAGATGTTACCAGCTTTACGTTCTCACCAAGAATACATTCGTTTTGAACAATTCTTGGCGAATAACCAATGGGATATCAACCGAGATTTCCCATATTAGTTAAAACGCCAGACGAGTCGAAAAACAACTCTTCTGGGTTTATGGTTAACAAAACAAAACGTTTCATGTTCTTTTCCTCTCGTGTTGTAAATTTGATGGATTGAGGAAGAAACAAAAAAAGCCCGGACTGTTCTAATGACAGCCGGACTCTCACGTTTTATTCTCCTTGTGAGTCAAGGCTTTGCGTCCACCAATCCTTGGTGGTTGCCTTTATTAGATGGTACAAATAAGCAACTCTATTCGATTAACAAACATTCTAGCACAAGTGCAAAAGTTTGTAAACAAAAAAAGTCCGTAAGCGTAATAAATCGGGGACTTTTGTCGAATTCCGCATGCCTTTTGCTGGCAAATCGGTAAGAAAACCCCTACAATTGCTGACCTTGGGTGTGAAAAAATCGGTGCCAAAACAGCTCACGCTCCCAATAAATTATGCTTACCGGACGAAAATTTATTTCTATATTTTTGCAATCGTGCTATGATGTTGGGCACAAAAAAGTTCTCCAAATTACAGTGCTCCAACACGATTGTCCAAAATCCAAGACACGAGAAAGAAGGAAATTTATGAAAAGGTTATCGGGATTTGTTTTTGTAATGTTGATTCTGCTTTTTGTACTATACCCGAATGGCACGGACTTAAGCATTTTGTGGTAAGGAAAAGTTGCTTTTAACCAATGCCTATCTGTGTTCGTCCAAGCGATAAAACTTAGGAGATGAACAGATGACCATTGGTAATCGAGTTGCTATCTTACGCGAGAAATTTGCCCAAAGCATCGGACTTCCTTTCGCCGAAATTCTGACCGAATCCGAAATTGAACAAGCCCTTGAAGATGAAGGCATGACCTATCGAAAACGACTCTTCTGCCCAATTGTCACCCTCTGGGCATGGATTTCTCAAGTGTTGGACAAAGATAAATCGTGCAAAAATGCGCTAAGCCGCCTCATCTCATACTTAGTGGCATCAGGTCAACCTGTCCCTTCAACTGATACCAGTGGATACTGCAAAGCGAGGAAACGTCTCCCCGAGCGTTTGCTTCTGCGATTTGTGCGAAAAACTGGCAAACAGAGCCATGAGCAACCCCAACCAGAATGGCTATGGTGTGGTCGTCGCGTCGCCGTTTTTGACGGTTCTTCGATGACGATGGCGGACACATCGAAGAATCAAGCGAAATATCCCCAACCCAAAAGTCAAGCCAAAGGGTGTGGGTTTCCGGCAGGACGCATTGTGTGCGGCTTTAGCCTTGCGACCGGAGCCGTGTTAGATGCGGTGATTTCACCTCTTTCTGTAGGAGAGGTGAATCTGTTTCGCCAACTCTACGTTCACCTGCAAGCCTCAGATGTGGCTTTGGGAGACCGAATTTTTGGTACCTTTGCCGATATTTGCCTCCTGTTTGCACGGGGTGTGGATAGTGCTTTTCGCGTGCATGGTGCGAGAAAAACTGACTTCCGCAAGGGCAAACGTCTTGCCCGTTGGGACCACATTGTCGAGTGGGTCAAGCCAAAACAGTGTCCCCGTGGGCTGAAAAAGAAGCTGTTTGACCCACTTCCTGAGCGGATTTTATTACGAGAAGTTCGCTTTCATATCCCCATCAAAGGCTTTCGGACTGAGGACGTGACGTTGGTAACGACTTTGTTAGACCCGAAGGTATATACACGAATCGACCTCGCCGAATTGTATCGTCTCCGTTGGCATGCAGAGATTGACCTCAAACATTTGAAAACCACCATGCAGATGGAGCATCTGCCTTCCAAAACTCCAGAAATGGTTCGCAAGGACTTTTACGTTCATTTGTTGGCGTACAATCTGATACACACCGTGCAGTTAGAAGCCAGCAGGCAACATCAGGTTGACCCCTTAGCTCTTTCATTTTGTGCCACCATTCAGCATTTGTCTAATTTTGCCTGCTTGCTGGCTCATGCGACCGAAGAACAACGCACGTATGAATATACGCAGCTGATATACCTCGTGTCCACCGAGAAATTGCCCTTCCGTCCTAATCGTGTTGAACCCCGAGCAGTCAAGCGTCGTCCAAAGGCATATCCGAGACTCACAAAGCCGCGAAAGCAATTGAGAAGACAACTGATGAATGACAGGTATTTTCCTCGTGCGGTGGCTTAAATCCATGCCATTCTAACATGCGCATTCCCACCCGAGTTGCCTTTCAGGATAGAGAGACTACGGAATTTCGCGGTTTTCTTTTTTGCGTGCTATTGCTGTTTTTTGGGGGCAATTGCGGCTAACGGCCAAGCATTGCTGAACCTGTTGTGCGGGCGCGGCGGTTGCGTAAGCAAACGACGTGACCGTGCTACAGGTTGGGTCGGAGGCCCGAAGGTCCGGAGCCAGCAATGCCTTTGTTAAGCGCTGTGCCGGTTTGGAAACCAAGAAAGGAGAGAAGGTGCAGACATCAGTTTTCCCAATCCTCTATCTCTGCTCGACATATCTGCTATGTTATTCTTCCTCCTCACAGAGGGTCGGACAAAATTCTACTACCTGAAAATATTGAACTTACGCGGCTCAAATCGTCCTCAACAGCCTATAGAAAGGCTCTAAAAGGCTCTATTTCCCCGGCAGAACAGTTTATGGCCCAATAAAATAAGGTTGCTGGCAGACGACCATTTTGGCCGTATAACTCATTATTTTCCAAAGATTTTGAATTATGTCCGACCCTCTCCTCACATTTACCTGATTCTCTTCAATCTCTCTCTCGCGCGCTCATGCGTTGGATCCACTTCAAGTGCCTTTTGATAGTAGTCCTTGCCTCTTTCCAGATGAATATCAGCGATCCTGCTGTAAAGCCAGGCCTGTTGAGGATACAGTTCAACCGCTATCTCCAGCAGTGTCATTGCCTCGTTTAATCTGCCGAGATATACCAGCCAACTGGCATGCCTATCCAGGCTCCTGGCGCTGATGGCAGGGTCATCTGGATCGATTTCCCGCGCTTTCTTGTAATACACTCGTGCTTTGTCTTCTTCGCCAAAGCAGGCATGGGTATGCGCCAGAAAAGCGTGAGAAAGAACAGATTTGGGATAGAGTTTGAGGGATAGGCGCGCCGCTTTGAGCGCGTTCTCTCGGTCTCCCTTCGTATGGAAATATCCTGTCACTTCTGAAAATTCGCGGCTGAAATCTGGATAGGTTTCAGCCCCTGAAAAGGTCTTCTTCAGCTTCCTACCGATCGCTTCCAGATTTGACTCAGGTGTCATAGAGAGACGGCGAACATATTCCGTATGAGTCTCTCTCCAGTCCAGGTCCCACCGGGCAACCGTTTTTTCAAACGGGTCAGAAAAACGAAGCACTTCTGGATGGTTCGGGTCTTGCCTGCAGATTTCCAGATAGTCGTTGAAGAAGGGTATGGCGCCAGTTTTGTGATAACGTTCGAGCCGTTCAGCACCGAACTTCCCCAGCAGCTTCGTTGCCATATAAGAGCCCACTTTTGCATGAGCTTCTTTAGCGACTGGATGGCGACCGTCCCTGATCTTCCTTGTTGCTCCCTTATAGTTCGATAGCAGAGAATCCCGGTTGACATACGTATATGAAATATGCAAAGGCTTCTGCCAAGTCCTCTTGGTCAGTTGAGAGTGCCTTTTGATACCGATCGAAATGGGAGAAACCGTAATTGAAGACGTTCCAGAGGCCACCGAAGATAGCATCGTCCACTCTGTCGCCGGTATATACACGCATACTCCAGGATTCGTCCAAAATCAAGTGGGCCAGGCGATTGGAGTAAGCAGACGGATTCGCACCCTCAAAGTTGTAGGCCAAAGCAATGGCGAAGCTTGCTGTTGGAACCCTGACCAGGTAGGTCCTTGTTTCTGCTTGTCCCCCGCTGTGCATGACCCGAAAACGGCCATTTACCGGAGTGATGCCCCACCCCATGCCGTAGTTGGTAGAATGTCCATCTTGGGTGGCCATTGAGGTATGCATCAGGTCGATGCTCTCAAAGGATAAGACCTTGGTGGTGTCCAATCCCTTTGCATATTTCAACAGATCGACTACGGTGGATATGGTACCACCCGCAGCAAACCGACTGCTAATGTCAACAAACTCCGAGTTTTTCAATTCTCCATCTACTATTCGATAACCCTGTACCCTATTCGGAATCATCTCGTTCGGGTCATCCATATGCGTATCATTCATACCAAGTGGCGTCCACAGATTTTCTCGCAGGTAACTCCCGTACGATTGCTTTGCAGCGCCTTCGATCACGGCGCCGAGTAGGTTATACCCATAGCTGGAGTAGTTGAATTTCGTACCGGGTTCTGCAACGAGATCGAAATCCGCAAAAATAGCCAAAGCATCCCGGGTGTCTTTGTGTTCTTTGATGTGACCTTCCACTTCATAATCCCTATAGTGGCTGATACCTCCCAGATGCCCGAGAAGCTGCCGTACTGTAACCGGCCACCTTTTTCTTGGGAAATAGGGGACATAAGCCTGCACTTCGGCATCCAGATCGATTTTGCCCTTCTCCATCAACTGCAGGATGGCTACTGCCGTCATAGATTTGGTGTTTGATGCCAGTCGATAAGCCGTTCTTGCCGTTGCTGGAATCTTGTGCTCCAAATCCGCGTAGCCAAACCCCTTCACCCACATGAAATCATCTTTGATGAAGCCTACGGACAGACCGGGGATCCTGTCAATCCTCATCTGTTTTTTGACGAAATCTTCAAAGACTCTGATTTCTTCCACATATTTCTCTTGTTCAGCAAGCAATGGCTGAAGAGAGGCGAATATGGTCAGGAAGGCGAACCAGATGCAATGCTTGAGTAAACGTTTCATGACAAGCCTCCTCAATCTATTATCTCAGACGTCCATCGGTAGAGCCAGCTTGTGCACCTTGTCATCAGCTTCGAAAAGCTGCCAAACCGGCATTGCGCTTAACTAAAATAACACGGTTTTAAAAAAATGTCCACTCATTTCAGTCCTGTTTTCCGTTAAGATAAACCGTGTTCGGTATTGGGTTTCAGCGACTTTATCCTTACCACAAAATCCTTAAGTCCGTGCCATTCAGACATGGACGAAAAGAGAAAAGAGCTTCTGAACTACGCAAACAAGCTAGTTGATGCTGGCATATCTTGCACCTTCACGAAAGCGAACAAAGCATCCATCGGGACATGGACAGAGCTACAGGAAACACCTCTCACCAAAGACGAGTTACGAAAAAAGGCAAGACGTGGAAACGTAAAAGGTATAGCTGTTGTTTGTGGCAAGGTTTCGGGTGGACTAGAGTTTCTGGACTTTGATAAGCGGTTAGGGAAAACTGTCTATCCTGAGTGGAAGGAAGCTGTTAAGAGCCAGAAGCCGGAACTACTCGAAAAGCTCATAACTGATGAATCACCAAGCGGTGGATACCATGTCGGATATAGGTATGAAGCAGAAGGCTATGACCGAGGGCAGACTCTTGCCGAGGAATGGGAGGTTGACCCGGAAACTAAAGAGATCCGCAAGAATCAGAACAGAACAAAAAGGAAACTATCTCTCATAGAACGCAAGGCGGAAGGCTGTTTAGTGACCATTCCGCCAACGCCTAACTACAAACACCTTCAGGGAGACCTACTCAAGCCGCCAACAATTAGCAGGGATGACCGCGACTTTCTCATTAGTGTCGCAAAATCTTTTCATACCGCCATTGCTGAATCGTCAGTAGTCAGTGACACAACTCGTCAGAAGAAATTATACAACGGAAGGCTCAGGCCCGGCGATGACTTTAACCAGCGCGGAGACTGGGGAAGAAACCTAGAGTCCGATGGCTGGACAAAGGTTTTTATCAGCGACGGAAAAGAACACTGGCGGCATAGCAACGCAAAGAACACCGTATCAGCAAATTTCGACCCAACTCAAGGGGAAAATGGGCTGTTTTATGTTCATTCGTCCAACGCCTCACCATTTGAAGTTGATACGGCTTA
>JADFGN010000234.1 GCA_022567695.1 Candidatus Poribacteria bacterium | reverse complement strand
GATTTCCTTCCCTTCGTTTGGAGTTCATCGTAACGCTACCTAACTCTTAATTAGACGGAATTTTTTCCGTCTAATCCTTTTATCGAGAATTTTTCGTCATCAAAAATGTCCGTAATCGAGATATTTTGAGATTCTAGAAAACAGAAACGCGCTAAAAAACCTGCACGAACTCTGGATTATTCCCCTTTAACAGTCGTGAAAATCGGACGAAAAACGCCCAACAATAAATATGGAGTAATACGTAAATCACCCTATAAATTACGCATTACTCCTTACTTGCTACATTACACATTTTACGACAACGCCTCGCGAATCGGTCTGCCGCCGCGCGAGAGGACAATCCGAACCCCTTCCGGTGATTCAATGCTCTGATTGTAATCAATGCCGAGGCAGTGGTAGATGGTTGCAGAGAGATCTTCTGGGCGAACAGGTGTCTCGGCTGGTTCCATGCCGCGTGGGTCTGACGACCCGATGACTTGTCCACCTTTAATCCCGCCACCTGCTAACATAATCGAGAACACACGCGGATAGTGGTCGCGTCCTCCATTCCGGTTAATGGTCGGCGTCCGCCCAAATTCGCCCATCGCAATGACCATCGTGCTGTCGAGCATGCCCCGATCAGAAAGATCGCTGACGAGCGTTGCGACTGTTTGATCAAATTTGCCGAGCCTGCCGCGCAACGATGAGAAGATATTATTGTGATTGTCCCAACCGCCATTGCTTACGGTGACAAACCGCACATCTGCTTCTACGAGTCTTCTTGCAAGCAGGGAGCTTTGCCCAAACCCATCGCGCCGGTAGGCATCCCGAATCTGGTTGGGCTCACTCTTGAGGTCAAAGGCGGCGCGAGCTTCGGAGGAACTGATCAAATCGTAGGCAGCGGTGTAGAATTCATCAACCGCTTGGGCACGATCGCTACCAGTTTCATATTTCTTGAATGCTGAATCGACAGCCTGACGCAGGGAGCGACGTCGATCTACACGTTCCATTGAGATGCCACGCGGCGGTTGCATGTTGCGGACTTTGAAATTCTTGTCCCCTGGGTTGCCACCGGGCGAAAATGGATCAAGTGCCGCGCCAAGGAAGCCTGCTCCTCCATAAGCAATCGGAGACGGGATGGCAATGTACGGTGGCAAAGCACTAAGCTGTTCCTTGAGCTTGGAAACGACAGAACCGTAGCTCGGCACGGCAAATCCAGGCAAGGGCTGGAAGCCTGTCATCATGTAGTGGGTGCCTCGTTCGTGTGCAGCCTCTGGCGAAGTCATGGATCGGATGAGGCAGATCTTATCCATTTGTTGAGCAATCTTCGGCATGTGTTCGCAGATCTCAATGCCTGGAACGTTGGTCTTGATCGGCTTGAACGTTCCACGAATCTCTTCGGGTGCGTCCGGCTTCAAATCCCATAGATCTAAATGACTGGGCCCTCCACCCATCCAAATCAAAATGACCGATTTAGCAGTTCCTTCCCGGCTATCCGCTGAAATTGCATTTGCTTTTAACCGAAAGAGGTCTGCCATACCGAGGCCAAACAATCCGAGGACGCCTGCCTTGAGAAAGTCACGCCGATAAAAACCTTCGCAATCTGTGCAGTGGGTCAAGTTCTTCTGATTCATGGTTTCATCACCTTTCGGGAAATTGTTTAGATGGTTTAATTAAAATAAAAAAGCAACGTCTTTTGACATTGCTTTACCCGACAACTTTCATATTTACGGAGATAAGTTTCGCATAGCAGCGGGTTACTCCTTGAGTCGGGATGCAAGCATTTGTCATAATCTCATCTGTCTTCTTCTCGTGAACTCAATTTTGGTTGCTGACTTAATCGCTTCAGCACTACTTCGACCTCCTTTTCATAGGTTTGGAATGGATCTCTCATTTCAAACGGCTCTTCGTGCGTGAAATAGATTTGGTGCCAATCGACAATACATGGTAAATGGTTTTGGAATAGGTAGCGCATGACATGGGTCCGTGCTTTTGCTCTCGTATCTTCGGGTGCTTTTCGGAGTGCTGCCTCAATCTGCTCATCGGTTACCACCCGTCTGGTATGCCCCTGCTTCTCTAATTCATAATACAGCCCCCTCTGTGGATGAATATGATGGTACTCAAGATCGAGGCTTTCGAGCCATGGGTCGTCCCAATCCAATCCTTCTTCTTCCATGAAGGTTTCAAGCAACCATTTTTTGGCGGCCCAATCAACGCGATCTGTTACGTTCAACCAATCCTTTTCGAGGTCATCTAAGACAGATTCCCACTCCCTCAGAACCCAATCTGTGTCATCATCACGTCCTTTGAGAATCTTCCTTGCAAGGTTAAGATATTCGCGCTGAAGATCGACGGCTGAGATTGTTTCTCCGGACTGAAGTTCAACAATCCATTGAAGGCTCTGATCTCGAGATATGTCTTTAATCGCTTGAACTGAATCACTCAAAGCCAAGTTACGCGGGCGATGTCCTGCCTCGATGAGATCAAGCACTAGAGATGTCGTTCCCACTTTCAAAGCGGTTGCGTATTCGGACATATTGGAATCTCCTACCAGCAAATGCAACCGACGATATTTGGTATAGTCCGCCAACGGTTCATCTCGCGTATTGATAATCGCCCGACTGAACTGGATCCATTCGTAAATCTCTGTGACAATGTGATCTGCCCGTTGAGAAATTTGAAAACCAACAAGCCCGTCATAGCCGCGTTGGATCTCTCCGAATTCAAGGATCTCTTCATATCCACCGACTCGACCTGCCCCCGCGTAGATCTGCCGCGTCACGAAGAAAGGCATTAATGTTGGAATCACAACTTTGTAGAAAGGGACGTCGCGTCTTAATTGGTAGTTTTCATGACAACCGAACGTTGCCCCGGTAAAGTGATCGATATTGTTTTTGAAAAAAGAAACCTCTTCATTTAGCTCAATTTCGTCTAGAATCTGTATTATCAGCCGTTCAATCACTTTATCATAAATTACCAAATCAAAGAGCTTGACGCACTCAGGAGTTGCATACTCAAGGTGTCCCATATCAATATAAAGCCGTCCGCCATTGAAAAGAAATCCACCATTGCCTGGTGGCTCACCCCAATCGCGGTAGTGCATATCTGAGATGCCCAGTTTCAATTCATAAAAGGCATAGTCCCTGACTCGCGCGGCTATCCCTTCGGGGGATCCTGTAGATCGGTTTGCTTCTGTCAAGCACCCAAATTCTGTTTCAATACCAAAAATGCGTTTGCTCACGATTTCCCTCAAAAGTTAGGTGTTAGGTTCTCAACCCTAATCTCCTAATACCCAATTAAAGCCAATCAGCAATTGCGGACTCAATCTCTTCTGAAGAGAGTTGCCGAAATTTACGCTTACTTGGGTGAGAAGCATCCAATACACTTGCCTCGATCTGTCCTTCTTCTAATTCTCTTTTGAGTACATCATGCAACTGCTCTTTGTCTACGTGTGATTCAGCTTCTTCGTCGTCTTCCGAGAAATTTTCCTCTTGCAGACTCAGATTTCGGCCAATTGCCCACGTCTCCAGAGCCAACTGCAAAGCAGAAGCTAACGAGGGGTTCTGAGAATCGGCGGCGGATAAATAGTCTTGCATGGCAACTTCGATTGCCGCTGTGCCACCGACTACCTCAGCACGAGGACTTGCCCTCACATTGCCATCATAATTCATTGAGATAAATTGGTTTTCTCGACCGAGTGTTCCGAGTTCAACCAACAGTATTTTGATAATGTAGGCTGCTCCAAATATGGCATCGAAAGCCTGCGTGATTGTGGGGCCGAGTACAAAGTGCGTCATCCGATGGAGGGTCACATCATCGACAGAATTCTGAAAACCTTGTACAGAAGCCGTGTCGGTTACCAGCAGCCTTAGTCGCTCAATATCGGCGGCACGTCCGATTGCCGAAAATGCAATTCGGTCATGCACTTCAAAGATCTTACGCTGTCCACGCCCAACTGTCAGAAGCAACATACCTTCATCGAAGCTGATTCCAACGACAGGGCTCCCGCCCCGAAGTTGATCTTCGATGTAGTCCCGCCGATCACTAATGGCTTCGATCCAACGATAAGGTTCATCTCGCATATTCTTCTCTAATTAAACTCACCTTTCAGGATGATTCATTTTCGTCAAAATAAGTTCTGAACTGTGCCTAATCGACGAATTGCGTATAAATCTCACTCAGCCGTTCAGTGGTGAGATCTTGGAGGCCTTGCGCCGTAATGGTTTTAACCGTGGGAAAGATCTGCGATTTTGGATTAAAACCGCTCGTTGCGGAATCGTATTCCGAAGCGGTATCGAGCAACCTCAAGACTGTCAAAGTCGCCTGATGTTCATCCATATCGAGAAGCTTATTTTCTCCCCACCGATTCAGGTAGTACAGAACGCCACGAATCCATACAGAACCGGAACCAGAAGTTGCAAATTCAGCACTCTCAAAATGCGCGCCAAGGACATCGTAAAAGAAAATTTTGCCACCGCTTTCTTCTTCTGCATGGTGTCGATCGTAGAGGGCGAAGATCGGGATGACTCCGCCGATGCCCTGTAGCGCCATTGGCAAGTTATCACGAAGCAAGCGAGAAAGCATCCTCAGTTTGCCCTCGACGCTTAATTCCTGAAGTTGGCTCCGCCGAAAATATTGGAACGAATGTTCAAGCACTCGTGCCATTTCATAGGCGATTGCTGGAGAACCCGCGATTGCCAAAACCGAGTATTCATCAATCGGTAATACTTTATCGGCGCGATCATAAAGGATAGACGTTCCCATAGTCGCTCGCCGATCTCCAGCAATGAGGACGCCATCCTTATAGCGCATGGCAATAACAGTCGTTCCCTCTGCCATTTCTAATCGAGGGGTGTGGGTATTGGCCTGAATTTCGGGGAGATCGAACTGAATCTGAGCCCCTTGCGCTTTTAAGAGATTGAGAAAGTCACCTTTGTGCTCCATCGACTATTCACCCGTCCTTTGCCGATAACGTCTGGATTGATCTTTATCAACACGCCGCATTCGACGGAGCAGTTCTCTGGTATTCGGCTTATTGACATCCGGACGCTTTGGACCATCATCGTCCCCACCATCGCCTGGACCAACTGGTCCCGTTGGCCTTTGTTTCCGATCTCGGAGATAAATGAATTCATTCGGTGTCATGGTAATAACCTCCTATGAAGGTAAAAGTAATTGAAGAAGATTATTCAGGATTCTGAATAATCTTAACTAAACGGTATGTCCCATCAGGCATATCAACTGCCTTATATCCATATCGACGACGAAATTCGTCCAACTCTAAGTTCCATTTTGCTCTTAGTTCCTTGAACGTCAGGTTTTTCTCCTCTTCGTAGGTCTGTTCCCGGATTCTTCGGAGATCTTTGACGACGGCTGGTTCTTCGCCGATGAAATATCCATCCTTACCCTTCTTGAGGTTCATAGTGCTTACCTCCCTCCAAAAAATCTATCGGTGATGCAATGATAAAGCTGGCATAACCGAGTGTTTTATTGATCTGTCGGACGCGCTCCCGAGTCTCTGATCGTACCAAGTGCTTAAAATTCCAACTGACTAAAAAGTCCATTTCATTGATGGTTGCAAGTGCCAAGTGTCTCGCATCGTCTCTCATTCGAGACGGGACAACGCTCTGTTTTACATATTCATCGGCGAGTTGGTTGACCGCTTCTGTGACTCGTAGCAAACTATGCTCTTCAACTAGGGCTAAAATAGCTGCCATTAGTTCCACATGTTTGTCCCCATATTGTTCAAGTTTTCGGACTTCTTTTTCTACCAAGTCTGAACTAAAGGGGGCGTATAGATCTAATCCCTGCCAAAATTCCCTTGTTTGGGCTTCCCGTTTGGGAGAACGGTCATCGTAATATGCACTCGGTACCGACGTTTCTAGGTACATTTTCTTCTTAGATGTCGTAGTTTCTCGCATCACATTTCACATATTAAGCCCTAAGTTGCTGACCAACGCCTCAACCGTCTGTGCCTCATCCAAAGTGCGATTATATTTCGCAACAAGTTCCGGCTCGACAAGCGAATTCATACTAACCGAAACCGGCTTACCGTTCACGTTGAATGTGATATTGTCCCATTGCACAGACTTGACATCCGCACGGAATTTATCCAGTGACTTTCCTCGGAAGTATGCCCGCGTATCTGATGGCGGGTGGTAAATCGCATACTCAATTTGTTCATCCGTGACGACACGCCTCATCAGTCCCTGTGCCTCAAGCCCGTAGTAGAGGCCTGCTTCTTGGTCGATATTGTGATATTCTAGATCAAGGCTTTGCAACCACGGGTCATCCCAACTAATTCCCTCCTCATCAATGAATGTTTCCAGCATCCACTTTTTAGCGACCCAATCCAACCGATCGGTCAGATTCATCGGATCGTTTTCGAGTTCATCAAGGACAGATTCCCATTCAAGCAGGACCCAGTCCGTTTCGCTATCTCGGCCTATTAAGTGTTTCTGGGCTAAAGCAAGGTATTCACGCTGGAGTTCAATCGCTGAAATGCTCCTACCGTCTTTTAACTTAAACAGCCATTCGTAGGTCTGGTTGCGCGAGATTTCTTTGATTGTTCCAACCGGATCGCGAATGGCAAAGTGATCGGGGATACGTTTCTCCTCGATCAGGTCGATAACCAATGCAGTCGTGCCGATTTTAAGGGCGGTTGCATATTCAGACATGTTCGCGTCCCCGGCGATGCCGTGTAAACGACGGTATTTGGTGGCATCCGCATGCGGTTCATCCCGTGTGTTTACAATTGGGCGGTTGTGCATAGTATCAACACTGACCTCGACACTGAAAAAATCAGAACGTTGCGCCAACTGAAAAAATCCGGCTGAACTAATTCCGGACTCCGTTTCGATTCCTACTTTTCCCGCGCCTGCGAAAATTTGCCGCGTCACAAAAAACGGCATAATGCTTTCTTTCAGGTAGTCGAAAGGAATATCGCGCCGCATCAGGTAGTTGTCATGACAGCCGTAACTATGCCCGTGAAAATCGGTGTTATTTTTATACAAAAGAACCTGTTGACCGAGTTTCTGACTTCGCCTGACAGTACACTGGTGCAATATCCGTTCACCTGCTTTATCGTGAGCGACTAACTGAAAAAGACTTCGACATTCAGGCGTGGAATATTCAGGATGTGCGTGGTCGTTGTACAAACGTGCGCCGTTAACGAGGATGAGGTCGCTTTTTACTTCGACAAAGGGAATATTCCGCTGGCGATCTTGCTCTCGGTATTTTTCCTCGTCCGGGTGTTCTTGCAACGTTTTCGCCCGGAAGCCTCGTTCATCTTGAAAGGGATCTTCGCCGCTATAATCCCACATCGGTCGAAAGTCTTCGCGCCGATAACTCTTGATTAGTTCCATGGATTGCTGAACCGGATCGATATTTTCCTTGCCTTCAAGCGTAATTCCGTATTCGGTTTCGATGCCAAAAAGTCTTTGCATAGCTCTTCAGATGTTTAGGCGTTAAACTCCTTATCTTCAATTCATTTGAAAGGTTAGCTCGGTTCTAAATCACACTACTCACTGGTCTTCGTCGAGTCGATTTTTCTGGGCGAATCGGGGAAACTTTCACGACATTTTCCGAGTCATAATCAAGTAATTTCAGCCAATCCTCCACACTATCTGTCGGTGGGAAAATATCATTTTCGCTGTATTCTGTAGCGAGTGCATCGGTCAAATCTGTTAAACTGATCCCCTCTTCCTGCCCTTGATTCGCAATAGTTCGCTTGATTGCATACTCTTTTGCTCGCTGGATAATGGAGGCGATGATTGCACCGCTACAAAGGTCTCCGTGGTACAGAATATCACGCCTGCCACTGCGTAATACAACCTCCAAAAATTTTCTCTCCTCGCTCTGCTTAAACTGCTCCTCGCAAACCTCATCAATGAGATAAGAAACAGCGGCTTCTACATCCCCGCTATGCGATTTAATGACTTCAGGATCGATTGGCAAATCAGGTGTCAGGTAGATGCGAAAGATCTCCTTTGCCGAGTTTTTATCTGGACGTTTGATTTTGATTTTTCGATCAATTCGGCCCGGGCGTAAAATCGCTGGATCGATGAGGTCTGGTCGGTTGGTTGCGAGAATAATGACTATGTCTTGCAGGGACTCGATTCCGTCCATTTCAGCGCAAAACATGGGAACAACCGTGTTGGCGATATTGTTAGACCGGAAGGATCGGCGGGTGCCTAAAATGGATTCGGCTTCATCAATGAACACGAATGGCAAAAAACCATCTTGACGCTTTTCGCGAGCAATTTGAAAAATCTCGCGGACTTTGCGCTCTGATTCGCCGAGCCACATATTTAAAATCTCGGGGCCTTTGATATGCAGGAAACACCCTTCGATATCAGAGCCTGTTTCTTGCTTTAACTTTTGGGTAAGATTGTAAGCTGTTGCTTTGCCGATAAGCGTTTTACCACAGCCGGGAGGACCGTACAACAGAAATCCTTTAGGTGGGGCATGTTGAAAACGTTCAAAAAGTTCAGGATGCAGGATGGGTAGTTCTATTGTGTCTTTAAGTAGCTGGATAGTACTCTCTAATCCACCCACTTTTTCCCAGGGTATTTGTGGAACATTTTCAAGGAAGTAATCCTTGACCTCTTGGGTTTCCAACCGTTCCAGGGCAACTCTGAAATTCGGATCGATACGAATTTCGTCGCCCACTTTGAGTTTCGCATTCGCGAGATCGGTTGAACGTTCTAGAATGACAGATTGTAATCCACCGGGCTCCTGCCCAATGCGTAACCTGCCATCCGGGAGAACATCACCGATTTTTCCTATCGGTCCAGAGTCACTGTACCCCAATTCACCAACAACCACGTAAGCTTCGTTGAGGAGTACGCTGAAACCGATCTTGAGAGATGCCGGATCTAGTTGCGAATCAATGTTGGCATAATATTCCGAACCACCAATGATTACGCGTGCGATTTCCTTTTTGGGCAGTCCAAGCAATGTACCGATTCGATTGGCAGGTGCAGTCAGTTTTTCAATAGCTTCCTGCATTTCCACAATAGCTTGCCTTGCCTCTTGGAACGTCATTTCATCTTCAATAATCGCACGTCTCAGTTCGTACAAAAGGGGACGTCTACGGTCATTTTCATGGGTCGCATAGATGAGTTGATCGACCACCATTAAGGACCGAGCTTTGCCGACCTCATCCTCGTTTTCTTCGACGTCTTCATCGTAATCCTCGTCGAATAATTGGAAGTGGTCATCGGATATACTCTCAGGTCGATTCCGATTTCTGTTGTTACGCATTGAACTCCTCCTAAAACAGGATAGACACTGATTCACAAGATGGGTAGGGATTCGTAGAGTTAATGTGCATCTGATAGATTATTAAACGGGCGACTCATCGACAATAACATTGATGAGTGACCTGGCACGTAAAACCGTGTTGTGGGCTACTTGGCATATTGGCCAAGATGTAGCATCGGAATTATTTCGAGAAGACTGTCAAGGGATTTAAATTGCAAGTTAGTTCAGAAACCGATTCCGCCTTAACAGAAATGTTCCTATCTTTATTAAGATGCGTGTATTTTATCACAACAAGTGGGGGAACATCAACTCAAAAACCTTATCAGATAACCTTTTTACGCACTGATTTGTCCTTGACAAAGCAATATTGCTGATGATATTATTTCACGCTGTGCTGGGAGATTAACATTCATGCAGTTGGGACGTCAACTGCTAACGGAGTCACCGTAAGACCCACCGCTATGGTTGGCTAGTGATGCTGATGTTAGAATCCCACGATCTCTGAGGAGTGAGAGCACGTCAAATGATTTCAATCTGTTGAGGAAAGCGGATTGCATAAATTTAACTATTGAGCAACCATGGATTAAGGTCATATCATGCTTAGAATGAGAACATATTTTCCGCAATCTCATAATGTAAAAGACGTTGAATGGCATGTCGTGGATGCAAATGGGAAAGTACTCGGACGGTTGGCAACTCAGATTGCAACGGTGCTTAGAGGAAAACATCGGCCGAACTTTACCCCATACGCAGACCTGGGCTATCGCGTCGCTGTGGTGAATGCGGAAAAGATTGTTGTTACCGGAAAAAAAGAAGAGCAGAAAACATATTTTCGTCATACTGGTTACCCTGGCGGCACGAAATTCAGGACTTTCAAAGAGCAAATGCAGAAAAAACCTGAAGATATTATTCGCCTCGCCGTAAAGGGCATGCTTCCAAAAAATCGCTTGGGACGTAAGCTGATGAGTCGGCTAAAAATCTATGTCGGTCCGAATCATCCCCACCAAGCGCAACAGCCGAAGATTTTAGAAGTTTAGCAGAGAACCTTTGAAAATTTCGTTCTTTTACGTTAAGGGAAGGGGATGAACGTGGAACAATACTGGGGAACCGGACGTCGCAAAACTGCTGTCGCACGTGTAAGATTAGTTCCTGGTGGCTCCGGGCAGTTTCTTGTCAATAAGAAGCCAATTGAGAAATACTTCGACCGGGCGGATCATGTTGAGATAGCCAAACGTCCCATTGAACTCGTTGAAAAAACCGGAGCGTACGATGTGTTTGTCAACACACATGGCGGAGGTATTTCAGGGCAAGCTGGGGCAATTCTACACGGTCTAGCGCGGGCGCTTATTAAAGCGGAAGATACCTTGAGACCAAACCTAAAAAAAGCAGGTTTTTTAACCCGAGATTCACGTATGGTTGAGCGCAAGAAGTACGGACGGAAGG
>JADFGN010000233.1 GCA_022567695.1 Candidatus Poribacteria bacterium | reverse complement strand
CGAAAAATGAGCGCAATCTAACAGAGCGCGTTACGAGGAAGGAAGCAAATTGCATTTGTAGCGCAAACTGTTAGTTTTGCGCGAGGTGCGTGAGGTCTGCCTCGTCTCCGGGTTCGCCGCCCCTTAGGGGCAGACACTTGTAGCAAAATTCGCAAGAATTTGGAAGCCAATCCCGCCCGAACTCTTGCGAGTTCGGCTACGAGCCGCTACGAACCCAGCACACCTCATGCCAAACGGGCTTTCGACGAAACTGTCCGCCCCTGAACCCCCACCCGAAGGGGCACGACCATCTAAACGGTTATTTTGGGAAGTGATTGAGCGATGATAAAAATTGGTAACATAGAACTGAACGATTTCTCACTTTTACTTGCCCCGATGGAGGATGTAAGCGATCCCCCTTTTCGCGCTGTTTGCAAAGAAAAGGGGGCTGATTTGATGTACACAGAGTTTATTTCTTCTGAAGGGTTGATTAGAAATGCGGCAAAGAGTGTGGAAAAACTTGATATATTTGAATATGAGCGGCCGATTGGCATCCAGATTTTCGGCAATGATATTGAATCCATGAAGGAAGCTACGGAACTGACAGAACGGGTTCGTCCAGACCTGATCGACATCAATTACGGATGCCCCGTGAAGAAGGTCGCGTGCAAGGGGTCGGGTGCGGGAATCCTGCTCGATATTCCGAAGATGATTAAAATGACCGAAGAAATTGTGAAATCCACGAACTTGCCAGTAACGGTAAAAACCAGATTGGGTTGGGACGAAAAGACAAAGTACATTGTCGAAGTTGCGGAAAGGCTACAAGATGTCGGCATCAAAGCGATAGCCATCCATGGCAGAACTCGCGTGCAGATGTACAAAGGGAATGCCGATTGGACGTTGATTGGAGAAGTTAAGAATAATCCTCGCATGACGATTCCTGTTTTTGGAAACGGGGATGTGGACAGCCCGCAGAAAGCACTTGAAATGCGCCAAAAATACGGCATGGACGGGGCTATGATTGGGCGAGCGGCAATCGGGTATCCGTGGATCTTCAAAGAAATCAAGCACTATTTTGCCACTGGAGAACTGCTCCCACCGCCTTCGATAGATGAGAGGATTGAAGTTTTCAAAGAACACCTGGATTTTTCCATAAAATGGAAGGGACTGAGGCTGGGTATTCTCGAGATGAGAAGGCATTACAACAACTATTTTAAGGGGTTACGGAACGCCAAGACATATCGCTCGAAATTGGTGAGGAGCGATAGTTATGAAGAAATTATGGAGATTGTCAGCGATCTCCGCAGGCACGCTGAAGAAGCTTCCACAGCACGTTTGGCCATCAATGAAGCGGCTTGAGTTATCGCGTGATTTTTTCTTGACAGGTATATACGACCGGTCTATAATAGGCAAAAATCAGAAGGTGGGGAAAAGTAGATGGCTAAAATTCCATTTATGAAATTTAGTGGTGCCGGTAACGACTTTGTGATTATCGATAATCGGGACGGGGTTGTTCCCTACGAAAATACAGACTTTGTAGAGAAGGTTTGCCAACGTCGTATGTCCGTTGGTGCGGATGGTGTTTTGCTTGTGGAAAAGGCGGAAGAGGCAGATTTCAGGATGCGCTACTTCAACGCCGACGGCGGGGAAGTGGATACGTGCGGAAACGGTGCGCGTTGTATCTCCAAGTTTGCTTATGTCAATGGAATTGTCTCCGAAAAAATGCGCTTTGAAACAAACGCTGGCATCTACGATTCTGAGATTGTGGGATCGGACGTCAAGGTTCGGATGAGCGATCCCTTCGACCTCCGGCTCAATTTTCCGCTCCAATTGAAAGACGGCGTTCACAACGTCTGTTTCGCCAATAGCGGTGTTCCTCATGTCATCTTTTTCGTTGAAGACCTTGAAGGCACGGACATTGTTGACCTCGGCAGGCAAACTCGCTATCATGATGATTTTAAACCCGCAGGGACAAACGCAAATTTCATACGTATTCGGGATGCACAAACAATCGACATTCGCACCTATGAACGTGGTGTTGAAGACGAGACGCTTGCTTGTGGTACAGGCTCGATTGCGGCTGCCGTTGTTTGTGCGGCCCTTGGAAAGGTAACCTCTCCGGCTGCCCTCCACACAGTGAGTAGTTCGGTGCTGAAGATCTATTTCGATTTGGAAAACGGTGAACCAAAGGACGTTTATCTAGAAGGCGATGCCCGGATTATCTGCTCCGGCGAACTCACGGAAGACGCATGGAATTATTAAATCGGAGTGATGTATCTCATGTTGAAAAACCGCACTGATTATCATACCGTTTGGAAACTGGCACTCGAACTCTCTCCAGATGAACAGATCAAACTGGTTGAAGCAGTGATTGACCATTTGTACGGGTTTGGAATGTGGAAAGATCGAGAAGAAATGAAAGACATCCAAAATTACGTGGACACAATGCGTAAGCGAGATTCATATCAGCCTGATGGCCGTTTGAAAACACCCGACGAATTTTTAACGAAGGCAATGGTTTAGGTCGAGTCAGCACAATTAACCGCTTGAATTATCATCACGATTTTCTCGTGATTTTAAGGAGGCTACAAATGTTTGAAGGATCTTTTGTTGCACTTGTTACTCCGTTCAAAGACGACGAATCCCTTGATGAAGCCAAGCTCAAAGAACTCATTGAGTTTCAGATTAACGGGGGCACGAACGGGATTGTTCCCTGTGGAACAACAGGGGAATCGCCAGCACTCTCGGCTGAAGAGCATAGCCGCGTGGTTGACCTCACGATTGAAACGGTCAATGGTCGTGTGCCGGTTATCGCAGGCACAGGTTCTAATTCGACAACGCACACGCTACACATGACAAAGCACGCCAAAGCCGTTGGCGCGGATGGGGCGCTTATCGTCACGCCGTATTACAACAAGCCGACGCAGGAAGGTTTGTATGCTCACTACATGAAGATTGCTGACAGCGTTGATATTCCAATCATTATCTACAATGTCCCCGGACGTTGCGGCACAGACATCCTTTCGGAAACGATTGCGCGGCTTTCGGAACATCCGAACATTGTTGGGCTCAAAGAAGCAACGGGGATGCTCCGGCGTGCGAGTGAAGTTGTCCAGATGTGCGGCGATGATTTTACCGTGCTTTCTGGTGATGATGTCAACACGCTACCCATCCTCTCCGTCGGTGGGAGAGGCGTCATCTCCGTCGTTGCGAATGTCGCGCCAGCCGATATTGCTGAGATGTGTAATGCCTTCAAAGTTGGCAATATCGAACTTGCTCGCAAACTCCATTACAAGGCATTGCCGCTGTCTATCGATCTCTTTATTGAAACGAACCCAATTCCTGCCAAAACTGCCCTCATGTTGATGGGGAAACTCAACGGGAAAATGCGCCTTCCACTTGTGCCGATGACGCCTGCGAATCTGGAAACACTCCGCGAAACTTTGGATGCCGCTGGTTTGATATAGAGGAGAAAAATTATTCAATGAAAATTAGATGGGAAATGCGGTAAAAATATTAGACGGCATTTTTGCCGTCTAATCAAAGATAATTATTGTGAGGAGAATACAAAAAGAATTGCAGTCATCCTGAGAATATTGAGTGATAAGAACCATGCATTTATGTAATAGTTGAAGGCAATCAAATGCGTAATTCATATAAATATTACTTGATTCCATTAGAAGAGATCACCGATCAGATGATCGAGGATGCCTGTCAGACAAGCAGGGATACATTAAGAAAATCTGTTCGACCAATTGACAGCAAAATTCATGCCGTAATCAAATTTGTTAGAAGCAAACCAGTCCCAGGATACATGAATGGCTATAAGCAATATAGCCATGAGGAAACACTAAGAGCTGTTCACACCGCTGAATGGAATTTAACACAACCTATTCACGAATTACAGAAAAAATATGACTTCAATAGGATAATTGAGAATCTTGACACAGGTAGAATTATTCAAAGCTTTGGCGAAGTTTATATAACAATATTCCAAATTCTGAAATTCAAATTCTTTATTCATAGCATGGCCTTCCTAGACAGTGAAGAAAAATGGAAATTGTTTACCAAAGGAAGCCGATTTGAGAAAGCTAATGAATACACAATGCTTGAGTTGAATTACTTCTACAACTTGATTACAAAGCAAGAAAAGAAAATAATTGACAACTTCAGAAATATTAGAAATGCTGTTTCTCACAGTTTCGAGACTCAATTCACACTTGAACAGCTTAGAAACTCTATTGGTGAAGTAAATAAAATCATAAGTAAGTACTTGATGGAATTAGAAATGTGAAACTACCGTCATTAGAATAGACGTTTATTAAGAACCTTGAGAATAAGAAACAATATAACAATGCGTAAATACGCCCCCCGATCAGAGTAAGTACCCAATTTATATGCCGCGAAAAATACGACAGCTCATTAGGGATTTAAAAAGAGCAGGTTTTAGCAACAGAGGCGGGAAAGGTAGCCATAGAAACTATGAACATCCAAAAGGGCTGCGGGTCACTATTTCAGGGAATCTCCGCGACGATGCGAAACCGTATCAAGAAAAGGAAGTTAAACGAAGAATTGAGGAGTCTCAAAGATGAAAGAGAGCGCAAGATATATCAAGATCGTTGAATGGTCCGAAGAAAACGAATGTTTTGTCGGTTCTTGTCCGGGGATCATAGGCCCATGTTGTCACGGAAATGATGAGGTTGAGGTATACAAAGAACTATGCCAGGTTGTTGAAGAGTGGCTAGAAATTGCGCATCAGCAAAATCAAGAATTACCTGCCCCAACAGCGGGCAGAAATGTTGCTCAGTTGCTAATGACTGCCTAACCTAACCGGTCGTTGTTGACGGCAGGATTTGTGGTTTTTGGTTTGGGAGATGTGACGGGTTTGGGTGTGTCGAACGTTTTTCGGTACCCGCCGCAACTGAACTTTGGTCGTGTATGAGAAGCATACGGGTATAAGAAGCGAACGCAAATATCGATACGACGTACAATCGGCAGGAATATCCCATGCATATCATTACGCGAAAACGACTGAACGAGTTTGCACAGAAACATCCTGATACCAAAACATCACTCGAACATTGGTATAAATTGATGAAGCGAGGACGTTTCCGTTCGTTTGTCGAGTTGCCCCGATAGATCGGGATTCAGAGCAACGTGCAGAGTTTCCTCACGCCGACCAAGTGGGGAAATTGACGGTTTTCAACATTGGCGGCAACAAAGCGCGTCTTATCGCAGCTATACACTACAATCGGCAGAAAGTCTACATTCGTGCGGTGCTAACGCACGACGAGTATGATAAAGGGAAATGGAAGGAGTAAACTATGGTAGCAGAAGTACAAACCGCTCAAAATGTATGGCCAATGCTAGCACCTGTTGTATTTGTTCCCCATGCGGAGAGCGAATATCAACGGCTTGTGGCTGTGCTAGACGATTTGATCGATGTAGTGGGTGAGAATGAAAATCACCCCTTAGCCTCATTGATGGAAGTCATTGGTGTGCTGATTGAGAAATATGAGGATGAACACGTTCCAGAACTGACAGAGATATAGCTGTTGAATGACAGATTTATAGGGAAACCCATCCTAACAAGGCGGAGCAATGTAAAGGAGGAATTGATTATGCCAATGATAGCCGTGCTCGCTCATTTTGATGGTGAGCGAATTTGCTTGGATGAGCCATTTGACCTGGAACCGAATGCGAAACTGATTGTCACTATTCTACCAGGACAAGAATTTGACAATGAGCATGAAGCTTGGTTGCATTTATCAGGTCAAAGACTAGAAGACGCATACGGAGAGAACGAACCTGAGTATTCATCAGATTTGCTCAAAGAGGTAAATCCCGACTATGAAGGAAGGTGACGTCATCCTTACACCAGTACCCCAGGCTGATGGAGAACTAAAGGACAGACCTGCGATTTTCCTACGGGAAATGCCGCCCTATCGCGATCTACTTGTTTGCAGTGTAAGCACACAGTTACATCAGTATGTCAAGGATTTTGACGAAATTATCTCTCCTGCCGACGCGGATTTCAAGTCAAGTGGTCTGCGATCAAAATCTCTGATTTGACTCGGTTTTCTCGCTGTATTACCGCGTCATTGCGTGCTTGGCTCTATTGGTTCCATCTCGGCAGAGCGTCACAAACGTCTATTGAGAAAGCTGAGTGATTACCTTGCCAATTCGACCTAAGAGACATAGGTGTTGATAGCCTAACCAGCCGTTGCAGTTGACGACAGCCTGCTCTGAGTTTTGATCATCGATTCGCAAAAGGTCGTGTCTCACGTTTTCCTCAAACTGCCACTCAACTGAGAAACGCATGACGTATCATGTTCCTAAAACGTTTGAAGTTTCAACGCAAACTGATGTTCATTTTTACGGGCATGGCACTTTTACCAACGATCGTCCTTGTACTTGTCGCATACCATCTAATCAGCCAAAGCATTGAACGTTGGGCAAACTCCCAGATTGCGTTGACGCTGCAGAATTCGGCGATAATCGCACGTGATGCTCGGACACTCGCCTATGAGCTTTCCCTTCGTCATTACCTACCGCTAATAGATGCGGCAGAGATTTTAGCGGTCGATTTCCAACTTATCACAGCATTACAGGAGGAATCTGTGACTACCGTTGAAAATCGGGCTGCTGAACTCCCAGATGCTTACAGCGAATATGTCACCGGGATTAGCGAATATATCATTGCTATCTACGATCGATCGGGACATCGCATATTTAGCACAGATCAAGACCTGCCCCCAATGGAACTCACCCGTTTTTCGCCCGGTTTGGAGCAACTCACCGATGAACCAACAATTTTCCATGACTTGGAAATTCAAGGACTCTTGGGTTGTGGAATGCCAGTCTTTTCAGAAGACCATCCGGAGCAGCGTTTAGGAGTGGTTGTCGTTGGGAAATTGATGTTGCTAACGCCTTTTCAAATGCGTGAACGATGGAACAAGATACAGAGCAAGCTTGATGCGTTGGAAACGGATATGGACGAAGCAGGCACAGAATATCGCCGAACAGAAAAGCGGAATACCTTTATTGCATTGTTAATCACGGCAGTTTCGATTGTCGCGCTCTCTTTTTGGGTGAGTCGAGTTTTTGCCCGAGGAATCAATACCCCCATCCAAACGCTTGTCGCCAGCACAAAACAGATCGCCGATGGAAACTTAAACCACCGAGTTGATGTTCAGACCGACGACGAATTTTCCGTTTTAGCCGACGCCTTTAATCGGATGGTTGCAGATCTCAGTGACCGCACAGAGGAGTTGAAGCGTGCCGAAAAGATCGCCGCTTGGCAGGACATTGCTCAGAAATTGGCGCACGAGATCAAAAATCCCTTGACGCCGATACAGTTGTCCGCGCAACGTCTCCGCCGTCGTTATCATAAAGATCCCAACGATTTTGCGGATTTGCTCGATCGCTGTACACAAACCATTATTACAGAAGTCAGGGGATTGCGACACTTGCTTGATGAATTTTCTCAACTCGCTCGGATGCCAGTTCCTCATCTGGCTTCGGTGAACTTACGCGAAACTGTTGATGCAGCTCTGGATAGCTTAGGCGAATTTCCACCGCATATCGATTGTCGAGTCGAGATTCCGTCTAATCTCCCGCATGTTATTGGGGATGCGGAATATTTGAAACGGGCGTTCTTAAATCTCATCAAGAACGCACAGGAAGCGATGTCTGTTGGTTCGGGGGTTCAACCCCCGAACCAACAGGAGACTTTAATAATTCGTGCGTTTCAGTCCGCTGATTCGTCTAAAGTGCTTGTTCAATTCTCTGATACTGGACATGGCATTGCTCCAGACGTCCGTCCCAAGTTGTTTGCACCGCATGTCTCTACGAAGAAGGACGGCATGGGACTCGGATTGGCAATTGTCAAAAAAATCCTCACCGATCTGGGCGGCGACATTCACCTTGAGGTGGCTGAACCCGCTAAGATCGGCGCGACTTTTACGTTGTGGTTGAAGTCGGCTGAGTTACCAACAAGGTAGATAAACAGACGTATAGTTAGAAGCAAAACTTCTTTACGATAACTAAACGAAATAAACCTTTAGGTGACAAACATGAATCAACAATTCAAACCAACCATCTTAATCATCGACGATGAAGCCAGCATCTGCGAATCCCTACAAGGTGTGTTGGAGGACGAAGGTTACAACGTCTCGACGGCCTTGAGTGGCGAGGAGGGGATTCACTTTCTCGCAAATGAGCCGATTGATCTGGTATTTCTGGATATCCTAATGCCCGGTGGAATGGACGGAATCGAGACGCTCAAAGAGATTAAACAGATGTTTTCAGATACAGAAGTCATCATGATCTCTGGGCATGGGACGTTCGACCTCGCACTGGAAGCAGGGAAACTTGGCGCACTGGACTTCTTGGGAAAGCCGCTTGATCTGGACATCATCTTGGAGAAGGTCGAAAAGGTGATCCAGAAGATTGAGCTCAGACATTCGGGTAAAACGTCACTTCATCGCTACAAGCGTCCGATTATCGGAAATAGTCCGGCGATGCAGGAAATTCTGATGAAGATTCGGCAAGTCGCACCGACGAATGGGCGCGTGCTTATCACGGGTGAAAGCGGTACCGGGAAGGAACTCGTAGCCCGTGCGATTCATGAATTTAGCAGACGTCGAAAAGCACCTTTCGTCGAAGTTAATTCGGCCGCGATTCCTAAAGAACTTATAGAATCGGAGCTTTTTGGTCACGAGCGCGGAGCATTTACTGGGGCATCAAAGCTGCGTGTTGGCAAATTTGAGCAGGCCAACGGCGGCACGATTTTTCTGGATGAAATCGGGGATATGAGCTTGTCAATGCAAGCGAAAATCTTACGTGTGTTGGAAGAACACAAGGTTGAAAGAGTGGGTAGCGGACAGACCATTGATGTAGATGTTCGTACTATTTCTGCGACGAACAAAAATCTGTCGGCGGAAATCGAAGAGAACAACTTTCGGGAAGATCTGTATTACCGCTTAAATGTCGTCCCCATCCACGTCCTTCCCCTTCGGGAACGGATCGAAGATCTCCCACTGCTGCTTGATCATTTTTTGGATCGGTTCTGTCGAGAAAATCAGAGGCCAAAGATGTCTGTGACAGACGGCGCACTAGAAATGCTCAGTCGATATGATTGGCCCGGAAATGTTCGTGAACTCCGAAACCTAATTGAGCGAATCGTTATCTTGTGCCCGAATCACGCAATAGACGTGATTGATCTTCCCGAAGAGATCTATGGAAAGAAAACGTTGCGTGGCGGTATGCAAGCTCCTCTCAAAGACGCGAGGCAGGAATTTGAAAGCCGTTTTATCGTCAATTCTCTCAAAGCAAACAGTTGGAACATCACCGAAACAGCAAAGCAACTAGGCATTGAAAGGACGCATCTGCATCGTAAAATGCGTCAGTATGACATTGAACGTGAAACGTAAAAGGCTTTTGACCTAACCCCCAACCCCTTCCCTACGAGGGAAGGGGTGCGAGAGTTTCTCCACTGTCATAGACTCACTCCCCTCTCTTTGTAGGAGAGGGGCCGGGGGAGAGGTTAGAAGGATTGTATCTCTGACCACATCAGCAAGGAGACATTCTTATGAAAGCAGCAATTTATTCGGGGATTCAACAGATCGGCATTCAAGATGTGGAGCGGACAACGCCTGCTCCGGGTTACGTCGTGTTGGACACAAAACAGACCGGCGTCTGTGGTAGCGATCTCCATAGCTACTTCGGTCACTGGAACCAATCACATACCTTTGCAGCCGGTCACGAAACATGCGGTGTCGTTATTGAGTTAGGCGAGGGCGTGACGGAATTTCAACCGGGCGACCGAGTCACGGCTGAATGTTTCTCGCATTGTGGGCGTTGTGTTTACTGCCAAAAAGGGTATTACAACCACTGTATGGAACGTAAGGGCATCTCACACAATGCACATAGTGGCTTTGCGGAATACACAACTGCACACGCTTCGGGATTGTTTAAAATACCGGACGGTATGAGTTTTGAGGAGGGGGCACTTGTTGAACCGCTTGCGGTATCCTATCGAGCGGTGGAGCAAGCCGGGGCAACATATCGCGATCGGGTTGCCATTATCGGCGGAGGAACCATTGGTCAATTCTGTTTGGCCGCCGCAAAAGCAATGGGTATCAAGGAAACTTTAATCACTGTCAAGTACGATCAGCAAGTTCAGCTTGCAAAGGAACTCGGCGCAGACCATGTCGTCCACATTGGTGAAACCGATCTGAAGGAATATGTGAAAGATCTGACGGACGGTTACGGAATGGACGTTGTGATCGAAACTGTCGGTGGTGGAGAGAATTTTAGTGATGCAATGTCAATTGTTCGCAGACGCGGATCGGTCGTACTTGTGGCAGGGTATTACAAGCCGCTAGAGGTGAACTTGAGCCAAATCGTTTGGTCAGAGGCCACTGTCACCGGCTCCAACTGCTATGGCTACAGTGGCATGGCTACCGATTTCGACGCCGCTATCGATCTCATCGCATCCGGTAGAGTTGATGCAACGAAATTGGTGACGCACCGATTTCCATTGATAGAAATCGATGAAGCCTTCAAAATTGCCGCTGACAAGAAATCTGGTGCGATTAAGGTGCATGTGTGCCAGTGATTTTTTAGGATTGGTTTCCTCGCTCCATGCCGTAAGCCAGGAAATTTAGGAGTTGACAAGCCCAATCAGATTTGGTATTCTTTAGACGCCCAAAATGGCACTCATCCTGCGAGGCACGGGGATGCCTCGTATCAC
>JADFGN010000232.1 GCA_022567695.1 Candidatus Poribacteria bacterium | reverse complement strand
TCTTTGATAATACTTTTTAATTTGTCAGCGGGGAACATACGCCCTCCTTTTGGCATATCTGAAAATCATAAAATGATCGCGGTGGAATTCCACCGCGATGTATGACTCAACCAAATGCGTTTTCATGAATGTGACAACGTACTAGCCAGCGACGACAAACATCGCTGTTCCGTACATGATGAGTAAACCGACCATCAGGCCCGCAAAATTCATCATTGGTGCCGTGTCTTCCGCCGCCTGACGCTGAATGAGTTTAGCAAGTTCATAGACGACCTGGAAGATTGCCCCCGCGCCGATGGCGAGGAACAGCGTCGCCCAAATCGGTGAATAGCTAAACCCCCCGATCCATGCGCCCGGCACAATCGGTAGCCCGGCCAACGCTCCCATTCCAATCAGGTGTTTAATCCCGGGACGGTCTGCGGCAACAGGAGCAACGATGGCAAGCCCTTCTGTCGTATTGTGCAACATGAACCCAACGACGAGGAACATCCCGAGCGACATTTCGCCGAGATTGAAGGCTGCACCAATCGCAAGCCCCTCGCCGAAGTTGTGCAACCCGATGCCAAGCGCAATCAGGTAGGCAAGATTCAGCCGCCCGTCTGGGCTGTTTCGATCCGGTCCACCGCGTCGTCGCTGATGTCCAAACGCAACCAACCCAAGCACGCTTGCAATAATCCCGATGCCGATTAATCCCACGCCATTAAACGCGCCAGCGACACCTTCAGCCGCCTCGAACGCTTCATGGACGGCGTCAATACCCAGAAATAGGAGTAACCCGACTGTTAAGCTGAGGAAAAAGTGGAGCCATTTTTTCTGGAGGTCACGCAGAAACGGAAACCACATCAGCCCTATAAACACAGGGATGATGCCAGCATAGATGCCAAGCAACGTAAATGTCGTCACGTATCGGAAATCAGGTTTCGGGGACTCTACCGCAACCGCAATTTCATGGTCAAACGTAATCCCCGTGGAGGTGATGATTCGAAACGCATGCGTATCGCCTTCTACCCAGGGATAATCTAAAGTAATCTTTGCCCTGCCGAGGTGAGGAATTTCTCGATGTGGTTCAATTGTATGCTGCCAATAGGCTTCATCAACCAGCACTTGTGCAACCGTCACCTTGTCGGGTCCCCCATTGACTACGTGGGCGATAATTTGCTCGGGACGCAATTCGATGCGCTCGATGGTCAACTCCTCAACCGGGGGAAACGCAGCAAGAAATAGCCCCACAGGTCCCTGACGAAAGAAAAACGCGACAAGAAGTGCGAGCAAAATAAGCGGTATAATGCCACTTAACCATTTGGGAATTTTCATTTTTTCCTCCTACGCAATTGGTGCTTCCTCATCAATGACATCAAACAATCCCATCCAACCGAGTTCAGCGAATTCACTTTGATGGGCATGAAACATGTACTTGCCGGGGTATTTGAAGCTAAATTCGAGAATATGCCGCTCGCCCTGACAGAGCGTTATTGTATCGGTGTAATCATGCGGCGTGAGGGTTGTGCCTGTTCGGTACACCTCATAAAGTTCCCCATGCAGATGGAAGGAATTAATCGGATCGAATTCCGTCACGTTGACGAGGTAAACACGAACTGGCTCGTTAAGGCGCAACTTAATTTGATGGCGCTGGTAATGAAACGCAACGGTGTTGACGGCGTAGACCTCGTTATCACCGTCAAAGTTCGTATCAAAGCCGTTCATCACCATCACCATTTCCTTAATGTTTCGCTTCTCTTTAACCATCGGTCGCCCACCATCCTTTGGGTCGATGATAAACGTCCCATAGAGCCCTTTGTGGATGTGCCGCTTGAGTGGAACAGAATGACAGTGATATAGGTGCAAGCCGTAAGGTGCGGCTGTAAATTCGTAGGTAAAATCATCTCCCGGATGCACGATTTCAAAAACACCGTCCATATTGCCGGGATGGATGCCGTGAAAATGGATGGTGTGCGGATGGCTTCCTGTATTGGTGAAATGAATCCGGATAAAATCTCCCTCTGTGCATCGTATTGTTGGGCCGGGGACAGTCCCATTGTAGGTCCATGCGGGAAAGAAGATACCGGGCGCAATTTCAATCTCCACATCCTCGGCAACAACTGTGTATTCCCGAACCGTCTGACCACCGGCGGTTTTACTGACCTCTCCGTAATCGAAATCGGTTAGGAACCGGGTCGGATCAAAGTTTTGTGTCCCGACATCTCCAACGACTCCCATTTGCGTGTGTGCGTCATGATGCATAGAGGGGGAAGAATAGGTCGAAATTGGTGTGTCCGCTTTCGTTGCTGAATTTGCGAGTGCTGCGACGGCACCTACCGCACCTGTTATTCCAGCAAATCCTTTGAATAAGCTTCTTCTTGAGAGTTTTCGTTTTTCTGTGTCTGCCATAAATTTGCCTCCTGTTTAGATTAAGCAAGCAGGGACGAGGTATGCTTCGCCCTTACGGCTGTGTAAAATGTCTTTATCCGTAGCATAAGTTTTCAAATCTCGTACATCTGATAAGCGCGTTTGACCGAATAATCTAACTTAGAAAAGCCATTTTTCTACTAGCTTTCCTACAAAGTAACCTATTACTGCGATGCCCAATCCAACCACGAACATGTCGAACCCGCTGCGAATGAGTCTCCGCCCTGTAAAAACGCTACGCGCTGCACCTACTCCAAAGTGAGAGAGCATCGATAAGGTAATGGAGGTCCAGATCGCGGCACTACCCGTGAGTATCAAGAAAGGAGCAACGGGAATAAACGCACCAATCGCCGTGGCAGTCCCGGTGATCCACCCTTCCTTGAGCGGTGTGGTGTACCTTTCACCTATCTTCAATTCTTCCTTCACTTTTTCGTCAAGTGCCCTTTTCGGATCGCTCATGACATCATGGGCCATCTGCTTTGCCTGTGACGGCTCTATTCCCTTCGCTTCATAGAGGAGGGCAAGTTCCTCCTCTTCCACCTCCGGCATCAGCCGGATTTCTTCTTTCTCCATGCCGATCTCGTAGTCGTAGACCTCTTGCTCGCTTTTCGCAGCGAGGTAGCCTGAAGAGCCCATCGAGAGTGCATCGGCAATCATCCCTACCACACCAGTCATCATGATAATGTGCGGTTCGACGGCAGCACCAATCACCCCCATCACAAGTCCGAAGTTCGCGGTGAGTCCATCGTTGAAACCGTAGACAACGTCACCTAGCAGTCCTCCTGACGCGGTCTTGTGCCATGGTTCTCCGTGTTTGCCGGTGATTTTGCTCAAACTCGCTGCATGTTCGGCAGCTTCTTTCGCCAATATGAGAGCGGTTTCTTTAACAGAATCAATGGTACTCTCACGGTGAAGGTTTAAGTACCCCTTCACCTCTCTGCCCTCCTCCCGAAGAAGAATCGAAAGCGGAGTGGAGGAACCGAAATGATGCGCTATCCAGGCAATGAGGCGAGCACGTAGAGACGGATGTGATTTTCCAACCTTGACGCCATATTCTGCGAGGAGTTGCTGCCAGATCTCCGTGTGACGGTCTTCTACATCTATGAGACGCAGATAAAAATCTCGCCGCTCAGAGATGGACTCGGTATCGGCGAGCGCCCTGTAGAGAAAGGCCGCGTCCGCTTCATCTTGCCAGTAATGCCGCCACGCTTTAAGCGTTTTACGGTTGGGCGGCGTTGAGGTAGGTCTCGTTTGGGAAAGGTTCTTCATAAATCCTCCTTGATTCATTAGGGAAGGGATTCTCCGCTAGGCAGGATGTCGCGCATCGGAGGAGACTACTCCCATACGTAGATTCGTTATTCATCGTTCCGGATCTCTTTCACAAAGATATAGCTCGCCGCTTCACGCCCAAGGGTATGTTCGGCATTTCCAACGCGGATGGTTATTGGTCCATTGAATGGTGCCACATCAATCACACTGAATTCAGTTTTGGGGTAGAGATTCAGGCTGCCGAGATAGCGCAGTAAAGCAGGGTTCTGATCACTCACCTCATCAATAATGGCTGATTGTCCCGGACGCAGATCTGCCAACGGTTTATTGATTTTTGGCGGAATTGTCCCATCTCGATTCGGTATCGGTGAACCGTGCGGGTCTGCGGTGGGATGACCAAGCATCGCATCCATGCGTTCTTCTAAATCTTCAGAGAGGATATGCTCCCACTTCTCTGCCTCCTCATGCACCTTATCCCATGGTACGCCGAGGGCTTCCGCGAGATAGAGTTCAACCAGTCGATGGTGTCGAATGACTTCCAAGGCGATCTTCTGGCCGGCTTCCGTCAAGGATACCCCTTGATACCTCTCGTAGATAACCAGATTCATCTCTGCCAGTTTTTTAATCATGCCCGTTGCTGAAGCGGGGGTAACCTCCAACAGTTCTGCCAAAACCGTTGTTGTGACTTTACCTTGACCTTTCTGTAACTTATAGATCGACTTTAAATAATCCTCGACCGACTGGGTATGCATTATATTCTCCAATTATTTGCATAGCGAAATTTTTTGTTAGGGGTGTCTATAGAATTTTTTAGGATAAACTAAATTATATCTGCTATTATCACAATTGTCAAGAGGAAAGGAAGATACGTCATCCTTACCCTTTCATGACGCTGTAGGAAATCATGGCGTGAAGCTCACGATCTTCAAAAAATATGGCAAAAGCCCAATGATTCGGGTATTATATATCCCTACAGGGGGGTTGGGTTACTTAACAAGCACTTAAACATCTGGTGTGAGTTTTCTCAGGTCCATTGATGAGAAGGGTTTGTAGTTGCCCAGTATTGGGCCTTTATCACCAAAGCCCGATGAATTGCGTGAGGTCTGTCCTCCCACCCGAAGGGCGGGCAACTATGGTCGTAATTCACACCAAGCGTTTAATAAAAAGAAGGGACGATTGAGCTTAATGGAACACACGCACTCGCATACTCAAACTCAAAAGGTGGTAAATCGACTGGCAAAAATCGAAGGGCATGTCCGCAGCATCAAAGAAATGGTACAAAATGGGCGAGATTGCCCAGAAGTGTTGATTCAGGTGGCCGCAGTCCAATCTGCTCTACAACAGGTTGGGCGGGTGATTTTGGAAGACCACCTCGAACACTGTCTCATCGAAGCGGTCCAGGAAAACAGTCATAAAGAACCGATTGAAAAATTCAAAGATGCGTTGGCAAAGTTTATCCGCTAACGCTTTTACAGAGAAAGGAGTTTAATTGTGCACGAAGGTGGACACGGAATCTTAGATGGTGTAAAGAAGGAGCATAGCCACCACCACCACGACCACAAACATAAACCTGACGTCAAGGCGAAGCTAATCGCCGGTAGTGTTGCAGGCGCATTGATTGTTGCTTTTGTCGTATGGAAGTTTCTCGTATGAGGAAGAAAGGAATCATACTATGCACGAAGGTGGACATGGCATTCTCGATGGACATACGCATGACCAAGCGCCATCGGAGGGACGCTCTAATCGTTGGCGAAAATTCGTCTTTCCGTTTTCACTGCTGGTCCTGATTGGTCTCGGCTGCATCCCCGGACAAAAGGAATGGCTCGGATTCGACCTCGCTATTATTCCGATGCTGATTGGCGGCGGATTTATCACGTACAGTACGATATTGGTGACTATCGAAACACGTCGGGTCACTGCCGGACTTCTCGTTGTGATTGCTCTGGCGGGTTCTGTATATATCGAGGAATATCTCGCCGGGGCAATCGTCGCGTTCATGATGATCGGTGGGGAATTTCTCGAAGAGTTAACACTGGAAAAGACACGAAACGCGGTTAGACGGTTAATTGCGCTTGCCCCTAACGAAGCGCGGGTGTTCCGCGATGGAGAATGGACCCAACTGCCCAGCGATCAGGTTTTGGTGGCTGACCGCATACTAATTAAGCCAGGTGAGCGTATTCCCGTTGATGGTAAGATTGTAAGTGGAAACGCTACAATCAACGAAGCCACGCTCACGGGAGAATCAATGCCCGTTGATAAGATTGTCGGCGATGCGGTTTTCACGGGAACAATCAACGAAATGGGTGCGATAGAAGTGGTGGCACAAAAGGTTGGTGATGACACTGCGCTGGGTCGTATCATTCAAGTCGTTTATGATGCGCAGGAAAAGAAGGGCGAAACACAGCGGATTGCAGACCGGTTTGCGCAGTATTTCACGCCACTGATTTTGCTCATCGGTGCTGGCGTCTGGTTTGGCACCCATGAACTGATTCGGGTGATGTCAGTTTTTGTGATTGCCTGTCCCTGTGCGCTAATCCTCGCAACTCCGACGGCAGTGATTGCTGCGGTGGGAAATGCGGCGAAACGCGGTGTGCTGATTAAAGGTGGGGCAGTGCTCGAAACCGCTGGACGGATGGGGGCCATCTGCTTTGATAAAACAGGAACGCTGACCTACGGTGTACCGAAGGTGGTTGCCTTTGAAACCTTTGCACTTGAGCCGGAGGCGGATATACTTAAATTAGCACTGGTTGCCGAAAGTCGCTCAGAGCATCCAATTGCCAAAGCCGTTGTCGATTACGCCACCGAATGCGGTGTAAAATCGGACGCATCTCAGTCCTTTGAGCAGGTGTTCGGTGTCGGCGTGAAAGCAACCTACAAAGGCGATGAGATATGGGTCGGTAACTGGCGGACGCTGGAACAGCAAGGGATTATATCCAACCCACTTGCGGCGAAATTTCTTTCTCAACAGGAAGCGCAGGGCCAAACCGCGTTACTTATCATTAGAAACGGCGAGGTTTTGGCGGGGCTTTCGGTTGCTGATACCGTAAGGGAAGGTGCGCAGGAAGCGATTTCTAAACTGCATCAAGTCGGCGTCAAACGATTAGCTATGCTCACTGGAGACAACGCGGAAACGGCACAAGCGGTTGCGGCGCGTGTTGGTGTTGACCACGTGTACTCCCAGTTACTTCCCGAAGAAAAGCTCGAACGCATTAAAGCGATGAAAGAGGAAGGCTTAACGGTTGGGATGATTGGTGATGGCGTTAACGACGCGCCAGCGTTGATGCTCGCTGATGTTGGTATTGCAATGGGAGCGGCGGGCACGGATGTCGCCATTGAATCTGCCGATATTGTCCTGATGGGGGATAACCTGCATTTGCTCACGCATGTCGTTGCGTTAAGCCGGCGGACATTAAGAATTATTCGGCAAAACATCTGGGGATTTGCCGTCGGCGTCAACATTGTTGGTATCACGCTCGCTGGAAGTGGCTTCCTTTCACCGATTGCTGCGGCAGTTGTTCATAACATCTCTTCAGCCTTTGTGGTGCTAAATTCGGCGCGACTGTTAACTTTCGGTAAGAACCTCGAATCTTCAACATGATTTTGGAATTGCATACGCGGTAGTTCAATTTGAGTATTAAAGCCAATTTCACGGTTTCGCGGGAAATCATCGATGATGCCACGCGGAGTTTACAGCAGCTAATTCGGATTCCCACCCTCGCGGGAGAAGGTCGAGAGATCGACGCGGCGAATCTCCTCTTTGACAAAGCACGGAAAATCGGATTGAATTGCCGTGTTGAACAGCCCAAAAAGGGATTGGGCTCGTTTATCGCCAAGATTGCTGGTGAGTGTGATGAAAACCTATTGCTTCTTTCTCATCTGGATGTTGCACCTGTGAGATCTCCGCAAACGTGGCGGTATCCACCTTTTCGTGGAGAGGTTGCCGAAAACGCCATCTGGGGGCGTGGTGCGATTGACTGTAAAGGACTTGTCGTCGCATGGCTGATGGTGCTTCAGTTATTGCATCATCTGGCGATACCCTTGCGGCGAGGGGTTGTCATGGTCGCTGCCGCAGACGAGGAATCCGGTGGGAAATGGGGAACGCAATGGCTACTGGAAAATGCGCCCGACGTTCAAACATGCCAATGGGCCTTGAATGAGGGCGGGGGTTATCCGCTCCAATTCGGTAAACGAAGGTTTCTCACCTGTCAGACGGGCGAGAAAGGATACGCTTATCTGCGCTGGAAATCTCCCCACCAACGAATTCGCTCGCAACGGTTCACGCTGAAGGCATCGCCCACAGCGTCTCACCGACGTCTGGCAACCACGCTTTTGCCTGAAGCACTCGGGCGATTTCCACGTCTGGCGAGCCCCCTGATTCGACATCTCCAGCGGAACGCACCTTATCGACTGAATTCTGATGAACTTTGGCATGACACGGTCGAAATTCGGTCGACGCAAACGGGTGTTGAACTTCACCTGCGTGGTATGCCCGGTGTGGAGATCCGTCAGGTTATCCGGGAAGTAACAGATCGCCTGAAACTGCTTGAAGACGCTGCGGTTGATTTTTCCGCTTTCTCCGGCACCGAGTCCCCACTGGACACAGATTTGTACTGTACCATTGAGCAGGTGTTTGAACGCTTCCAGCCCGGAGTTAAATTGATCCCTCACATTACGCCCGGATATTCCGACAGCCGATTTCTACGTCAACACGGCATACCCGTTTACGGCTTTTTTCCACTCCCATTTCCAACGCCCATCACCTCACAACATGGGCCAAATGAGTGCTTGGAACTGACGGGACTTCGTCGGGCGATTGAGATACTCTTTTCCGTCGTTTACCAATTTTGCACATGAACAATCAGTAAAGACGCCTCACACAGAAGATCAAGGATCTGGTTTTGGTTGCCAACCGTTTTGGTGAAATGCCCGTTAATGAATCAATCCCTTACCCGAATCTCCACCGATTTCTCTGCTCCCGCAAGGGACGTAACCTTCCCACGCAATCGACCTTCAGCGGTTTCAGCAACGAGGGTAATGCGTTCTCCCCTCAGCAGCATTACCGAAAATTCGCCCTTTTCATTCGTCGTCGTGCGTTTCATGTCCAGACCCGCGATCTGTTCTGAAATGATGGCATTCGCAATTGGCCTTCCATCCATAGAAACGACCCGTCCCTCGATCGTTGCCAGCCCGTCATCGTATTCAAACACAAGCCCATCAATGACCTGCCCGGATCTGATTTCAAGCGGTTCGGAAAGCACATCAGCGAAAGGTAAGCCGACACTTTGGGAAAATTTTTGTCGTAAGATAGCAACGCTGTTACCAATGGTCACTTGTTCATCTCTTTTTTTTAGGATTAGATGAACACAGGTAGGCATTGGTTAAAAGCAACTTTTCCCGACAACAAAATCCTTAAGTCCGTGCCATTCAGGCAAATTTGGTAGACTATTTGCATTGGACACATCTATAGTGACAAAAGCGAACCTAATGACAGGAGATGTTTCAATGGCTGGCAACGAAAAAAAGAACATCGATTACTTACTACCCATGAGGTGGTATAAAGGCTCCGGGTTCATCAAAGAACAGTGCAACGGTGGATAAGGTCGGGGCAATTACCAGCAATGAAAGTTGGTTCCAGGGTTTTGAGAGTTCGTCAAGAGGATCTTGAATACTTTTTAAAAGAATAGGGTATCAGCCCGATTCGTGCTATGGTACACCCTAACTAATTTCCATGCTGAATTATAAACTGATTTTAAGCACATCGGAGGTACTTCATAATAGCATATGATTTTATGGGAATCAGGCAAATTACTCTTGGGAGCGAGGAGGTCAGAAATATGTTTATCAAATTCAATCGAGCCATCATGATGATAGCTGCAGCCATGATGCGGCTACTGTTTTTTCTGCATATGCCTGCATCGGCGCAGGAACTCAAGTATGGGGCGGAAGAATCATTTGTCGAAGTTCATGGATTTATGGACCTTGTCTTTCTGGATTTTGAAGCTGATGGCAAACGAGAAGGGGAGTCAACCTTCGATAACCGTCATTTCAATGTCTTTTTCAAGAGCGACATCCGCGAAAATCTCTCGATTATTGCAGAGGTAGAATATGAGCATGGAGGAAAGGACGTGGAGTTGGATCGAGGTGAAGTTCAATTAAACTTATCAGAAGCAGCCATCGTTAAGGCGGGGCGATTCTATACCCCTTTTGGAATCGAAAGATTGGTCTGGTATGCAAATCTGAACAAGTTTGTATCGCGTCCTTTGCCCTTGCTTCAGATTGTTCCGGGAAATTGGTATGCGAATGGGGTACAGCTTATGGAGGCAATCTCTGCCTTTGTGCTAACGGTCGGTTGGGCGGAAGAACTTGACCCGCCCGATTTAACGGAAGGTTCAAAATCCGGGAGATACAGGAGTTTGTTGGACAATTTTAGCGCACCAAACGTGCGTGTTTGTTTTTAGACGCTCACTGCAGACAAATATGTTGAGGATATAAAATAATAACAATGAAGAGATTCCTCATCGTTTCAACTTCGATGGTACACAGAACCATGCAACAAGGCGGGTTCATTCTTGGATGTCTAATCTTTGTACTGCTCCTTATTTCGAGTAGCAGTACGGAGAAAGAAATAAGCCTAAAAGACACGGCAGAAATCAGTACGCTCAGGAAGCTCGTGAGAACGCTTATTGCGGCTGAAAAGGTTGGTCTAAGACAAACCAATGATGCTGAAAAAAAGGAATACAAGAAGGTCACGCTTCGTCTGCAAGAATATATCAATGAAATCGTGTTATCAGCGGGCGATGATGCCAGATTGTACCCCAAAGCTATCGCCCATGTCATTGCTGAGGAAATCGCCAAGAAGCAACTCACCAAGCGGCAACTTGCTGAAAAGCTGGAGAAAATGTACCAAAAAGACGAGTTTGAAAAAATCGCGGAGAAAATCAAAAAGGGCGAGATTGAAGATCCGTCCAAAGCAGACGAATAAAACTGATAACATTGAAAGGACAACGCAATGAAATTCTGGTTTTACATCATAATCTGCATTGTGGGGTTAGGCGTTTCTCAAAGTATGGCAATCGATGTTAGCATCGGGGGACG
>JADFGN010000231.1 GCA_022567695.1 Candidatus Poribacteria bacterium | reverse complement strand
GTAACGAATATAATGGTTCTGAAACGACGAAGCCGAATAAGCTCCCTTCAATCGAAGTTCGTTTCCTTGCTTGAGGAATCTTTGATGGAAAAAAGTTAACTCCCCTGTGAATCCACCTTGTCCACCGAAGCCCGCCGCGGGATACAGTGCAACGAGTCCATCCTCGCTGGTCAGAAGTTCACGAGGGTTGGGTGCCTTTTGGGAGAAGAAATACGATTGCTTGATTCCTTCGCGTAAAATGAATAAGGGTGCCCTGATAACTGTGTAGGGCACCCACGCAATCTTTTGGGCAAGGTTATACTTGGGCATTCGTTTCCTTCGCTGTTGTAGACCCTCTTCGTCTGAAGTCTGGGCAAAGGCAAGCGAAGTACTAAGTATGCCGCAAATCAACGCATACAGAAAGGCTTTACGCCACGCCTTTGCATGGTATGCTAATTTCATTTTTTTAATCATTGAATACCTCCTTGTGATGAAAGTTCTATAGTTCTGTATGAGTTACTCTGTGTTGGTTAGGTCATTAAAGCGTCTCCCAGCATATCTAACCGTCGCAATCCAGCCGACTAGAATAAAGACGGTGATAATCGACAGCCAACGAATGCTGCTAAATTCACTAAATATCGTTGTAATCCCCAGGCTTAATACAACCGCAAGTGCTTTGGCGAATCGTTGGACAAACATATCGATAAACGCCTTCGCTTTGTATTTCTCATCTTTGGTAGTGGGTACATAAAGCGTCTCTTTCGCGGACTGATTAATCGAGTAGCTGAACGCATTATCGGCAGTATTCAGCGCACTGCCAAAGATGAGAATTGGTGCGATTAAAAACCCCGCCGATCCAGTCATAGCAGCGATCGGAAGGAAGAGTAGTGCGATGCCCACACCAAATCGCTGCATCACAAAGCTGGTGAAAAAGAGTTGGACAAACATTGCCACCCAATTGGTGATAGCGTAGACTCTTGAGAACTGCTCTCCGATTGCCCCGCCTTCAAGATAGTAGACAATTGTCGAGGTAAACTGGAAATCCATGATGGTAGATACCATTTCGTACATGCCAACAATTCCAACAATGGCTAATAAGTAACCGGACGAAAACACTAACTTCGCCCCTTCCAAAGCTGGATTCCCGGCTTCCGCTTTCGCCCCCTCGGAAGGGGCTTGAGGGGGTTGGCTGGCCCCCATGGTTCGATCAACCCTTCTGCCTGCGACGATGGCAATTCCGGTGATGACCAACGTAATCGCAACGAGGATAAACATCCAGGCTGTGTTAGAAACGGATTTGATAAATGCCGCGACCGTTGTAGAGCCAAATGCACCGCCGGTTACGCCGCCGAAGCCGATAACCCCGTACAAGCGTTTGGCAGAGTCGGAGGTAACACTATCATTGAGGAAGGCGAAGAAAGTTGCAACCATGATGGTGCTAAACAGATCTCCAAACAGATAGAAGGTCCAAACCGCCACATCCTGTCCGCCAGCTGTCAACTCGCGTGGCAGAAAAATGCTATAGATGAAGTAGCAGACGATGAAGAAAATCGAAAAGATCGTTGTGAGTTGCTGACGTACGAAACGCCGAGCCAAAATTGTAAATACCGTCACGGCGACTGCCGCTACCGCCATATTCAAAATCTTGGCGAGGAGTTCCGCTTGCGCTGCAGCGAGGTGCCAACCCAACAGATCGAATCCATTCTGGGCTTCATAGTACCCGATGAAGATCGATTTCTTTATCGGCTTCAGGATCCAAAAGCTGGTGATGACCAGGAAGAAGTACAGCCCCATCATGATGGCCATAGGGAGTTCTTCACGCTTCACATCGAATATCTGTTTCAGAGGGTTTTGTGCCATTGTGGTATCCTTTATTTTAACTAATTTTCGGGAATAAGTTCCCGCAAGAAATCAGTGCCTAGTAGTTGGCAATTCATCCCTGCCCTAAAAAGCGAGGTTTTCTTGCGGAGACTCTATAAGCCTGAGATTTTTGACACAGTTGCTTTGCGATGGATTAGTGCAGTGCATGTTGCAGTATGTTATCACAAATTCTACCGGAGATCTATGATAATTTCAAAACCTGACATTTTGTCGAAATTTGGCCTCAATGCGATACATTTGGACGGTGTGCTTCCTCCCATGCCTTCAGGCGATTCATCAAGGATGCTGTCGTGTCCGCGGCACTCGGCTCGGAAATCCGGTTGTAGAATTCCTTGGAATCGCTTTTCAGGTCGTATAATTCCCCGGGAATCCCATCGTAGACATTCAGTTTCCACTGGTCTGTCCGAATCATCTGCACATCTCCGATTTGGCTGAATACGGCATCCCTCCATCCGTGTGGAGTCGAGTCATCACCGAGCAACGGCACAAGCGAATTTCCATGAACGCTCTTTGGACACGATGCCCCAGTCAACTCGCAGATGGTTGGGAACAGATCGATGTGTTCTACCAATTCCTGCCGCACGGCAGGATGGCACTGTGGAAGGTCGATCAATAGCGGTACATGAATCGAAGCCTCCCGCATGTTGAACTTGAGAAATAGTTGATGCTCCCACATCTGGTCTCCATGATCGGCTGTCCAAATCACAACCGTGTCATCGCGAACCCCAAGTCGGTCGATGGCGTCGAGTACTATACCGCAATAACTATCTACCAGCGCAACCATGCCGTAATAGCCAGCGATGATTTGACGCACTTCAACATCAGTTAGGTGTTCCCACTCTCGCCGCATCCGCAAGATACGCACATGAGGCGGTGGCGCGTCATCGGGGGGTTGTTCGGGAAGGGCAATTTTTGACTGGTCAATTAATTCATAAAATTCTTTGGGTGGATAAAACGGTGGGTGAGGTTCGGTGAAGGAGGTCCAACTGATGAACGATTCTCCCCGTTCAACAGCTTCTTCAATCTGTCTGATGGACTCGGTAGCGACATGATATCCCCAATATTCTTCTCGGGTGCGCGGGCTGGGGCCAGCGGTAGTGCGGCGAGTAACACCGTGCGCTTCCCAGTCATATCGCGACAGCACTTTATCCTGCATTGTCTCTCGCCACATCGCGGCGGTGATCTCCGGTTCGTAGCCGTTGTCCATCTGCTTATCAGTCCAGTGCATGTGCCCCAAATGGAAGCGACGATAATCGAGCGGTTTTAGCGCATGAGCGATGGTATACATTCCCGGATATGGCTTATGGTTGTTGGTCAATACACCGTGGGCGTGGGTGTATCGTCCAGTTGCGAGGCTGTGTCGGGCCGGGGCACAGACCGGGGATTGGGTAAAACAATTGTCGAAGCGCACACTTCGAGCCGCAAGTCGATCCAAATTAGGTGTATGAGCCAAGGGATTACCAAGACAACCGAGGGCGTCGAAACGATGATGGTCGCACATAAGGACAAGAATGTTCATGATGAGTTTCTCCTCTGCGTTTCTATACTGTGGGCTTGCCGGGATATTTACGTTGCCCGGCCCTATCCCGTCCAAAACACATAAACTGGAACTTTAAAAAAAATACCGATTGTTGCCCAAAGACTACCCACGACGAAATCCCCAAGAATCAAGCCGAAGAAGAATGGAATTGACTTTCGATACCCGTTGATTCCAGAAAATCTCAACGTCGTCCATTTCACCGCTGAAGCGAGAATCAGTGGAATTAGGATACGGCCAATGCCCCATCTTCCCGATATGACATATCCAACAGGGTGAAAGGGCCACCATAGAAACCGTGTGCGTATCACTGACATTAGCAGTGTGAAGAAGAATCCGATGAAAGTAAAGAGCACCTCTATGGGTTGCCAATCTGTGGGGGCTTGTAATCTAGAATCGAGAATGCGAAAGCCGACGCTCGCTGCCCACGTTTTTTCAGGGTACGCTTCTACACCAAGTTTGTAAGCGTCATGTAAGTATGCCCAAAACCCTGAAATGGCACCGAGGCCCGCAGCAAGTAGGATGGCGAAGATAAGCCCTTTGGATTTCATCTGTGTGCGTTCTGCGAATTTGAACGCTTCAAGTTGAATGGGCATCGGGTTTTCACGCCCGGCAGAACCAAGAATCCAGTGAAGTAAACCAAACCCGACCAGATTGTGAGGTCCAAGCCGGCGTGTCCCTAAAGTCGTTATCAAGAAGTGATCGGGTGTTGCCCCACTCAGCGTATGCACAGGCGGTCCGAGTTCAGCACGAATTCGCGTGATGGTCGTCGCAAGCGCAAAGTAGATGGCAAAAAATGGCACCATTAACCCAATCGACATCCCGGCATAGTTACAGAAGAGGACAAGAAGCGTCCCTCCGGCAATAATCCCCACTGCCGCATTGCGATAGCTCATCGGCTCGTCTGATTCTGAAACTCCGACTTTTGCGCCTTTGAAGATTTCCACGATAACGTTGAGAAAATACCGTCTGCCTATCCAAATTGCGAAGACCAGCAACGCTATCCAACCGCCCCGGACTTGTGCTTCCGCGTAAGGAAACCGGGGAAGTGCGGCGAATCCCACAGCACTCCCGACGACACGTTCCATTTGCCAGAAGAGATGGAAGAACCACGTTGACACAATTAAATCCAGCGGCATCAGATAACCCAGACCAATGGCAAAAGGATAGAATGTGCGATACATGTATCTCATGGCATTCCACGGCTTGGCAGTAAAGTATCTCCCTAGATTGAACGGTTGGATAGGAACACCGGGAATAACGGGATACCAAACATGTGCTTGATTGATAATACTGATCAATGCCGCGACGGAAAACCCCATCCACAGCAACCGATTCCCAAAAATTCCCCCTTGAGCCATCTCAAAAGGGAGTTGAGCTACCGGGTATGTCAATCTTTCATTTCTGACCCACTGTCTCCGAACGATCGTGTTGATGCAAAGCATCACGAAGATTAGCACCATTATAAAACCTGACCATGCCACCGCACGAGACAGCCAGAGTCGGACGTAAGCGGAATGGTACAGTGTCGATTGCCCCTCGTAGTAACCTCTCAACACCTGTTTATCGCTCACGGTCAACGCACTTGGCAGATAGCGTCCAAACAGGTTTTCCCAGTCGTTTTCAGGCGTGGCATACCATGTGCCGTTACCAAGCAACGAGACGAGACATTTAATCATGTCTGTCCCGTTGAGTGCCGTTGCGGTACCCAGCATCGCATAGATTGTTAGTAGTTCTCTCTGTTGCAGTGCTCGATCGGGTATGAAACGCCTCAAGCCATTGTTGAGGAGGACCAACACGAAGAGAAGGGTCATCACGTTACAGAAGAGGGCGAGGTCGGTCAACTCTATATCGAGTTCGCTACTCAACCGTGTCTGCCAATGACTATTGATTACGATTAGAGGTACAGCGATGAGAATCGAACGGGCAGTAACAAATGAGCGGGTGATGCTTCCGGCGTTTGGGCGGGAAGTGGATTGAGCCAAAACGACACTCCTCACAGGGACTTGAAGCTTGCTTCTGCAATCATGGAACAAATCTTGTAGCCGAACTCGCTAGAGTTTGGGCTTTTGTTCCCCGGTTCCCGAATTCTTGCGAATTCGGCTACGGACGAGAGTTCGGGCTTCTGAATCCTTGCGAATTCGGCTACGGGCGAATGGGGCGTTTAATCTGATTGGGGAAGTCAAGTTATGAATGACAAGCAAGTTGCTCTGAATCCCGCAATAAGTGTGCAGAGCTTCAAAACAGATATTGCCGTGGACATTTCGCGACCATCGTAAACTTTGGATCGACCATATTGCCAAGTCGCATCTGACCAACTTGACCAAGAAAGTGGTACGCTTTCATGCGATCGAACCCGTAGTCTGTAACCATCCAGTCGATGAGTTCCACCCAAGCAATACGAGCCGCGGCGTCCAGCGGTCTGCCGCTACCTGCGACCATAATGAAATCATCGCTCACGATACGCGGCCAGCCTATCGAATATCCCTTCTTCAAATCGAAGGTCACAGTGACCTTGGCTGGAATCTCAAGTGCGACGCCAGTCAGTTCACCGTCCCCTTGGCTGGCGTGGGCATCGCCAGTAAAAAAGTGTGCGCCCTCTACCAACACCGGAAACCAGACTTCATTTTCTGGACAGGTGTCCACGCAATCCATGTTCCCACCATAATAGTCCGGCGTCAGCGCATTGACCGCCTCAATCTTTGGCGCCACGCCCATTGTGCCCATAAACGGTTGGTAGGGAATCACCCGTTTCTCATCAAACCGAATCCCTTCATCCTCAAATGGTAGGAAAAGCCACTGTTCTTCGAGCGCGTCTTGGAGCATGGGATCTGGCCGTGTCGAAGTGAGTCCACCGAAGTATGGAATGGTGCCAGTGACAGCATGCTCTCGCGTGGGTTCGATCGCGTGGATTTTAACGACGAGCGTATCGCCCGGTGCTGCGCCTTCCACAAGAATGGGGCCGGTCTGAGGATTTAAAAAGGGATAGGTACAGACATCCGCGAAATGTTCCACTTCGGGGGTTAGTTTGTTTTCAAAGGCATCTACGGTATGAATGCAGACGGTTTCGCCGGGAACGACTGTTGCGATGGGCGGGTGAAATGGCGAGTAAGTGTAACAGTATGGGCCAGTTTGTTGAATGTGACGGATTGTCATGACAGACTTCCCTCCCTTTTTGGCGTGCGTATGCGAAGTGTGGGCAAGCTACGCTCGGAAACGAGTTCCCACACTTCAGCTCATCCAATTAACACTTTTCACGCAGCTGCGATCTCGTTAGAAAAAGAACGGATTCGACCACGCTTTTTTGCCGCTTTCGTCGGTGATCTCGACGCGGACATATTTCGTGGCACTCGGCACGACGTATTCCGCCTCAGTCAAAGATTCGCCTTGGGGAGCGACGATTCGTCGACCTCGACTCGCCTGTCCCTTAAAAACGATAGATTGCGCAGGTGAACATTTGACCGTGACCTTCTTCTTATCCCCCGTTTCCACGAGTTCAAGATCGACGATTTCAGGACCGAGCGTCGAATAGAACGCGCCAGTCCGTAATCCATTCATAATCCCATCAATTGTGAGTTCCGGGGATTTTACCATAATCCAGCCGTGAAAACAGTCGTGCTCGGTGCCGTGGGCGTCATCAGCCGCGATGCCGAAAACCGGACCGAGCCGATCTAGCACATCGTCCCACGCCGATTCAGCAAACCCTTTGCCGATACCCATACAGGTGTCGTTGTAGACTTCGATCGCGAAATAGCCGTTCAGTGGTAAGTAGTCGGTAATCGTATGCCCTGACCAGTAAGGGTGACAGAGCACCGCTTCACCACCTTGCGCCTTGATGTTAGCGATTACGGCGTTTGGATGCAATTCGGCGCAGTTAATCCGCTCATGGATGTTGATGGCAACGATGTGATACATGGAGCCACCGTGAGGATTGGCGGGGTGTACCTCGCTGCCCGATATTGCTAAGAAGTCATCGTGACTGTGGGCGGATACGTCGTTAACTTTCCGATGATCTGTCAGCACCAGAAAATCATATCCTGCCTCACGGTAAGCGGCGAAGCGGTCACCGATCGGTAATCTTCCATCCGACTCTGTGCTGTGGCTATGGGTATTCCCTCGATACCATTGACCGGGTTGCTTAAACGGATTTACGTTCGTCATGAAAGTCTCCTTGAAATTGTGATTTGGGGTTGGTCTCATTGATGTTGTCCGGGAATATACGACAGCTATTGTATCACTCACCAGATTTCCTGTCAATGACTTACCGGGAAGAATTTAGGGGCATTCAGTTTTCCGAAAATTCATCGAAATCTAACTTGCGACATCCTTCGCGTTGCTCAGGCTTCGTGAAGAATCTCTAAAATTGAAAGAGCATAGGGAAGAATTCTACATCTTGTTTCCTGTTTGTAAAGCAAATTTTATGACAGCGAAGTTATCCAAGCCTATGCTATTATTTAGCCGACTGAAGTCAAATCAGGAGGAAGCCAAGATGTCCAGCAGTCAAATGGTAACTGAATATCGCAAGCGAATGAAGCTAACTCAGGAGCGGCTTGCGGACAAAATCAATGTTTCGCGTCAGACCATCGCCATGTGGGAAACCGCGAAGCAGTTTCCAAGCGACCATGTGGCGATTCTCGTTTCCCGTGTTTTAGGAATTAACGAGGGAGAATTGATGGACGGATTGTGTTGGGATCGGCTCCACCAGCGGATCGATCAGCTTGAGAAACAGTACAACGCGAAAATTACGATCAAACGGAAGAAGGAGAAAAAAGAAATGGCAGGTCTTTTACCGAACGCAACACAAACAATCGATGATGTAACGCTTACGGTCACACAGATCTACAAGTCGATCTATTGGGTCGATCCAACAGAGAATCGCTCAAGCGGCGTCATCGCAAGCTCACGACACGGTCTCCGGCTCTATCATACCGACGAAAGGCTGATTGTACACCTATTGCGTCAGACTCTTGATGGTGTCGAATTTTGGGGCGACAGATATTATATTGAGGACAACCTTGGTAATCAATTTACGTCGCATGGTAGCGCGGGAGAAGGACCTGATGCGGAAAGTGCTTATCAAATGGCTGCCTCTTACAGCTATTCGCCGGAAGCGACCTCGTTCACACTACGCTATGATACGGTCAAAAAAAACGAGGCGGCATGTGACGCGCTGTTATTTGCGAACGTGCCGATTGACGGACAGGGCATCACACAAACCTTCAATGACGACATCATCACCTACAACGGTGTTCATTACGACGAGCGAATAGACCGCTACGAGATTCACCTCGCCCATAACATCGCGCGAGAAGTCCGTCACGTCGGCATCGCCGCAATCACCGATGATTTAGGCAATCACCACGACTCAAACGGAATGACCTCTTGGGGCGACGATCGAGACACAGGCACTTTTTTTGAGAAAGTCAAGGTGAATCAACCAGATTCAAACGCCACATCAATCAGCTTCAAGTATCTCTTTGCCCGCACGATTCTTCCGTTTGAGTTTCGCGACCTACCGTTGCCGTCATGAGATTTATTTTGGGACACAGAAATGGTGTTAGTTTGCGTCCCAAAAGACTTCGACGTTCAATTTCTCGGCGATGCTCGCCAAATCCTTGAGGTGGCCAACATGAAGAGGAATCCCGCTCTTGATCCACTTCTCCTTATTTCGCCATTCGATCTCGCCGGGAAGGTAGACCTGATCGACCCCTTTCGCCGTTCTGGAGGCATGGATGGTTTGCACGCCCTTCTCCATCTCCGCGACATATGCGTCGTAATCCGTGAAACTCGCCACATTGATTGCGATGAAGAAATGTTCAGACGGTTCACCACCCCCTTTGTGGCATGCCAGCAAACCACCAATCAACGGCCCTGCAAAAGTGCCCATTGTCAACGCCAAGCCGTATCCCCGTGGTCCGGCGGCCGGTTGAAGCAGACGACCTTCAGCAGGATCAGTGGTCGGCTCTCCATCAGCGGTGAGCAACCAATCCGGCGGAATCGGCTTTCCATACATACTGAGCGTTTTGACTTTTCCCCACGATGATGCGCCGCACGCCATGTCCAGCACAATGGGGCGTTCGTTTCCAGCCGGTAGGGCATAACTCATTGCGTTGTTTGCCACCACAGATTGCGCGCCTCCCGGCGCAACGACGGAGGCGCCTCCTGTATTTGTAGTGGAGAATCCGATTAGGTTCTCATTGACCGCCATCATTGAGTAGCACGCCGCTGCGCCGAAGTGACCTGCATTGCGTACTCCCGCAGCTGCAATACCGGTCGATTTTGCTTTCTCGATCGCTGTTTTCATCGCCAAGACACACGGTGGATGACCCAGCCCGTTATCGCCATCAATGACGACAAAACCTGCCCCCTCTTGCACAACCTTGATTTCTGGCGTGGGATTCATGTCACCTTTGAGGATACTTCCGATATACCAAGGCATCATACGAGTGCCGTGCGAATGCACACCTCGAAGGTCGGTTTCAACCTGAAGGTCTGTCATGATTTTGGCATGTTCCTGGCTAATCCCCGCCTTTTTGTAAAGTGTGAAAGCAAATTCACGAAGTTGATCGGCTTGGACAGTGATTTCTTGTTCCGTTTGATTCATAAGGTTCTCCGTTAGTTAAGCGAAACAGTGGTTTTAGGATTCAAGATTCAGGATTCACTTGCATCTTTGAATTCTTACATTGTTCATGATAGGCTGAATTATGAGACAATCTGTTGTTCTTTTGTCAAACCAACCTCGCCCCTTTAGCCAACCAGATTTCCTCATTCGTATAAATTTGCGGCGGTGAAACCGGTTCTGTGGTTAGCGTCCAATTCGGGCGGAATTTCTGAACGAGCCTCACAGCGTTTTGATAAGCAATTCTCTCCTTGGCATCTTCATCGATATTTGCTGATTCAATCTGCGCTTGGACGAGCCGAAAGTCATAATAGGGCAGGTCGCTGCCAAACATGATTCTCTCACTTCCAAGTGCGTTGACGAGGTGCGCCACATCCCAACTGGCATCAGCACCTTCCGGCTTTTGTGCGACATCAAACCAGACATTCTCGCAGGAGCCGCAATGTTCAATGGCATCGTCGTGTCCTGCTTTGTTCATTGAGACATGGCCGATGATGAACGTAACCTCAAGGAAACGCCGAGAATATGCTGCGATATTCCGCGTTGAACCCGCCTGATGCAGCAAGCAAAGTCCATTCCCCATTGCAACCACTTCAAGGAAAGCATGAAGTTCCCCACCAAGTGAATGTCCCGAAAGACCGGGGTGACACGCAAATCCCACAAGCCCGCTTTTACTCATGGCACGATCGAGTTCGTCCACGCCGGCTTGTTCGTGTCGCACCTCGACGATGCCCAACCCGATCGGGAATCGCTCTGGGTAACGCTGACAGGCTCTCGCGATGA
>JADFGN010000230.1 GCA_022567695.1 Candidatus Poribacteria bacterium | reverse complement strand
GGAATGCCAGCCTTCCTTTGCCAAGTGTCTGTTATCGGATTATACGCTTCGACTGTTCCAACATCACGCTCCGGCCCAGATCTTATTCCGCCAATGACATAAATCTGTCCATCAAACTCGCTGGCAGATAGGGCGGATCTTGCGGCCGGCATATCCGCCTTCTTCTCCCATTTCCCAGCACCAGCAAAGTTTGTCGGCTCCGGCAGCGGCTTCTTCCCAAAATCCCCATCGGCCATCTCAGGAGAGAGGCTGACAATCTCGGTGATTTTGATCGTATCCACCGGAATCACGCCGATCTCTTTCACCTGCGTCTCTGCTGGCAATGCCCGTCCAAGCCACTGTCCGATGGGGAACAGCGGGCTTTGGGGCACGGTCAGCGAGAACACAACGGCAATCAACGCCGCTGCCACAAGCCCGGCGCCGATTGGCAAAGCGGGCTGCGTCGGGGTAGATTGAATCTTCGTCCGCTTTATCGCTTCGACCACGCGGAAGGTAAATGCGGGTTGTAATTTCATTTCGCCAAATGTTGTTGTCATGGTATCAATCATCTCCTCTTTTAGCATGTTTCTCCCACGGTTCAGCCGGGAGTCGATCGTGTTCTTCGACGTACCGAGAAATTGAGCAATCTCCCGGCTCTTGAGACCGCCGAGATAGTGAAGTATCAAAACTTGGCGGTACATTTCGGGCAGTGCAGAAAGTGCGTCGTGCAAAGTCTCATAGATCGCCCCCTCGCGATGCGCCATCATCAAGGATTGCTCAAGCACTTCTGGTTTAACGTCGGAGACAAAATCCCGGTCTCGACGACGTTGTTGATGCTTCACGAAGTCCTTGCACTGGTTCGCTGTGATTGAATAGAGCCACGCCAGAACTTTATCCCATCGTTTCAGCGAATGAAGTTTCTGGTAGGCTTTGATAAATACCTCTTGCGTGATGTCCTCGGCATCGTGGAAGTTTCTAACTCGACTGTACGCAAACGCATAGATGCACGCCTTATATTTGTCCACCAGAAAACCGAGTGCGGCCGGCTCGCCCGATAGACATTTATCGATGATATGTCCATCTTCCGTGTACACGGGATGACTCCTTGAATCTGAACGTTCTGTCACCTAAGACGACTCAAAACCCAAAAAACTTGCATGGGGTTGAAATTTTTTCTGAGAATGCGAAAAGAGAAGATGCGTTGATGAGTTGTATTTTGGCATGAGCGGGGCATTAGGGCAACAGGGGACACGCGGGGCGGTGAATGGAATCGATACGGGTTAATGGCAAGTTTGAAAATTGAACTGGTAGAAGAAGGAAAAGGCAATCGTTTTAATCGGAAGTGGTTTGGGATGGATGCCAACCCGCTTGAATCCAGTTTTTACGTACGGTCACAGCGAGTTCATTATTGAGCGACAGCGCGATGACTGTGGCGCGGCCAACGGGCGAGAGACCCGTGATTTCGACACCATCTTCACTCCAAGAAAAATGGTCAGACCACTTCTGTCTTCTGGGATTAAACAGCGGTACCCGTTGCCCGCTGAGTGGATCGACTTCATCGATCTTCGTCCATTTGTATTGGTTGCAGAGTTCACAAGCCAGACAGAGATTATCAGAATCATCAGAGCCATCTCTGACGACCGGCAAGACATGATCGATTTGAAACTGTCCCATCACATAATCTTGGTGGCTTTTGCAGTATTCGCAACGATTCGCGGCACGTTGCCGAACCTGTTGGCGGGTCGTTGGTGGGATATAGCTCATGCCGGTAGCGGTTTCCGTAATCCGCGCCGAACGGATTCGGCAAGTGCTTCAGATTTGCGGAGTTGGCCAAGCTGGTAGATCTGTAGCAGTGCCATCAGTTCATAACGCTCATCGGTTGTCAATTCGCGGGTTTTGCCGGTCTGTTGAAGTTCACCCAAACGCTCGTTCTGAACCGCGTCCATCTTCAAATCGGCGAAAGTAAGCACGTCAGCGTCCGAAAGGGTTTTGACGGGCGGCTGATTATGAGCTGGCAAACTACCAAGTGTCGGGAACATCATTTCCAATGCGTCGGCAAGCACCACCGAAACATCTCGATGCGTCGCGCCACCGAAACATTTGGCGTGTTCAATCAGGTTCTCTGGTAAGGAAAGGGTGACTTCGATTGCCATTTTCTTGTCCTTGTTTTCTGGGTTGTCATCTGGAAAGATACGCATAAAAGATTACCATGCTCACGCCGAAAAATCAATGGCAACAAAAACGCCCCGAAACTTGCTTAATGGGTCAATATAGGGTTCAGCATCTTCAGGATTTTCTAATTCTTTAACTTGGATATAAGGGGTGCTTTCAACCTCTTCTGTGCCAACCCTGCCTTCACCCTCTGTCACGACTTCATCATACACACTCTGTGGAATTAAGTAGGGTAAGCACCGCCGAACATTGATTCAAGCAGGCGGAGTTGGTTGATTTTCGCCAAGTTTATTAACGCTGATGTATCGCAAATGACTACCATACCTCAAATTTCAACGGACGAATTGGGGAGGTCTGACGGCATTTTTGGTAACTTTTATTTGCGGCACTCGTTTTGTATAGCATACCTTTCTAGGGAACAAATCATACCGGTTCGATCTTGAAATTTCACATTCCGATTCGCCAAGCATCAATGCAAGTACATCATGGCGAAAATAGAAAAATCTAAGGATTGAATTGATATAACATATCTTTGAGGAGGCTATCTTAATGCCTAAAAGCTATGCGTACGTTGCTACTTGTACCAAAGAAACGTCAGGTAGATGGGGAATGGAATTTCAGTCGTTGGGTAATTCGGTCCCGCCAAAAGTCGTTCAGTTTCCACACCTCACACAACCTCTGACTCAATCGCCATATTTTCACTCAGAGCAGAACCCAATCGCTTATTTCAAGTACCTGGTCAAAGGGATGCCGGAGATGCTGTGTGGATACAATACGAGCATTCTTAATCGCATCCAAAATAGGCTGAACAGCTTGCAGGTTGGCGACTGTTGTTATGTTAAAATTGCCTATGTCCATAATGGAGGGACGATTAGGCCTTATAATTACACGATCGAATTAATCGAGATGCCAAGCGAATTCATGGATGGAAGTCAGAGACAGTCGGACCTCCCTTCTGTTTTGCCGAGTATCGATAGCCCGATTCCACTCGCCGAGGAAGTTGATTTGATGGCGAGTAGGCGAGAAGAACGACAGGAAGACTTAACAAGCCAAATTCGGGTGTTGAATGGGGAGATTCGGAAATTACAGGCTGATGTGAGTCTAGTTAAAAAGCGGTTAGCCGAAACGTCGGAATCTCCTTCGGCAGTTTCCGGAGACACCCATCAACCGACAGAAAATCTAGAAGGGCAGCGACCGAAAAGCTACAGGGGCTCAGACGGTTCTGACGCGTTCAACGAAATTGACAGATCGGATGAGCTTATGCTCAACCGTGAGGAACGTATTGTCATTCAACGGCTCATTGATCACAGGGTTATCACGAAATCGCAGTTGGAGAAGAAATGTGACTTTCATAATCCGAACGATGTCATTGGCGGCTTAATTGAGAAGATGGTTGAATGCAATTCTCCGTGGATTTCCATTCGGAAAACCAGAAATGGTGAGCTGGTGTATGTATGGAATCATCCCGAAACGTAGGGAGGCACATTCAATCTTCATGTCCTTTCATATCGAGTGGTCCATAAATTCTACCGCCAAACGAAAACCTAGAGCATGTAATACCGCTCCTATGGTTTCCAATCTCGGGTTACCTTCCTCCGAAAGAGCTTTGTAAAGATCTTGCCTGTTGAGGTTGGTTTGCGTTGAAAGTTTTGTGAGTCCCCCCTGCGCTTCAGCTACGTAACGAAGCGCACGTAGGAATGCTTCTTTGTTTCCGTCTTGTTCGTATTCCTCAAGAGAGACATCAAGGAAATCTTTTGCATATTCTGGGTCGGCAAGTCTTTCTTTTAGGGCATCTTCATATTTTCTGTATTTACTCATTTTGCTTTCTCCTCTGATAATCTTGCCAGTGTTGCCTGGCTTTCTGTATGTCTCGTGTTTGTGAACCTTTATCACCTCCTGTGAGCAAAATTATAATGTTCTCACCTTCTCTGCCATAATACACACGGTATCCAGAACCGAATTGTAACCGCATCTCAAAGAGACCACCACCAAGTGACTTCCAATCTCCGAAGTTTCCATCTTGCAGTCGGTCAAGTCTACTATCAATTCGAGCGCGGGTCCTTCTATCTTTTACAGAGTTAATCCATTCCGTGAATGGTTCTTTACCTTGTTGGTCTTGATAAACCTGTACAGTCATACCGCTAAGTGTATGTTAAAATCGACAGTCTGTCAATGCTTAATCTTCCTGAAGGGACTTGAGTTTTTAGCCTGATCTTCACAGTTTGCCTTTAAGAAAAACATCAGAGCTTTTCCAATCAACCCGCGTTCTACTGAAACCATCAATGTTTTATGCATCAACCTTTAACTGTCTGCTATTGGCGTAGATTTCGGCAATTATTTCATTTGTTTTTAAGCCCTCCTCGCCTGTACAGCAAATGAGTGTTCCTTTCCTCAGATGATTCACAAAATCCTCGACGAGCCCGATGTGTGTATATTTCAAAGGCTGCTGATTCATCGGCTGACTTTTTCCTTTGGTATGAAGGACGAGATTCCCACTGTTCAGTGGCCGACAGAGTAAGCTACCTTTTGTTCCGTAGATTTCAATCTCATCAACTGACACGCCAACATTCCAGTTGATATTCGCAACGGCATGACCGCCGTTTCTAAATCGTAGCGTAAAGACTGCGGAGTCATCGACAGGATACTCAAACTGAACCGTTTCCGCGTAGCCACAGGCGGACTCGATATCCCCTAACAGGTGCAAAAGTAGATCGATTCGATGACTCCCCAGATCCGGCAAGACCCCGCCACCACTGATCTCCTGGTCGGTACGCCATGCTCCCCACTCGTGATGATTTGGATTATAAAATCCGGTATGATTCACTCGCGCGAGTACAACATCTCCAATCGCACCTTCCGCTATTAACTGCTTCATTTTCACAACGTTTGGATAAAAACGTCTGTAGTAGGCAATCATCAGTGTAACGCCGTGCTCACGGCAAGCATCGAGCATTTGCCTGCACTCATCAACATTCATCGCCATCGGTTTTTCGCACAACACATGTTTACCGGCTTGTGCCGCACGTACGGTATTTTCACAATGCAGATGCGGCGGTGTGGCAACATAGATTGCGTTAATTTCTTCATCAGCGAGTAGAGCGTCTACCGTATGATATGCTCGCTTTGCACCGTGTTTCGCGGAGAATGCTTCAGCCTTCTCCCGAGAACGACGCATCACTGCAATAAGTTCCGAACCTTCGACAGTGTACAGCGGCGGTCCACCTTTTTTTTCCGCCACATCACCGCAACCGAGTATTCCCCATCGTAATAATGCCATTGGTGTCTCCTCTGAAAATCGTATCTTTTACACGTTTCACGCTTTACTTAGCAAGTGATAGTCAACAGATACCTCGCCCTCTCGAAGGCTAACCACGAAGAATCCATGTGGTTCTCCGCCCGGATTTGTGCGCGTTGTTGAAAGTGCAGTATTGACAAAGAAAGGCACCCTGTTCCATTTATTGCAACGCAGCCGATGTGCATGTCCGGCAAACCCCGCAATGAGATGATACCCATCAAGCAGCGCCAAAACCTCATCTGAATTCTCAACATCACAAGAGAGATCTTCGCGGCTCCCGACTAAGCCGTGATGTGTGAAAAGCAGGATGGGGTGATCGCCGGAAAGCCGGGAAAGTTCACCTCGTAACCAATTGATGGCTTCCGGTCGAATGTAACCGTGCCAGCTATAAGTTTCGTAATCTCTGTGTGTCGTGTCCAGCATAATGCAACGGTACCCTTTGTGATCAAACGCATAGCAGAGGTCGCCGAAGATGCGCTGGTAAAGCGTTGGATCGATTCCATCGACGAGGTCATGATTTCCACAGAGCGTGTAGGCTGGAATCTGGAGTTTTTCAAAAACAGGCAAGAATGAATCAAACTCCTCCTGCGTGCCATTTTCAACAAAGTCGCCACCGATGACCACAAAATCCGGTAGCGGCCGTAGATTGTGAATCTCCCGGAAGGCGCGTTCAACCAATTTTGCGCTTTCTGCATCGATGACATGTATATCTGTGAGATGAACAAAAGAGAATTCTTCGTTGTGCATAATTCTGGTTCTTCCCCGTTACAACATGAGTTTAATTAAAACGATTCCACCCACCGCAAAGCAGTAATAGGAAAACATAGAAAATCTCCCGCGATTCAGCATGGCCAACAGGATACGCAATGCGATGTAACCGACTACGAACGAAGCCAATGCGCCCGCTACGATTACGCTGGGAGCAATTGCAATCTTAGCTACATCCTTGAGCTTGAGAACAACTGCGCCGAGAATGGCAGGAATGGAAAGGAGGAAGGAATATTGTGCGGCTTCCTGTGGAGATAAGCCTAACAACAATGACAGCGAAATTGTCGATCCAGATCTCGAAATTCCCGGAATGATAGCCCCGCCTTGGATACTCCCGATGAGCAGCGTATGCCAGCCTTTCAACGCGCTGTCGGTATTTGCGTGCCTTCGTTTCAGACGCGGCAATTGCAAAATTAGCCCTGTAACAACAAGCATGAGCGCGACGATCATCGGTTTGTCAAAAATCGATTCGAGTTGCTCCTTGAACAAAATCGCGATCAATCCCGTCGGAATGCAGCCGAGCAAAATGAACCAGATAAGTTTGAGATGTGGTGAGTTTTCAATGGTACGGAAGGGATGTCGGTAAAGGTTGGTATCACCCAGAGCAGCTATGCCTGTGCGCAGCAATGACCAAATTGATTGATAATAGACAATGATCACTGCGCCAAGTGTTCCGACATGGAGCATCACATCAAAGAAAACTTGCGGTTCTTTCAAACCGAGAAAATGTTGCATCAACACTAAGTGTCCAGAGCTACTCACGGGTAAGAATTCTGTCAAGCCTTGTACAATACCAAGTACAACCGCTTCAAAGATGGTCATCGCATCCCTTTCACTTCGTAGTAATCAACTACACATCTGCTTTTAGAATACAGGCGGCTCAAGCGCGATTCAGAACCGAATTTTTGCAAATTCGGCTACACCTATTTCACACTGCACATAGTGGCTTTAGTGTAGTTGAAAGCGGGGAGTTCGTCAAGTCGAATCTATGTCACTTTGCCGCTAATGACATAGAGAAGTGGGAGAGTGGAAAGCTATTGTCAGTGCAAATGACTGTTTGACGCATCAGTGAAATTGTGATATGATTTTGTGGGAACTGGTAATAAGGGTCGGAGGGGCTTCTCACGTCGTTGCTCGGTAATGCGGATTGGATTGGGCAGACATGAACGCAAGCTGTAAGCTGCCGAGTTTCAGTCGGTGGATTCGGTAAGCAAATCATCGACTAACGAATCCTGGACTCATACAGAGGAAAACGATGACTGAACCGAACAGGTATTGGGCATATTTTGATGAAGCATGGAAAAAGGTCATTGAGCGATTCTTTCCACAGTTTTTACAATTCTTTGTCCCTGAACTTTATGAGATGGTGGATTTCAATAAGCCGTTTACCTTTCTGGATAAAGAGATGGAACAACTGGCTCAAAAGAGTCTGAAAGGCTCAAAGTTTGTCGATAAGCTGGTGAAAGTCTTTCTCAAAGATGGAAGCGAGGAGTGGATTCTCGTTCATGTAGAGGTCCAAGGAGATGAGGACGAGGCGTTTTCGCTAAGGATGTTCCGTTACTTCTATCGAATCTTCGACCAACACGGGAAACGTATTGTGAGCCTGGCGATCTTAGCGAGTTCAGAGATCGAATCTGCAACGGGACGGTATGCGCTTTTGGCGTTTAATAGCGGCGTGGAGTTTCGGTATTTGACACGCCAACTGATGGACTATGAGCGGGACAAACTGGAGGCAGATGAGAATCCAATAGCCCTGGTGGTTTTAGCCGCTCAGGAGCGGGAGAGGTTCCGGCGACGAAGACGAGGTCGCTTCAATGCTAAGTTGTATCTGATTAGGAAGTTGTATGAGAGAGGATATAACCGTGAAGAAATTATCGGCTTGTTTGAGTTTATCGATTGGGTCATCCAACTCAATGATGAAGAAGAAGACAAGCATTTCTGGGAAGAAGTTAAAACGCTGGAGGAGGTGAGAAAAATGCCTTATGTCACAACTGGCGAGCGAATTGGTATGACAACTGGCGAGCGAATCGGTATGGAGAAAGGATTGAAGCAGGGATTGGAGCAGGGATTGGAGCAGGGAGTGCAACAGGGATTGGAGCAGGGAGTGCAACAGGGAAGGCAGAGAATGGTCATTGAGGAATTGACGGAACGATTTGGGGAAATTCCGTCTCCCATTTCCTCAACGATTTATCAGATTGAAGACCTCCATCGGCTTCGAGTCCTGATGCGTCACGCGGTAATAAGCGAGTCGCTCGAAGAATTCTTGGGCGCACTCAATGGTGGAAATTCCTAGCTTTGGTGGGAACTGCTCACCGCTTTGCACTGGGCTTTGTTGCGCAATGCCCATCTTAGTCAGAATATATGGTTTCTTTTTGAAAATTAGCTCGACTTTGTTAAAGTGTAACTCTGGAATTATGTTGCCTATCGCTTGCAAATCGTGTAGAATATCGGGAATTAACAACTTAACACCTGTATAGATACAGGTGTTAAGACCACAAACATCACAAGTGCAATCAGCTCTGCATCTTCAAACCAGAAGCGAACCCATGATAACGCTTAATGAACTTGAAACACAACTCGGCTACGACAGGTCATCTCACTATCACCGAATAGAAGATGAGCCACCTGAAATTGAAACTGCCCACCTTTTTCATGTTTCCCGCGAGGTTGGTGTTCGAGGCATCTACACCTTTGAAACGAGTCCGAGTCAAAAGCAAAGATTACTACCAGCTCGTCCTGCTGTTTATGTTGCTGAAGCCGAGACGGCCGAACAGGCAAGGCAAATTCACCGGAGTTTGTGGAACCTTTCCTACGCGCCATTTGTAATCATTCGTTTACCGCATCAGATTTGGGTTTATACCGGCTTCAGCTACGCATACGATTCTGACGAAGAGGGACGCATCATCGAAATCAGTGATGATGCGCTCAAGCCGCTTGACACGTCGGAACGCCTGGAACGATTGCACGAAATACTGACCGATTTTCACGCCGCTTCCATTGACACCGGACAAATCTGGAAATCCGAATATGCAAATCAACTTGACCCAGAACAGCGTGTGGATGAGCATCTACTTAGAAACCTCAAGAAACTCGGAAACGCTTTGAAGGTGAAAGGATTGTGCGATGAAATTGCTCACGCCTTAATCGGAAAGTACATTTATCTCCACTACCTACGTCATCGAAATATCCTGTCAAAAGCGTGGTTACTCAGCGAAGGAATTGACCCGGCGAGCGTATTGGGGCGCGATGCAACCGTCAACGGTTTGCGAAGGCTTGTCGAAATCCTCGAAGATCTGTTCAACGGCAGAATCTTCCACATTGACTTCGATAAAGAAGACAAGCTCAATGATTATAAAGAAGACAAGCTCAATAATTCCCATGTATCAATCGTCGCATCTATTTTCATGGGTGACGAAATCCTCGACCCGGAGACCCCTGAGATACGCCAACTGCATCTCGATTTCCAAGCCTACGATTTCCGTTACATTCCTGTTGAAACGCTCTCTGCGATTTATGAACAGTTTATTATTGAAAGGAGAGAGAAAGGCGCAATCTACACGCCCGAAATTTTAGCCGACTACCTGCTTTCGGAGATTGAATGGGCGAAAAAACTAGAAAGGGGAATGAAAATTCTCGACCCTGCATGTGGCTCCGGAGTTTTCCTCGTACTTGCCTACAGACGACTCATCGAAAAAGAGCGGGCGCGTCTCGGACGAGAACTCACGCCTGATGAACTAAAAACCATCCTAGAGGAGAGTATTTACGGCGTCGAACGAGAACGTGACGCCTGCTACGTTGCTGAATTTAGTCTCATTCTCACGTTGCTCCATTATCTGCCGCGTGATTTGCAAAGTCTCCAATTTCAGTTCCCTGATTTACACAACACACAAATCTTTGAATGCGATTTCTTTGACCAAGAGAACGGGACGTTTTGGCAACATGACCTAAAATTCGATTGCATTGTCGGCAACCCGCCATGGATAAAAGCAAACGCAGAGCGACAGAAATTTGCCCACGCATGGATAAGCAAGAACAACAATCAATGCCCTGTTGGTGATTTAAGCGTCGCTGAAGCCGTTAGTTGGCAGGTCACCGACCTATTGACGCCCGATGGCGTCGTTGGACTTATCCTACCCGCAACAAGCCTTTTCAACCAGCGTTCCGAGAAATATCGGCAGGCATTCTTCACTCAACATGAAGTACTACGAGTCACGAATTTTGCGAATCTGCGTGAGGTTTTGTTTGGCAAGGAGAAACGAGATGTCAAACCTGCCATGACTGTTATTTATCGGGCAGATGACACAAGCGAGAAACGGGACATCGTACACTATGGACCGTTTTCCGTTAATCAGGTCTGTGAAGCCAAAGATAAGCCTTGGGTCATTACGATTAACGAAAACGAAATTCAGACTGTATCTCCATACAAAGCCGCGACAGGTGAACTGACGGTTTGGAAATTTGCGCTGTGGGGAAATCATCTTGATGAAAGAGCCGTTCGGCGGATTAAGAAACAGTTTCCAACGACACTTAAAGAACTTGCAAGAAAAAGGGGTTGGTTCTTTCACAAGGGAGTGGACTTAAGAGACACAAGTTCT
>JADFGN010000229.1 GCA_022567695.1 Candidatus Poribacteria bacterium | reverse complement strand
CGCAGATGATGACGACGTTCGCGCAAGGGTGGAGAAGGCTTCCATTCCTGCTTACAAGGCGATGATTGTCGCTGGGGGCGATATGGAGAAGGCAGAACGCCAGAAACTCATTGACCGCTATATCGCCATTTGCGAACGTTTCCAAATGACCCATGCCGCGGAACACAAGTCGGCCCCTGACTACTTTAAGGAACTCAGAGAATAAACGTAATGCGTGTTCCGTAGAACGAATCGAAGAATCTCTTGAAAAATCATGCAATTAAAAGAGATCTTTCGCTTGGCTCAGGCCTGTCCTTGAGCGCAGCGAAGGAATGACAAAATGTGTAAAATTGCGGACCACTGAGTATAATTTCCCGATTCCCGATTCCTAAAATGTTTCACATCAACAATCCCCTCTTTCTGCTCTTACTTGTAACCGTTCCGCTTTTCCTGTTCATTCATCGGCGCACACGGGTTGAAGCAGCGCGGTGGCGGAAATCAACGACGCTTGTTCTACGCATTGCCGCCGTGCTCTGCTTAATCCTCGCGTTGGCAGACCTCCACCGAAAAGATGAAGTCGATGTCCTAGCGACCGTGTTTCTCCTTGATGTTTCCGATAGCGTGCCGACTTCACAGCAACAGGAGGGAATCCGTCAGATCAACGATGCCGTTAATCAATTGAAGTCCACTGATACGTTCAGCCTAATCCTTTTCGCAGGACAGGCTTCAATCCGCTTGCCGATGCGCTTGAAAACCGATCAACCCCGCTTGACGCCGGAGATTTTAACCAATCTGGAAATGAACCGCGAGGCGACTGATATTGTTGCCGCCATCCAGTTGGCGATGCGTATTTTACCGGAGGCGCAGCAAAAGCGAATCGTGCTACTCAGTGACGGGCTACAGAACGTCGGCGCGTTGAATGATAATATCTTAGAACTTCTTCGAGCGAGTGGGATAGAAATCTTCACAATTCCGTTAACCGCTAAGAGAGAGAACGAAGTCTGGATACATAACTTGCGGGTACAACCGTCGCAGACCAGATTGGGGCAAGCCTTTACCTTGAAGGCGGTCGTCGAAAGCACCAAAGCAACTCAGATTACCGCACAACTTTACCGCGATGACAGGCTGATTTCTGAGGCGCAAATCATCGAACTGAAACAGGGCATACAGGTCATCGAGGATTTTCCGCCGCAACGCCTCGACGAAGAGGGCAGTTACATCTATCAACTCAAGATTTCAAGTGCCGATGATACCATTCTCGATAATAATACGGGCTATGCTTTTGTGCATGTCCAAGGCCAACCTCACGCTTTGTATGTCGAGGGAGACGCAGATAGCTTGCTTCCATTACAAACTGTCCTTGAAGAAAACGGATTTGTCGTCAGCGTCATCCCGCCTTCCGAATTTCCAAGCGAACTCGTAGACTTGCAACGCAACGATGTGGTCATCTTGAGCAATGTTTCCGCCGATGTGCTTTCAGCTTCACAGATGGCGCTGATCGAAAACTACGTTCGTGACCTCGGCAAGGGATTGGTTGTGATTGGAGGCGATCGCGCTTTCGGCAAGGGTGGCTATCACGATACACCGCTAGAACGCGCTTTGCCCGTTGACATGACACCACGTCAGCGGAAGGAATCCCTTGCGCTCATGTTTGTGGTCGATACCTCCGGCAGCATGGCAGACTATGTCGGTCCGGATCGGAAGATCCAGTTAGCCATCGAAGGAATTCGAGCGGGAGTCCGGGAGTTTGATGATGAAGATCTGGCAGGCGTGATTGGCTTTGCTGTCAAAATTAAGGAATTTCCCCTCACAACAGATCACCCATCGATTATCCGCAAGGTTGGGAAGTTGAGTGCAACCGGCGGTACGAAAATGTACAATGCGTTGGAACGAGCATATCAGCGGCTCAAGGCGGTCGATGCAAAACAGAAGCATATTGTCCTTCTATCGGACGGACAGGAGCGCAGGCCTGTTGGTGATTTTGAGACGTTAGCGAGGCAGATTGCTGCCGATTCGATTACCGTGACGGCACTCGCTATCGGTGATGCCGCGCGAGAAGTCATGGAAGCGATTGCCGCCCAAGGGAAGGGAAAATACGTGGAAGTACAGAATGTAAACCAACTGCCCAAAATATTAGCCGACGAGGTCAGACAAACCCAAAAGTACACCATCCAAGAGCCATTTCAGCCAATTATCAATGAGGTCGGCTCGCAGATTTTGGCGGGAATCGATCGCCTGCCGAAACTCTACGGCTACATCGCAACCTCGGAAAAGGAGCACGCGCAAGTCCATATCCAATCCCACGAAGAACATCCGATTCTCGCGACGTGGAATTACGGGCTCGGCAGGTCGGTTGCATTCACTTCCGATGTCAAGCCGAGGTGGGCTGCCGATTGGATTGCATGGGAGTACTTTAGGAAGTTTTGGGGGCAAGCGATCAATTGGACTTTGCCGCGCATTGATGGGAACGCCGATTTCGACCTCAACGTTTCTCAAGACAATGGTAGAGGACAGGTGATAATTCAGACTGAAACACCATCGCGGTCGAGAGGCGATTCCCTTCAGCACTCTAAATTTAACCTTCGCGTGGTACGCCCTGATGGCCAAGGCGAAACGGTTGAGATGCAGCAAGTCACGCCGACGCAATACAAAGGGGAGTTTCCCCTCACCGCCCGCGGTGTGTACCTTGTTACTGCGCAGAGAGAGCGAAATGGAGAGGTGGCCGGGTTGCGGACGGAAACTTTGGTACTCTCATATCCAGCAGAATTTGGCGAATTTGAAACGAATCGTCAACTTCTCAGTCACCTTGCTAGCCGCACAAACGGCATTTACGAACCATCCCCAGAACAGATCGGCACACACACAGGCGAGGCAGTTGAGCAGCGAAAGTCCTTGGCGGCCACGCTCTTGATTGCGACTATCCTCCTTTTTGTGGCTGAGATGATTCTCCGGCGTCTCAGTATTGCAAGTGGCTATTTTGCTGAACTTCGGGCGCAATTGGCGGCGCTACGCCGAACAGGTAAAACCGCATCGCTCCCAACGCTGACGCGCTTGAGTCAGAAAAAAGCGACTTTGGCGAGAACAACGACCCCATCAACATTTACACCTCAACGGGTAGCCCACATCCCGAGGCAAGAACCGGCAACAGTTCAATCGCAGGTCAAGAGCAGTGGCGTGGGACGTTTGCTCCAAGCGAAGAGACAGGCAAGATAAAATGGCTAGAAAACGAAGTTTATACCAAAAAAGATGTCCCTTTTCAACTAGATAATTCACCATCTCGATTGGCTTCAACCATAAACGTTGCATAGATTTTTGCGGTTTTTACCAAGTCTGAAATGCTGACCCGCTCATTGATACCATGTGCTCCTTCGCCGCGCGGACCGTAGCCGACCCCCGGCATTTTGCCCTCCTCGACGAAAAAATGGAGGTCTGTGAAGCCAGAGGTCGGGGTGAATTTCACTGGATTGCGCCGTACAGTGCGCACAGCCTGCGCGAACGCTTGAACAAATGGCTCGGTTGGATTAACTAAACACGGTTCGATACGCAATATGGATTTCACATCTGCCTTCACATCGGAAGGAGATTGGCACGCTTCATCAATTGCCATGCGAAGTTCATTCTCTGCCTCCCGTAAACGCTCGTTGGGCGGTATTCGTCGATCGATCGAAAATATGACCTGTGCCGGGACAGTGTTGACCTTGTCACCAGACGTTCCCTCAAAAACCCCGCCGATGTTGATGGTTGGATGCCGTTCGATTCCATCGGGCGTTTTGAAAGCGCGTTCTGATGCGGCAAATCGTTCCTTGAGCGGTTGCAAGGCCGTCACCAATTCCGCAGTTTTCTCAAAAGCGTTGATTCCGCTATCCGGTCGAGAGGCATGTGCCGCTTTGCCATGTACGGTAACTTCGAGCCATAAAACACCGTTGTGCCCGATTCCGACATTGAGTCCTGTTGCCCCTTCGCAATTGACCACATAGTCCGCCTGAACAAGCCCTTTGCGGACGATTTCGCCTGCGCCGAGTTCACCGCCGGTTTCCTCGTCACAAGTGAAGGAACACTCGATATTAAATACGGGGCGGACTCCCGTTTCCTGAAGCGCAGCAATCGCAAACAGTAGCGTTGCAATCGCATCTTTCATATCGTCCGATCCCCGGCCGTAAAGCCAATCCCCATCGATTTTTGCAGAAAAGGCATCCGCACTCCATTTGCCGGACACAGGAACGACATCGTAATGTGCATTGAAATGAACCGTTTTTTCTGCGCCGACATCCCACCGGGCAATCAGGTTCATGCGAGGATGAGAATCGGCATGTGGGACGACCTTTTGCGCTTCATCGAGGGGGACATGCACAATCTGAGTTTTCATTCCCAACCCCCGGCAGCGTTCATCAAGGAGACCGACGAGCTCTGCATAATGATTGCCGGGCGGATTGACGGTCGGAATTCTGACCAGTTCTTGTAGCGATGCACAGAGCGCATTTTTACCATTTTCGATGTGAGTATGTAGTTTTTTCTGCATGATAACTCCATTGTTCTGTTTGATAACCAACATGTGTGGATATAAATTTTAGCACATAGACCTGACAGGTTTTCAAAACCTGTCAGGTCTGCGAACGACTAGCCGCTTACCTGCTGAAGAAACGATGGATTAAGAGTCGTTGGTTGCACCACGCCTCTTTTTTTATCAATGCTACACTTCCCGCTCCTTCCATTTACCACGACTGAACCAATACATAATCAAAACCCCACGCACAAATCCCGTAAGCGCGATTGCCGTCCAGACACCGTTGACATTGTTCCAAAGCACTACGGCAAAGAAGTAGGCGAGCGGATAGCGGGCAACCGTTAAGGGAACAGAAATTAGGGCCGGGGGAAGCGTATCTCCAGCTCCAGCAAACGCGCCATCGAATATCGACTCGATTCCCATGAAGATTTCGGCAATGGCGTTGATCTTTAAGTAGTTTGAGCCAATTCGGATAACTTGCGGATTTGAGATGAAGATTCGAATGATATAGGGAGAAAGTGTGAGATAAATCGCCGCCATGCAACCGTTGGCGAGCGCAATAATTCCACAGCCGACCCATGCAGTTCTCGCTGCGCGTTCCACCTGTTTTGCGCCAAGATTTTGGCCCACCATCGTCGTCACCGCAACCGACATACCGACTCCAATCATGTAGGTAATCGATTGAACTTTGTGGCCCGCGCCGAGTGCGGCAACCGCTGCCGTGCCAAATTTCGTGGTCACCCGTGTCAAAAAAATATAAACGACGCAAACCACTAATCCGGCTAATGATGCGGGGATGCCAATCCGTAGAATTCGCCGCATCATCGATAAATCGATCCATTTTTTTGATGTCCGCCAAACCAGCCAATTTTCCCTGCGGAGGAGAATTCTTACACCAACCGCCACCCCGATGAACCGTGCAATCACAGTGGCAAATGCAGCACCCGCCACGCCTAGCTGAGGAAAAGGGCCCCACCCAAAGATCAGGAAGGGATCCAGCACGCCGTTAATGAGAACGGCCATAGTCAGAAGTTTCATTGGAGTTTTCGTGTCGCCGTTACCCCGGTAGATTGCATTCAGAACAAAGAAGAGAATCAGAGAAGGCATCCCCCAAAATAAGACCGCTAAGTAGGAGATTCCGTGTTGCGTCACATCAGAAGCCGTCCTCATGAAACTAAAGATGTAAGCAACAGATGTCATGCCGCCCGCGCTAATTCCAATCGATACGAGCAGTCCTAGCCAGATCCCCTGTCCGGCAACTTGTGCCGCTTGACGCTGATCGCCTGCACCGACAAACCGAGCGATCATCGCGGTGACTCCAATCGCGACCATTTCCGCCAGCGCGAAAACACTCCACAGCACGAAACTCGCTGTGCTGATTGCGGCAAGTGCCGCGTCCCCAAGCCGTCCAATCCAAATGGCATCAACGATGTTAAATGAGGTCTGCAACAATAACGAAGCAACAACGGGAATTCCCAGTGATAATAAGCCTTTGGTGACTCCTTCGGTGAGGAGGAGATTCTCGTTTTTCTGCTTCACAGATGCTTCTCCTGTAGAACGGCAGATATTTCTGCACGCAAACACTTGGTGTGGGTTTTTATGCTACAAGCTACATTGAATATCCCTAAAAAATCTACGGGTTTTATAGGACGTTTTGAGGGCAGGTCAGGGTTATTCAAAATCCCCGACCCGCTTTACGTCTAATTCACAAAGTTTCAGTTTTCCATGAAGAACCGTTCGAAAGCTTAACTTCCGAGAATAGCCCTAGCCATCTATGGGATCGTCTTGACAAAAATACAATAAGGGTATTATACTTTGCACAATCTCGCTGAATGCAGGGATATGCCTGATTACACTTAACGGAAATCCAATCCGTTGCGTTGCGAAAAGAATCTCATCTCTAAGACCAATATCCCCAACAATCTATCTTCAATTTACTAAGCAACAATCAAGGAGGATACATATCGAATGACAACGGCTGAGATCAAATCAATGGCGACAAAGTATATCATAAACACCTACGGCGATCGCCAATTGGCGTTTGTGCGCGGAGAAGGGCCTTACGTTTGGGATGCCGACGGTGTCAAATATCTCGATTTTCTGGGTGGAATCGCTGTCAACGCGTTGGGGCATTGCCATCCAAGTGTCGTAGAAGCGATTCGTGAGCAGGCGGGAAAACTCATCCACGTCTCCAACCTGTACTATATTGAGCCGCAGGCAAAGCTGGCGAAATTGCTAATTGAAAACTGCGACTTGGACCAATGCTTCTTCTGCAACAGTGGCGCAGAAGCCAATGAAGCCGCCATTAAGTTGACCCGAAAATCTATCAAAGACCAGGGCAGAGAAGATGCCTATGAAATTATCACAATGGAAAACTCGTTTCATGGGCGAACAATGGCAACAATCACCGCAACGGCGCAGCCGAAATATCACAAGGGATTTGAGCCGATGCTCCCTGGCTTCAAGTATGTTCCGTATGATGATCTCCCTGCGGTAGAAGGAGCAATCAACGAGAAAACGTGCGGGATTCTCGTTGAACCCATCCAGTCGGAAGGTGGTGTAAATATGCCGAGTGATGGTTATCTCCAAGGACTACGCGAACTCTGCGATGAAAACAACCTTGTTTTAATCTTTGATGAAGTCCAGACAGCAATGGGGCGTTTGGGGCCGCTTTTCGGATATCAGAGCTATGGGGTTGTACCTGACATTCTTACGATGGCAAAAGCACTCGGTGGCGGTGTTCCAATCGGCGCGATGCTCGCGAAGAAGCATATTGCTGAGAGCTTCGTTCCCGGCACTCACGCGGCAACATTCGGGGGAAATCCATTAGTCACAGCCGCTGCATTAACAACAGTGAGAATAATTCTTGATGAGAATATTGGTGAAAACGCGGTCAAAATGGGGAACTATTTGGCGGAGAGATTGATGGGGCTTAAAGATAAATACCCAATCAAAGAAGTACGCGGCAGAGGCTTACTCCGCGGATTGGTCATGAGCGTTGATGCCAAGCCACTCGCTGCCAAGTGCATTGAAAACGGCCTAATCCTTATCTGCACGAACGACTATATTCTCCGTTTTCTGCCACCGCTCAACATTACAGCAGCACATGTCGATGAAGCTGTTTCTATTATCGAAAAATCGATGGCTGAGACTTTTTAGCATCTGGTATTTGGGAGGTAACCGTTCAGGTGTTGAGTATTCATCAAACTAAGCCTGTAACCCAACTTTAACTCCAACTCCGCCTCATCTATTGATGCGGAGTTGGAGTTAAAATCAGAGTTACTCGTCAAACAGAGGAAACTGTCTTGGAAGGGGAGGCTTGGTGTTACACATTCTCCCCCGAAGATGAATAGTAATTGGTTTGGGAACGGCCTCCTGGTGGCGATAATGGAGTCCAGGAGAATTCTCCCATCGTATCCGGCTTATCTTCTATCGCCATGATAAATTGTTAGGAGGTTATTAAGATGGCTATTCAAAAAGCAACACCCACAATCGTTCTCATTGCTTGCTTCATACTAATTTGCGGTTGTCAACTCAAAGAGGTGTTTGTGGACGCCGCCGAGATAGACCAACAGCTTGTCAACTACGCCCGACCTGAAAATGGAGCCACCATTTTTGTATCGGAGGAGAACGCAACCCACCCCGCTTCAACCTTGACAAACGGCATTGTCGGTTCGGAAAATTGGGATAGCGGAGAAGGTTGGGAAGTTAAATTTGAAGATGCTTACGCTTACGGAAGATACGCGGGTGCCGGTGAGAACGCTTGGTTTGCTGAACGTGCTATGCTTCAGCAGGCAAGATTGCGCGGGGAGCCTGTCGATACCCGTCAGCGGGTCAATCCACGTGAGTTTGAGGACGATGATTACAAAACCAGAGGGACGTCCGTTATGGGGTATGGCGGCTCCGTTTCTTCGGCGATGGGATGGGTCATCATCGAGCAGCCGGAGGAAAAACTCATTACTCGTGTTATTGTTCACACAGTTGATTCAGAACAGTATCCCGCCCATCGATACGGTGTGAGAGATTTCAGTGTGCAGTTTTGGGCATCTCAAGCAGGAGGTTGGCAGAAAGTTAATCGGCTTAATAAAAAGGTCGGCGATCAGCATGACAGCATCCGGAATAATAAAAAGGGTCGGGTTGTGGTTCGCTTCCAGCCTGTAAAGACATCAAAGATTCGCTTGCTCATACGGTGGACTAATGATTCGGAAACTTACAGAAAAACCCGTTACAATCGCTATGTGCGAGGAACAATCCGGTTGACCGAAATTGAAATCTATGGGCTGGAAAAGCGGGATGAAATCGCTGCAACTTCATCGATTGCAACTGATGAAGATGAACGTATGCTTGACGAACTTTTGATGGAAAAGTCTACCGCGGTCATATCAGAAATACCGCCGGAGCCAAGCATAGACGAAATGGATGGGACAGCTCGTCCCGCCGCTAAGGCGACAGTTTTCAATCCAGATTCTGAAGTTGAGTCTGTTATCCGTGCTTACGAATCCGCCTACAAAAACCGAGATCTGCCGACGATAATGGAAACAATATCTCGCACCTATTCAAGAGGGAATGAAGACTACGCGAAACTAAAGAAAAAGATGCAATCTCTGTTCGAGATCTACACACAGCTAGAGATTCAGCTACAACGATTGCGTATTGATGTCATACCGCCAACGGCAACGGTGGCGTCGGACTATTCTATCGTATTGGCTTCGGTGGATTCACCGAGCACTTCTGTTTCAGGCAAGTTATTTTTCACGTTGAAACAATCTAACAATGAATGGAAGATTACCAGGATTGACACGCAAAAATAATGACATGATACAGAAGGAAAGAATGGAAAAGAAGAGCGAGAAGGAAAGGGTTCATTTCGCGTTTCACGTTTTGTGTCGGGTATTCCCAACGCCTGCAAGGGCACGTTTTATGCTCGTTGCCTTACCAATCATTCTTTGCACCTTTTTTGTTGCCAGTTGTGGGGGTAAGGCGGTTAATTTCGAGTTGTCTTCCGAGGATACTGAAAAGTTAAATCTGATTCTTGAAAAGCTCCAAGTACGTTATGAACTCACCTCAACCTTGATAATGGGGATGAGGGTTACCATTGAGGACAAGGGTAAAAAGGAAGAGGTTCGTGAACATCTCTGGTACAAAAAATCGGAGACAGATGGTGAACTCCTGCATATTCAAGCCCTGGGGGCTTATAACGAACCGCGAGTTGTTGTCATTGCCGCACGGGGTCAATTTCTGCTGCGCCTCATCAATGAAAATGAGGCCTATTTTCAACCTTTAGAGGATGGGGTGTTACGAGAGATTTTTGGGATGGACTTGAGGGTTTCTGATGTTCGCAACGCCATCTTCGCCAACCCTTTCCTTGATGGGAACACCGACAAATTGTCACTGACACACTCCGGCGCAAAATACGTCGTAACTCGCTCAACCGTCGGAGGGGAGCAGACAGAAGAGATTACGATTTTTGTGCGCAACGGTGAGCCGAAGGTCCAAACGTGGCTTGTGCGCAATAAGGATGGAACAATCATCCAACGGACAAAGTTTTCGGACTATCGAGAAGTCGGTGGTCTCCTCTACCCGCATAAAGTGGAGATTGAACGTCCTCTTGAACAGACGCGGGTTGTATTCAAAGTTGTAAAACCCGAAATCAATACCGCTATCAGCGATAAAAAGTTTGACTTCGAGCGATTTTTAGAAGAGGATACGAAAATTCGCCGTTTGCCCGGAGACTAATACTGTTTTTATTTGATATGTCATCTTGAGCCCGAAGCCTGTCCTCGAGAGAAGCGAAGGGCATAGTGCAGGGTTTGGCGTTTCGCGCCTGATTTGCTACAACCTTTGTGGAACAGACTGGAGTTGTAAAACACAATATCGCCCGCCTTTAACTTTACAGCCATCTGATTTGGCATATCGGCCTTGGGGGAATTCTGCAAAATTTCCCGCTCGGCATCGGTGTGCCACAGGAGACGATCGTCTCCCCGATGCTCCCAAGCACTTGCGTCCCCATCCATGCGCCCACTTCATCGAGAATCCGAATGTCATCGTCGGGCCACTTCTCCCGGTCGGCGTGTTGATACACGTAGCTATCGAGGTTGAGAAAGCCGGGGTAGTGTGCATCGCTGCGGTCTAACGCGACAGAGTGGTCGGCGAGGAACGCGCCATTGCTGTCGGAAAGTACCCATCGCCAATGGTCTGCATCTTTGAATTCGGCGACGGAAAGTTGTAACGGAGTCGATGGCATGCGATTCTCCTTTCGCGCGTTGCGTGGGGTGTGTTATAATGGGGCGTTTACGACGTTTGGATTATATCATCCTTCCCCAATACACACAATTATAAATCTTGATTCGTTACTTTTCCTAATCTGATCTCCTAATACACTGTAAATTATGTTTTGACCTAACCCCCCGGCCCCTTTCC